>JALSLM010000001.1 GCA_026988295.1 Thiotrichaceae bacterium
GGGGGGATGGGTTACATAGCTACTCTTAATACTGTGTCATCACTCGCTAAAAGCACCGCGCAAGTATTGAATCATTGAGATAACTGTCAAGACTGTGGCAATGACTAAAAGTACTAAGCCAACTTCTCTGAGTGGCAAGCCCCATAGATCTTGATTGTAAAGCAAGAAAATAAGCGCAAGAATTTGTGAAACTGCTTTTACTTTTCCGATATAGGCAACAGCAACCTTGCTACGTTGCCCTGTTTCTGCCATCCATTCACGCAATGCTGAAATAGTGATTTCACGCGAGATAATTATGATCGACGCAAAGGTAATCCAAAACATACTTTCACGCTCTACTATCAACAATAAGGCAACCGCTACTAATAGCTTATCAGCGACAGGATCAAGAAATGCGCCAAAGCGGGATTCCTGATTGTATTTACGCGCCAAATAACCATCTGCTAAATCTGTTAGCCCAGCCAAACCAAAAATGGTGGAGGATGTGAGCGGCATATCCAGATAAAAAAATAGCACAACCAGAGGAATTGCGAATATTCTTAATAGGGTTAAAAAAATAGGTAAATTTAAAATCACTGTTTATTCTTCAATTGGTTAAATCTAATCATTGTGAAATACATCATAAATCTTTTCTGCTAATGCCGCACTAATTCCTTTTACTTTGCTTAACTCGTCTACATTGGCTCGTGTTATTGCTCGTATACCACCAAACTGTTTGAGCAATATCTGGCGACGTTTTTGACCAAGCCCAGCAATACCTTCTAAAGGCGAAGTGTTGCGTGCCTTTTGTCGGCGTTGACGATGCCCTGTTATGGCGAAGCGATGCGCTTCATCTCGTATTTGTTGGATCAGATGCAACGCACTGGAATGGGCAGGCAAAAAGATTTTCTCTTTGCCTATTGTTAGGCTATCCATATCTTGCCGTCTACCTTCTCCTTTGGTAACGCCGATAATATCGACACCATTTATTTGCAAGTCTTGTAAAACATCTATTGCTTGCCTTACTTGACCTTTGCCACCATCAATTAATAATATATCAGGTAGCTTAGCATCTTCACAGGTCTCAGCTTCTACTGCTTTTCGAAAACGCCGTTGTAGCACCTGTTTCATAGCGGCATAATCATCACCACCAATAATATCTTTGATATTGTAACGTCGATATTCTGATTTAATAGCCCCTTCCAAGCCAAACACAACGCAGGATGCCACGGTGGCTTCACCCATTGTATGACTAATATCAAAACATTCTATACGTGAGGGGATGTAGCTTAAATTTAGTTCATTCTGTAGGGCGATGACTCTTTTCTGAATACCCGCTTTTGATGCTAAATATGTGCTTAAAGCATGTTGTGCATTGCGTTGAGCCATATCAACCCAGCGTTGTCGATCTCCCCTTAGTTTGTAAGAAAGATTCACTTTATGTTCGGCTCTTAGAGCTAACATCTCCTGTAAAGTTTCACTATCTTCTGGTTGTTGATTTAAAAGAATTTCAGCAGGTATTTCATGATTTATATAATATTGTGCTAAGAATGATGACAGAATCTTAGCTGTCTTGTTGTTGCTGCTGCTAGAGTTGCTGCTGCTAGAGTTGTTGCTACTAGAGTTATTGCCCTCTTCTTGATCTTTATACTGAGAAGGTATTTTAGGAAAGAAGTTCTTATTCCCAAGATTATTGCCTTTTCTAATGGTTAAAACCTGCACACTGGCAATATTTGAAGCATATTGAAGCGCAACAACATCAACATCCCCCTGCCCTCCACTAATGCTTTGCTGTTGAGAGACCTGTCGTAGTTTTTCAATTTGATCACGATAAATTGCTGCCTGTTCAAACTCAAGCTTTGCAGCTGATTGATCCATTTGCTGTACAAGTTCATCAATCACTTGCTGGCTTTTTCCCTGCAAAAACTTAACAGTATGGCGCACTCCCTGTTGGTAATCTGATTGCTTAATTTCAGCCGTGCAAGGTGCGCTACAACGTTGAATCTGATACTGCAAACATGGTCGTGAACGATTACTATAATAGCTGTCTTCGCACTGACGCACTAAGAATAACTTTTGCAATAGATTAAGCGTCTCACGTACAGCACCTGCACTGGGGTAAGGTCCAAAATATTGCCCTTGACCTTTGCGTCCACCACGATGAAACGTTAAACGTGGAAATTCATGCTTGGATAAATAAATATAGGGGTAGCTTTTATCGTCACGTAATAAAATATTATAGCGAGGATGATGTTTTTTGATTAGATTGCTTTCAAGCAACAATGCTTCGGCTTCTGTGCTGGTCAGGGTAATTTGCACATCTTGAATTTGCTTGACCATTGAGTAGATTCGAGAGTTCACCAGATTCTTGCGAAAATAACTGCTAACTCGGTTCTTTAGGTCTTTTGCCTTGCCCACATAAAGAATTTTGCCATCGTCTGATAACATACGATAGACCCCTGGCTTATGTGGAACTGTCTTTAGAAAAGCTTTGCTATCAAATTGCCCTTTTGAATCAGGCATATCAAACTATTGTATAAAATATGTAAAAAAGGGGGGGGATGGGTTTATAGATTATTTTGGAGCTTATCTTAGGGCTTATTTTAGGGCTTAGAAGCAATGCAATAAATACCCCGCTCATTAATGTTATAAATAACCCTACCATTTAATTAAGGCAGAACCCCAAGTAAATCCGCCACCAAAGGCTTCAGTCATAACTATATCACCCTTTTTGATGCGCCCGTCACGAACAGCCGTATCAAGTGCTAACGGAACTGAAGCTGCTGAGGTATTACCATGTTCATCAACTGTTACGACAACATGATCTAGATCCATTTTAAGTTTTTTTGCTGTCGCCTTAATAATGCGAATATTCGCTTGATGCGGAACGAGCCAATCTATATCTGATTTTTGCATATTATTGAACGCTAATGTCTCATCAACAATACGACCTAAGGTATTTACTGCCATGCGGAAAACTTCATTGCCTTTCATTTCAACAAAAGCACCACCAGAATCTAGGATTGCCTTATTCTTGGCTATACCGCCCTTGGTGCGCAATAATTCTTGATATTTACCATCAGCATGTAAATGCGTTGATAAAATACCAGGCTCTTCACTGGCTTCAAGGACAACGGCTCCTGCACCGTCAGCAAATAGGATACAGGTTCCGCGATCTGTCCAATCGAGAATATTTGAAAATGTTTCAGCTCCGATAACCAGTGCGCACTTATGCGTGCCACTTTTAATAAATTTATCGGCAATACCCAAGGCATAAATAAAACCTGTACAAACGGCTTGCACATCGAAGGCAGCACAGCCAGAAATACCTAATCTGGCTTGTAATAAACAGGCAGAACTGGGAAAAATTAAGTCGGGAGTTGTCGTTGCAAACACGATAAGATCAATATCATCGACTGTCTTTCCTGCCATTTCCATAGCACGTTTAGCCGCAACTTCAGCTAAATCACAAGTAGTCTGTCCTGCTTCTGCAATATGACGTTTTTTTATGCCAGTACGCTCAATAATCCACTCATCAGAGGTATCGACCATTTTTTCAAGATCATGATTAGTGAGTATTTTTTCTGGCAGGTAACTTCCTGTTCCTGTGATTTTTGAGTTCATCCTTTCACCCCCTGATCTTTAATTTATCTGATACTCCATCAATATGGGTTTAAGGAAACCCTGACCAAGTCCAATCAGTTTTTCCTTAATCAACCAAATATTTTTGTAAGTGTTTATCAATTCTATCGGGTACTTTTTCCATTACGGCTTTACGTGCAATACCGATGGCATTAGCAAAAGCAACACTATCAGCTCCACCGTGGCTTTTAATAACGATACCTTTTAAACCTAAAAAACTAGCACCATTATAACGTCGATGATCAAAACGATTTCTAAAAGCTTTTAATACAGGATAAGAAATTAATGCTGCTATTTTAGTAAAGATTGATTTCATATAACCCGCTTTCAACTCATGTGAAAGCATTTTTGCCAAACCTTCTGTGGTTTTTAAAGCAACATTGCCGACAAAACCATCACAGACAATCACATCAACATCGCCATGAAAAATATCATCACCTTCAACGAAACCGATATAATTAAAATCACCGTTCTTTAGGGCTTCATGGGCAGCTTTAACCTGCTCATTTCCCTTAATATCTTCTGACCCTATATTGAGCAAGCCAACACGCGGATTTTCATTAGCATCAATTGCGCGAGCTAATTCAGAACCCATGACGGCAAACTGATACAAATGCTCGGATGTTGAATCAATATTAGCACCTAGATCAAGCATATATGTATGCCCGTTAGACGCTGGAATAGCCGTACAAATTGCAGGGCGATCTATGCCAGGCAACATACGCAGAACAAACCGACCTGTTGCCATTAATGCACCCGTATTGCCTGCGCTCACTGCGGCATCGGCATCTCCCGATTTTACCAGATTAATAGCAACACGCATGGAAGAATCTTTTTTGCCACGCAACGCCTGTGCGGGTGCTTCATCCATTGTCACAACCTGCGAAGCATGTTGAATAATTAGGCGATCATTTGAGGATTGTTTATGCTGCTCAAGTTCAGCTTTTAAAAGTGTCTCATCCCCAACCAAGGTAAGGATTGTATCATCGTGTTCTTTAAGAAAATTTATAGCGGCAGGAACAACGGCCTCAAGACCATTATCGCCACTCATCGTGTCAATTGCGATACGAAACAAGGTATTCATCTAGGCTTTTACTCCAAACACTCCAAGAACACTTTTAGGATGGCAAAAACGCGGGACTAGGCCCGCGTTTTTAAACTGATAAGTAGTAAGAGACAACGCAGTATCGTTTACGTCTACTCCTCATCATCCTCATCATACTCTTCAACAGGTGATGCTATTACTTGACGACCACGGTAAAACCCGTCTGGAGTCATGTGATGACGCAAATGAGTCTCACCTGATACAGGATCAATAGATAAGGTTGGATTCTTTAAAGAATCATGTGAACGACGCTGACCACGACGTGAGCGTGTTACTTTACTTTTTTGTACTGCCATGGGATTTCTCCAATTATTTTCCCTAAATCTGTATTTTTTTCACTGATTCAGGACTTTAGTTTTAAATCTTTAAGTACAGCAAAAGGGTTTTCCTGCTGTACTTCTGCATTCTCTGCTCCTGCATTTTCTGTTGCGTTTTCTGCCACATTAACTCTAACAAAATCTTCAACCCCTGCCTCAATTAGTTCACGTTCTGCTTTACAGTCATCGTGAGCCACCGCTAATGGCAATGCAAGGAGGATTTCATCTTCAATAAAATCCAGTAGAAATATCTTTTGATCCTCTACAAACCAAGTATCAAAGCCTTCTTGTATTCTTTCTGCTTGTTCGTCACTGGTTACTAGAACCACTTCAAAATCTGTTTTAAAAGGCTCTGTTTTAGTTTGCAAACAGCGTTGGCAAAGCATATCCAAATCAGCATGAATATTGCCTTTAATCATTGGTAAACCAGTATCTGTACGGGTAAAATCCAAATGAACAAAAACAATGCCTTCATTATTGTTATTGTCTTGATCAACTTCACCATTATCTTCAATAAGATCAAGTGATTTAACAGGTTTTATCAATGATTCAGCAAGGCGAGAAAAATCCCCCAATGGGATTCGACCATCTAAAACCCTGCGCTGTTCAACCAACCTAAATGGATCAACCTCGACAGGCAAACGCTGAAAACGACTACACTTTGACATAGGCGCGGAATTATAGGTAGCTTCACCCCCTGATGTAAAGTTGTTTTTACCTCTGATACGCTTTTTTATTTCATATCTAAATTCTGCAACTGTTAGCGTATATAGATTGCAAGATTTTGATTTAATTGAAATACTCACCAATACCAAGAAAAATTCAAATATCACTACGCAGATCAATAACTTGTAGTATTTACATGTGACTACCTACAGGATTTAAGTTACTATCAGCTTCTTTAAAATTTTCTACACACAGCTTCTTTCTATGACACAAAAAACACTGGTACTCGGCTCAACATCACCCTTTCGTAAAGAACTACTCAAACGCTTTAATTTAGATTTTAGCGTTGATTCCCCTAATATAGATGAAACACCTTTAGAAAATGAGACAGCAGAGGCTTACGTTAAACGTCTTTCATTAGAAAAAGCACAGGCTGTTGCACAAAAGCACCCTAATGCGCTTATTATAGCCTCTGATCAATGCTCCGTTCTAAAGGGCAAGATCCAAGGAAAACCTAAAAACCATGAAAATGCAGTAACACAACTCACAGAAAGCTCAGGTCAACGAGTAAGCTTTTTCACTGGTTTATGCGTATATGATACAACTGATAATAGCTATCAACTAGATTTAATACCCTTTCACGTTGATTTTAGAATACTAAGCGACAATGAGATACAATCCTACCTCATTGCAGAACAACCCTACTTTTGTGCAGGTAGCTTTAAATCTGAAGGTCTTGGCGTTACCCTTTTTAAACGATTACAGGGCGATGACCCAACTGCATTAATCGGATTACCATTGATTCGATTATCAGAAATGTTGCGTAATAAAGGGGTTTCACTACCTTAATCTTTATAGATACCCATCCCCCCCCTTTTTTTATACTTTTTATACCTTACAACTGGAGAAAACAAATGTCATACACATTAAATACACGCTTAAAACAACCGATAGACGAGGCGATTGAAACACTCAAAAGCGTACTAATGACCCATAAACTAGGCATTGTCAGTGAAATCAATGTCCAAGCAACTGTCAAAACTAAACTCAATGAAGATATTGCTCCCTACCGTATTCTAGGCGCATGTAACCCTGGTATGGCAAAGAAAATTATCGAAGCTGCTCCAGAAGCAGGTGCTTTATTACCCTGCACAATAGTTGCCCGTGAAGAAGCAGGAGAAACAATTTTTCATTTCATGGCTCCTGAACCTGTGCTAGGACTCGAAGACAATGAAACCGTTCAAGAAGTTGCCAAACTAGCAACAACACACCTCACAGCAGCAATTGCAGATTTAGAAAAAATTTAATAGATCGCCCCAAATCTAGTACTTCAGCAACATTGTTGAAGTACTAGAAGCCATACCACGAAAGACACTAAAAATAGCTTCTCTTAATCAGAGCTCCCATAAGATGGTTGTGATATTGCTGAAGTTATATTTCTTTGGTATTCTTACCGAGTATTACTTTTAATGCATCCTGAACCCATGAAGCCACTACGACACAAGATGCAAGCCATTGACTCATCACAGATTCAGGATATAAAAAAATTGTGAGAAATTAAAGGTGAATAAAATGCAACAAACATCAGTAACCAGCAAAGGACAAGTGACTATTCCTAAACATGTGCGCCAAAAATTGGGAATTAGAAAAGGCAGTCAAATATCATTTAAAGTGATAGACAACCACGTAGAAATGCGGGTTGAGAATACACCTATTGAAATCAAAAAAAGTGGCTTTAGAATGCTCAAAAGCAACAAACAAGCCGTCCCCGTTGATTTTGACCCAGCTCAATTACTTAAAGCCTTGAATCCAAAATGATTGGATTAGATACAAATATACTGGCTCGCTACTATATTGAGGATGAAGCAGATAAAGAAGCGCAAAAACAGCAACTAATTGCAAAAAAACTGATTGAATCAGGCAAAACACTCATGGCATGCAAAACAGTATTACTTGAATTTGAATGGGTGATGCGAGGCTTTTATCAGTTTACACCAACCGATATACAGCAAGTATTTCAACATTTATTATCTTTACCCAATGTAGAAATTGAAGATAAAAATCTGGTTGAAAGAGCTGTATTAAGTCTAAGCGAAGGATTGGATTTTGCGGATACCATCCACCATGCCAGTTATAATCAATGCGACAGCATGGCAACATTTGATAATAAGAAATTCGCTAGACGACTAAACCGTTTAGCGCTAATGCCGCGTGTTATTGTGGCTAAATGAGATAGATAGAATTACCATAACCTGTACTATACAACCCATCCCCCCCTTTTTTTGCATTTTTTTGCATTTTTTTGCTTATCTTCTATATTGATATATTGGAAACCATTTAAGCGTTAAACCACCAACTTAAGCGGCTATGCTTCGCGTGTCGCAAAGCTAGGAGCGAGATAATGTTTCTGTGAAATACTATCACTCTCAAGAGAAATTAGTTCATCCCCACGAGTGTGGGGAACATTGATACTGAGTTACCCGTTATCACCATACTGGCGATTCATCCCCACGAGTGTGGGGAACATTTGTTCAAGTACATTTATGGCGCGTTGCCGCACGGTTCATCCCCACGAGTGTGGGGAACATCATTACTATCACCGTTGTGATAGCAATTGAGACGGTTCATCCCCACGAGTGTGGGGAACATCGATTTGATGGTCGTGGTGTTGATAACTTCGACGGTTCATCCCCACGAGTGTGGGGAACATTTGACTCGGCTGGTGATGCGATTTCAAAAAGTCGGTTCATCCCCACGAGTGTGGGGAACATTAATGATCTATACAACCGAAAAAAATGAAGTGCGGTTCATCCCCACGAGTGTGGGGAACATATAAGACCAACGAAATCCAAAGAAGTAGAGAACGGTTCATCCCCACGAGTGTGGGGAACATATTATTAGACACAAAATACATAGACAACACCCCGGTTCATCCCCACGAGTGTGGGGAACATTTAAATGCCCTAAAAAGCAATGTCATTGACAGCGGTTCATCCCCACGAGTGTGGGGAACATTGCATTCTGTCGGCAGGTCTACGTTCATCAGGCGGTTCATCCCCACGAGTGTGGGGAACATCGAATCGGGTCGTTTTCCTAGATTCTTGGAATCGGTTCATCCCCACGAGTGTGGGGAACATTTAAAACCTGGCATAATTTATGCTCCTTTTTTACGGTTCATCCCCACGAGTGTGGGGAACATAAATTGAAGCAAGTTTTAGTAAATTTGATGCACGGTTCATCCCCACGAGTGTGGGGAACATCTAATTGACATAATCAGCCAATTACCCTGCGGCGGTTCATCCCCACGAGTGTGGGGAACATCAGACGCGGCAAGAATCCGCGCTGCTCTTTTGCGGTTCATCCCCACGAGTGTGGGGAACATCCCGCCGTATGACGTTTCACTTCCCGTGATCGCGGTTCATCCCCACGAGTGTGGGGAACATACTCCCGACCTGACCACCTAGATCAGAAAAGCCGGTTCATCCCCACGAGTGTGGGGAACATCAGATTGTAGCCCTCTATACATTCTGGCATATCGGTTCATCCCCACGAGTGTGGGGAACATAAAAAAAACCCGCTGAAATTAATCAAGCGAGGCGGTTCATCCCCACGAGTGTGGGGAACATTGTCAATGACTGCTACCCATTTTGTTTAAAGACGGTTCATCCCCACGAGTGTGGGGAACATCATGGGCTGGGAGCTGTTAAAAAAACGGGTTTCGGTTCATCCCCACGAGTGTGGGGAACATGGGCATCACACGGAAACGATAGCACTTAGAGGCGGTTCATCCCCACGAGTGTGGGGAACATTGCAGTTTGCTCCTTTCTGTCTTTTTGAGCGTCGGTTCATCCCCACGAGTGTGGGGAACATCCCTCCGCGCCATCTTCAAAGGTGGTAAAAAGCGGTTCATCCCCACGAGTGTGGGGAACATCTTGGCGGCCTCAAGCACCAGATCATCATCACCGGTTCATCCCCACGAGTGTGGGGAACATTTTTAGATCGCCAATAATTAAATGGCGGGTGTCGGTTCATCCCCACGAGTGTGGGGAACATTGCCCTCATTAGGTCTGCACCCGATAAGTTTGCGGTTCATCCCCACGAGTGTGGGGAACATTGGATCCCCCGTGGAAATTCTTCCCCCGCCGCCGGTTCATCCCCACGAGTGTGGGGAACATTGGTGATGGTGGTGAGGGTGACGGTGATGACGCGGTTCATCCCCACGAGTGTGGGGAACATATAAGCAAAGAAGAACGCGGAAACCTGACAGACGGTTCATCCCCACGAGTGTGGGGAACATATTTGCATCATCATCAAAAATGGCGGTCACGCCGGTTCATCCCCACGAGTGTGGGGAACATACCATCGGAAGATGCCATAATAAGTAATGTCTCGGTTCATCCCCACGAGTGTGGGGAACATACCATAACTATCTTTGAATAGCTGATTTAAAACGGTTCATCCCCACGAGTGTGGGGAACATGGTATTTCCTGCATTTGTTTTTGTTTTACCAGCGGTTCATCCCCACGAGTGTGGGGAACATTATGTTTAATGCAACAATATTAAGTACTATGTCGGTTCATCCCCACGAGTGTGGGGAACATAGGAAAATATGTGCCTGTTTTTATTACTTTAACGGTTCATCCCCACGAGTGTGGGGAACATGGTACCTCGCAAAGGCTGACGGCACAGCACGCCGGTTCATCCCCACGAGTGTGGGGAACATTTAATTAAGAGATATAGAAAGTGTTGTGCATGCGGTTCATCCCCACGAGTGTGGGGAACATGAAGGGCGACCAGCAACAATGAAAAACCCAGGCGGTTCATCCCCACGAGTGTGGGGAACATACTAATTATAACCGATTGGTTTACAAACTAAAAATCAATTGTGATTTTTCTACCAGAATGTTTGATTGGTTTTTATACAATTTATTAAAGGACATTTTCTTTCTCTGCTGGAAGAAAAGAGACTAATCTTAGACCATCCATTTCAACTGGTATTCTTCTATTTTTACCGAGTGTCTGGAAGTCAAAGCCTGATTCTGTATTGGTTGACCAGCCCATTACTATATTTCCATCTTCAATATAATGTTGGCATTGCTCCCAGATCATTTCACGAATTCGCCTTGATACATTTCCGATATACACTCCCGCTCTGACTTGCAATAACCAGATAGCAAGCCTTCCTCGTAAACGTGGTGGTATATTTTCGGTTACAACCATTATCATTGCCATTTTTGCTTCTCTTAGATTTAAGGATGTACTCCTTTATTTATTACGATGACCTTCATCACCAATTTTATCAGGCAGAGGAATAGCGGGTAAAACTGATTCTTTGGGGGCTTTTGGTGGTTTTATATCACCTGCTGCAAGGACTTCTTCAATCATGGGGATAATTTTTTTAAGGATTTTATCTTCACGAAATATATCACGACAAGCAAGCCGTACTTCTCTCTCTGGATTTCTTGGATTTTTGGCCGCTATCTTAAAAGCAAGTGGTACAATTTTATCGAACTTAAAAATATCAGCAATATCATAGACAAATGATTGTGGCTTTCCCGTATGGATAAAACCAACGGCTGGGGCATATCCTGCTGCCAAGATTGCCGCTTCACTAATTCCGTAAAGACAGGATGTTGCGGCACTTATACATCGGTTAGCTACGTCAGCAGAATCCCAGTTTTTAGGATCATAACGCCTACCTTTCCACGTTACACCATAGCGTTTTGCAAGAAGTTGGTAGGTTTTGCGAACTCGTGAACCTTCAATGCCCCGCAACTGTTCAACGCTTCTTTTTTGAGGTGCTTCTTCATCAAAACGTATCTGATACATTTTGCGTACTACTTTTAGCCGCAAGTCATCATCTAGGGCTAGTTTGGCTTGATATAGCAGGCGATCTGAGCGCGCACCGCCTGGTTGTCCAGAGGCATATAGGCGAACTCCTGCTTCTCCTACCCAAACCAGTAAAGTTCCTACTTCTGAGGCCAAACGTACAGCAGTGTGGGAAACTCGTGTGCCTGGTTCAAGCATAATGCAGGCAATTGAGCCAACGGGGATATGTGTGCGTACTCCTGTTTTATCAATAAGCACAAACGCACCATCTTTGACATCAAGATTTCCATATTCAAGAAATATCATGGAAACACGATCTTTCATTGGTATGGGTTTAAGTGGCAGATATGGCGAATTGTTTTTTGGCATTAGATATTATTGTTCCGTCCCTAATAGTAGATTCTCAAACGGTTTGTGATTTTTCCAACGGTAGGCGTTGAAATCTCTTTGGTCGGTGGAAAGGATTCGCCCATGACCTAGTTCTTCAGCAAGAATGACTAACGAAGCATCTGCCAAATCCATAGGTAAATCTTGGTACTTGTGCATTAACTTTCTACATTTATTTAGATGACCTTGAATATTCAGGTGAAATACCTCCATGCCTCCCTGCTCTATATTGGTAAGAAATACTTGTTGAGCCTTAAAACTCATTCGTTTATGCAATAAGTAGCTGGTTTCAATAATTACTGGCCAAGTTGAAATAAATACAAACTGCTTATAATTGAGAAGTGCTGCTTGAGCTAATTCAAAATGCTTGTCTTTTGGGCTTCCCAGTGCAATCCAAAAACCACTATCAACAATAAGGCTGTTATTCGGCAGGATATTTTTCATCAAGAATATCCGCTAGATACTTTTTATAGTTCGTCGATAAATCGTCAGGTGCATCAAATCCACCGACAAAACCACTCTCTAACCAGATTTGATTTTGTTGTTTTGCATTAGACTTATCACGTAGTTCTTGGGCGGCTTTCTGGATGGAGAATTTAACAATATCGGTGATAGTATAATCACTTAACTCTTCACGTAAAAAGCTTAAATCTTTACTGGCTTGTTCATCTAGCCTTGCATTAATTCTAATTTCATTCATAGCATACACCTTGTAAGACTCATTGTCATACAAGTTATACTAGCATAAGCTCACTTTAGGATATACCCATCCCCCCCTATTTTTATACTTTTTAAGCAACTAATTTTTATAACCTTCGAATTAGCATTAGACCACAACCGAAGGCACGCGCTTTGCCTATCCCCTGCATTAAAACCTTAGAAAAGGCATCTGGATTGGTAATACTTAAAATACCTCTATAATCCATAGTGCTATATCGAATCTCTTTGTTACCTCTTTTTTTGCCGGATGTTTTCGCTTGATAGCCATCAATACGCACTGACTCATTATCAAAAGAGAATCCTGCTGATTCAACACGAGATTGCAGCCACTCACGCCCCGCTTCTTCAATGATTTGTTGTGATGTTGGTCGTTTTAACTTATCTATTTTTTTGTAATTCATTAGATACTTTTTATGCATAACCACATCATGCCGTCTGCCTTTTTTACTTATAACGGGATTAACACGTAGTATAAATGCGTATTTTTCTCCTATAGCTAGCTTTGGCTGATAGTCTTTAGTTTGAATATCCCATAAATATGTCTGATCATTGGGCTTTCTATTGGAGACGACATAATAGGCTGGTATATTATTTTGTGGTTCGTAACGATAGATAAAATCACGGTCGGCATCAGGGTCATCATTAAATAATTTCCACAGTTCTTGATGTTCTTTATAGGTATTGGCACAAACAGTCTCGGCATATTTTGCTCGATCAGCCGTGGGCTTTAGGGTGATTTTGCTAAAGTACATTAGGGTCTCCCTGATTTATTGCCAGTTTGTCTTTGTTCTGCAAAATAGTATTCTTTACGCTTTAAAAATTGCCAGCGTTTTCGGCTTCTGACCTGATCTCGACGTGGGTAAACCATTGTATGTTGCATACCTGATTCTTCTGCTGTTAAATCTTCCCAGTACCAAGTAATTAAGGCTTCTTTTTTTAATTGATACTTTATTAGCTCATCTGGCAAGGTATAGGTTTCACAGGCGTTTTTAAGTGATGTTTGTTTTATAAGCTGTGGGTTATAAGGCAAACTGGGGGAACAAGCTTTGCGCCCCAAGCTTGTTACAAAAACGGGTTTTTTTAATGCTTGTGCTATATCTTCAAGAGAATATGGGGCGGTATCTTTAAGCTTTTTTTGCCAAATAGCCACCAAATAAAAAGCATCCATTTGATAATCACGCTGAGAAAGAATGGTCTTTAACTCCTGAGGGTCAAAGCTAAGTTCATCTTTTCGGGTAAACCAGTTTTCGTTACCTGCTGGCACTTGAGTGGTGTGGTAGTCACGCAATAATTCACCTTGGGATTGCACGCATACAGCAACACCATAATGATCATTTAATTGCTTATGCGGCTCATCATTCTCACGTTTAAGCCCTAAAGATGCAGCAATTAAACCACACATGGCTGATTTAGTCGGGTAGGATTGAGTCGGACGATGCTCCCCTACGGCAACATCACCCCATGAGGCTAGATTGCCATAAACTTGAAAAACTAAAAAGTCAGGCATTTTAAGCCTCCATCGCACACTGAATAATTTCTTGAAGCGTACCTTCACCGGTATCTGCATTCATTTTGCAACGCTTGTCTGCACAAGCACCATAGGCTTTATCCATATTCTCTAGTTTCTCATTTAGATTGCTTACAGCATCTTGCAACATACCCGTTCCAACAACTGGATTTAAAAAAGCGACTGATAAAGAGCGTGGTTGTTGATCACCCGTTTCACATAAAATATACGAAGCTCTGGCACGGGATGCAAAGCTATTCTGTTTGCCAGTGGGTGCTACCTTTGCCATTGCTTCAATCAAGCTGGCAATCGTGGTATTTGCAAGGTCTTCATTATCAGAAAGGTTTTCAATTAATAACTGCTTATCAATACAGGCATAAATATAAAATAAACCTGCCGCAAATTCAGTATCTCCCATATGACCAGCGCCCATATCATCTTCACCGTTGTTTAAGTCATCCACAGCGGTAAAAAAGTCATCTTCAACAACAACAGGGTGAACGGTTATAGCGTGGGCGATCTGGGCAGCAGCTTCGGTATTATGTGCAGGGCTGGATGCCAACATACGACCAAAAAGGGCAATATCAGAAGCTGTGTGCTTCTTTTTCAACAAGAATAAATCTTCTTTTTCTGGCTTGGTATTTCTATGGGTGATTTCATCTATTAACGCATCAATAGCGGCATCTTCTTCAGGGCTAATATGAGCAAGCTGTCCAATTTCTAACTCTGTAAGCTCCTTTTTTTCTCGTTCTTCATCGGGTAATTTTTTTAAATCCCCTTTTTCTTTCTTTGAAAGTTGCTTTAACTTGCCGAACACGTCTGCAATCGCCTTTGCTGAATCAAAAGCCAGTTTTTTGGATACACCTTTTTCTCGCAGTTTCTTATAAGCCTCAACACCTTTTGATTTAGTACGTGTACCAATATGTTGATCTAAGGCTTTTTTAAAACTTTCAGAGGTTCGCCAAGCACGTTTTAGGCTTTGTGATGATATTCTTAAACGTGCTTCACCTCCCATAATGGCTGTTTTAGGTCGCCCCAAATCATCACGATTAAGGTTTGAAGGCGGGTAAGATGTTAATAAATGTAGTTGTATAAAACGGCTCATAATCTGCTTCCTTAATTTATTGGTTTTAGCTCTTCAACTTAGGAGGGTGCTGTAAAAGTACACTTTGTAGGTTGGTGCTGAGGAACGAAGCCCAACATGACGCTGTTCGGTTGGGCTTCATAAACTCAGCACCAACCTACAATGGGCTTTTACGGCACATTCTGCTAGAAAGGACGATAAAGTCACGAGAAATAGGCATAAGCCCATTCTTTCTTTTTTCTTTCGTCCCAGTAATACATGGATTCAACAAGATCATAGACATTTACCTGATATTTCAACATTCGAATAATACGAATCATTGCAGCATAAAACCTGTCATCATAATCATTTTGTAATAATCGCCTAAAACGTAATTCGCTAACACACGAAGGTGAGCCAGCCGACATACTTTTGGCAAGTTTAACTTTACTGTGTTCTCTCACATGAGAAAGCAGACCTACAATAAAAGCTAAGCGTTCTTTATCTTTCTTACTAAATGTCTTTAACTCTTCGGCTAAACGTCCGCACAAATACTGAAAAGTGGGTGTCATAATGACATCTGTTATATTCTTAGATCGACGTAGTTCTGCCCTTGCTCCTCGCCGATGTGGTTCATGCAAATCACTTCGCCATTTAGCTAGGCTATCTGACATGGTTTTTATATCTTCCCTATTCATTAAGCCATCTCCTTTTTCTTGCGTTTAGCGACCTGTAACGCCTCTAATAGTTTTTTACTGTGTAATAGCTTTTTCAATTCTGTATGTGCTTTTGCAATACGTTTAGGGTCTGATTGTGCAAAATCACCATTGTCTGACCAGTAGTCAAATAAGGCATAGGCAGACTGTCTTAAAATTTGATGCCAGTCATTGAGTATTTGTTTTTCAGAATCGTCGGTATTTTTTATTAGTTTTTCGACTGAGTGGTAAAACGGTTTTTCGGTATATTGAAAGAACGCATATTGTAAAAATGAAGTATCACCCCGCGCATCACCAGGTCGTCTGAACCAAGCCTCCTTGATGCAACTTCGTACCATTGAAGCAACATCTGTTGCAGTTGTTGTTAGTATCCCAATGTACAGCGAAATATCTACTCCATTATTGTCAACCAGTTCATACAAGGGGAAAGTTGTTTCATACCAACAACGGGCTTTCATATTATCCATATCATAGCCAAAGGCTCGGATACGGAGTTGCTCTTTATTTTTTTGCGAAAAATTGGCAATGACTCTTTGGTAACGTGCAACAACCTTTGCAGGAAAAAGAGTATCTACATTTTTAACCAAGCCTAACCAATGGCGATATGTCATTCCATCTGGTTGGGCATGTCGTGGTAAAATCTCACCCTCTTTATTAACACTATGTGGGCTTAATGGGTGTTGCCATTGACCTGAATAATTAACCCCGTAGTTTTTTGTTTCGTAGTGTGAAACTAATTCTTCAGAATATTCATTACAAATATCACAATTACCTATTGTCGTTTCATCCCATAAAATACGAATTCGACGAGGCATCGACCAATACATTTGATCTGGGTGGACATCTTCTGGAAATACTTCAATACCAGTAGTTTTCTCACTTGTTTTTGTTTTTCCCATCCACGGGAATATTGCACTTTCTTCTGAACTAGACCAATCCCCAGTAATTATATGTTCACGACTTTTGTCCAGTACATTCAACCATAGATTAGTCCATAGATTATCACTTAGACCACTATTATTAGAATCATTTACAACTAATGTGGTTAACGGACCACCACCGCGCAATGATGTGCGATGCCCTTGTCCTCCACTTGGTGCATTGGTTTGCAAAGTTAATAAAGCCGTTATTGCACAAGCAGGACACATTGATTCAATCTGACTACGCTTTACAAAATGATCTTTATTTTCTTTAATGGTATTACCACCTGGTGCTTCTATTAATAAGCCAGAAATCTTATTGGCTGACTTAACGTCTAATGGCTCTAAGTCTTGCATAAATTGAGGATTATCACCTTTTACTTCAAAAGCATGAGATACCCTTGTAAAAGAGTGCTTTAAAGCTTCACCTGAAGGGGCTTGCTCTAGATTTTTACCCCATTCTTCTTCATCTTTTGGGGTCATCGTTGTTTGTAATAAACCAATAAGAAACTGAATAATCGCTCCATCAAAGTCGGGACGAGGAGAATTGATGGAAATAATATCGGGGTCTGAAATTTGCCAAGGTGCTATTAATTCGTGTATTCCATTCTTTCTGTGAATAGGTATCCATCTAGCAATTAATAAATTTTCCATTAATCTGCCTCTTTAATGCGTCTCTGCTGGCTTGTCTTATCAATTTGTTTAGCATTCTTTTTATCAAAATTTATTTCTAATTGCTGTGTAGAAAAATCCATTTTAATTTGTCGTAATTTGCTTGCTAATATAAAAACACTCACCAACAACAAGACTAGAACAATACCCTTATATGCCTTTTTCAACTCAAACATAGTTGTTACCAATATTAATATTGCTTATTATTTTAGCATTAAAACAATATACTCGCAAAAAAAAATATTATTTATATTAATAACACTTTAATATTGATAATATCTAAGATTCCTCGTGAAGCGAGGATGAACCGTGTTAATAATAAAAATAAGTTATCTTCCCCACATCCGTGGGGATCAAATGAATATCAGAAAGAGTTCTGGTATTCATTTCACCACCAACCCCGATAATTTGGTATATTTTATAGTAACATTTTCACCTTTTTCATTTAATGCCACACCTTCCCATAACTCATTTTCCATTTCTATCAAAGGCACAAGTACTCCCCATCTTCCTTTGGCTGGCAAGGTTTCTTTGCATTTTTTAATAAATTCTTTAGGTATATCATCTCTTTCAGCTTCTTGTTTTACCCAAAAAGTGCGTATTGAAACACTACTGTAAGCCCATGCGTGTTCTGACTCATCACTCCACGGTGACAGGTTTCCATTCTCCCAACGCGCTAGATACAGTGAAATTGTGTCTTCTCTCAGTCGTGTTGGTGTTAGAGCTTCATCCCACCAGCGGTTGGTGATTTTGCTGCTATAACCTGCGTTTACTTTTAATGCATTGGAGCGTGCAAGACTTGCTTCTGCTTTGTTTTCACCCTCAGCCTCCCATACGCTAGTTTGCAAAGCTTCAGGAATATTTTCTTCTGCCTTTTTGCTATAAACACCTTCAATCAAAGCACGGGCATTTTCTGGCATTTTAAATGCTTTTTGTTTCTGCAATAGGTCTGCTGTCAGCCATAACTGTCCATGATTTTTATAAATGTTTTTTGCTTTCTCAAAAAAGTCGGCATACCAGTTTTCTGTAGGCTCATTTGTCAGCTCTGGGCTATAGATATGCATTACTGCGCTACCACGCTGATCTTTACTATTAATTCGGTTGCCTAATTTATCACGGGTATGACGACATAAACGACCTGCACGCTGAATGATCATATCTATCGGCACTAGGTCTGTGACCATTTCATCCCAGTCGGCATCTAGTGATTGTTCTACTACCTGCGTAGCAATTAGTATTTTTCCTGTACGATCTTCGTTTTTGCTATTCTTCCCAAAATTATCTAGCACACGGTTTTCAATATTGAGCCTATCCCCCATTGCAAAACGGGCATGAAATAGATCAATATCCCAATCAGGGTGTTTTTTCTTTAAGTATTCAAATGATTCTCGTGCATCTATGACCGTATTCCGAATCCAGCAAGCACATTGACCATTCTTGACAACATCAATAAACAAATTTTCAATATCATTTTGGTAGTGAATAAGTTTGGTTTTAACCGTTCTTTTTACTGTTTCCCGTGTTTCTACAACTGTTTCTTGAATACCTTTTTTGCTCAACGAAGTTATTAATGGATAATCATTTAACCCTGTTTTTTGCAATATGGTTTTTTGCAATATGGTTTGTTGCCATTTTTTGCCATCACTATACGCATCTATCAGTTTTTGACGCTGGCTTTCAGGCAAGGTTGCTGAAAGCAAAATAGCGCTGCCACCTGACGCGGCATGTGTTTTAAGCAAAGCACATAATAATTCGTGCATATAGGTGTCACAAGCATGAACCTCATCTACAATTAAGACTTTATTGAGCAACCCCAATAAGCGCAATGATTGATGCCGTGAAGGGAGTATTGCCAACAGTGCCTGATCTATTGTCCCAACTCCAATATCAGCCAGTAGTGATTTTTTACGATTATCTGTTAACCACTGATTGCAGTGAGCTTCTGCTGTGGTTGTATTATCACCCTGTGTTTCTTTGGCAATATTTCTGAGGGGCATAATTGATTCTGTGAACTCACTGGATAAATGACTTGCACCGTGAGCTAAAACTAAAGATGGCTTAGAACCTGCTTGGTAAAAACTGTTATATGCTGTTGCCATCCGCTTATACATAGCATTTGCTGTAGCCATTGTCGGTAAGGCAAAATAAACACCGTTAGTTGTGTCTTGCTGCATTAAGCGATGCGCCAAAATAACAGCAGCTTCCGTCTTTCCTGCGCCTGTTACATCTTCCAGAATAAGTAAATGAGAGGAGTTATCCAGTGGCATATTTTGTGCCCTTTTCTGCAATGGTGTTGGCTCAATCAACTCCTCTTTATCTGTTTGTATTATCTGTTGTAGCGTTAACTCATTAGCAGGTATTGCAGAAAGCAAACCTGTTTTTTCAATGGCTTTTTCCGCCTGTTTTAAAGCAATCTCCCAATAATCATCTAAATTAATTTTATTTGTTTTATAGGGGAAATAATCTTGATTAGAGCCTAACCAATCACATAAAACAGCAAAACCTGAAAGCCACCATGAGGCTAATTCTAGCTTTTCTTTATTACATGAGGGAAAGGGGGAATCATCGCACAACAAGCCATAGGCATCTGAAATAAATAGCCTAAGTGAAGTGAAATCTTGATCTATTTCAAAATAATCTTTTAGTACAGGGTTAAGTGTTTTTGGTGGCTCGCCATGATGCCCTGTAACAGCACCCATCCAGCTATCAATTGAGCTTTGCTGTTGTGATATTCCGGTATGTTTGCCAAGCTTGGCTGGCATAATATCTAAGGTTACAAAATGATCTTTTAAAACCTCATTCCATAAAACGTAACCCAAACTATCATGACGCTCTGAGTGTTCACGCTCACTACTTCGTTGCTGTAACTTTTTTAATATACTTGGAACAAGTTTCTGAAAACAATCTGCAAACTTGCCAATATCATGCAATGCTAAAAAAAATATTGCCCATTTTTTAAACTCACTAATATCCAAACCTGTAAGATCAGATAATTGTGTTGATAATGTAGGATGCCTCTTCAATAAAACAGAACCCACTGCTGCCACATCCAAAGAATGATAAACCAGCAAATGATACGGCTCTCCGCTTTCATCTTTTGAACTTCTTACTTTTCCCCAATATTTAAAATAACTTTGTGTCATGTTTTTTAGTCTAACATAGTTATTACCTAAATCCGTGAGTCCAATGCGGATAGCAGGGGATAAGCTATTGGTAATAAGACTCTGTTGGTTTTTGCTACGACACAAAACCCACATTTCGGAACTAAAAAAATGCAAAAAAAAGGGGGGATGGGTATTAGTTATAGTTAATACCCATCCCCCCCCTTTTTTTGGGGTTTTTTATACTACCGATTCAGAGCAAAATGATTTATTCGGGACTAAAGGATGATCCACAGCCACAGGTTGTTTTAGCATTGGGGTTGCGAATTACAAATTGTGAGCCTTCTAAGCCTTCGGTGTAGTCTATATCTGCACCGACTAGATATTGAAAACTCATCGGATCAATAAGTAGCGTAACACCGTTTTTCTCTACTTCTGTATCACCATCATTGATGACTTCATCAAAAGTAAAACCATATTGGAAACCTGAACAACCACCGCCTGATACGAAAACACGTAGTTTTAGGTTGTCATTTTTTTCTTCTTCAATTAGCCCTTTTACTTTGTTTGCAGCGGCATCGGTGAAGTTTAGGATAGGTGCTGCGCTTGCTGTTTCAACTGTCATGTTTTTACCTAGTTTAAAATTGATACTTGGAATATACCTGAATCCGTGAGATCAATGCGGATAACAGGGCGTAAGATATTGGTTTAGCACGAGATTTAAAAAATCTTAGCTTCACCCATAGGTTAAGCGGGTATTTTTTAAACCCGTGATGAATCAATAGCTTACGTTCTGTGCCGTAGTGACCTCACGGATTCAGGATATGGATTGAGTGTAACCTGATTTAACTCTAAAAACGATTAAACTACCATTTGTATGGGTTTTATATAGTTTTTTATATGGCTTTTATATTTGTTTTATAAGTCAGTTTTCTGTGCATTACGAATAAGGTTGCCATTCACTTCGGCTCCTACGGGTAGCTCTAGCAAATTATAATGCACATCTCCATTTATGCAGGCACGATCAAATAGTTCAACCTTGCCATTAACAAAAACATTGCCATCTATTTGCCCGTTTACAATTAAATGACTGACTTTTACATCACCTTTGACTAAAGCACCTTCGTTAATAATCAATAAAGAGTCAATATCTTCAGATTCAACACTACCATTTACCTGCCCAACGATATGCATCCCCCCTGTAAAATTGATAACACCTTCTATTACTGTGTTATCTCCTATCAACGTTTGAATCTGAGCACGTAAGACTTCTTTTGGCTGTTTTTTCTTTTTTCCAAACATATATGTATTTTACCTAAGGCAGTAATGCGGGTTGATTAAGGGCTGTTGTTTCCTCTAAGTGTAGCATTAAATTCATATTTTGTACTGCCTGACCTGCCGCACCTTTGACCAGATTATCAATTACTGACAATATGACTAACTGAGAATTTTGAGAGACTTCATGTATTGCTATTCTGCACATATTTGATGATTTTACGCTGCGTGTTTCGGGGTGAGAGCCTGCGGGCAATACATCCACAAATGGTTCGTCTTTATATGTTTCTTCAAATAGTGCTTGCCAATCTTGTTTCTCAGTTTGCTTCGCATTCTTGACTGGCTTCGCATTCTGAATTGGCTTCGCGTATAGAGTCGCATGTATCCCTCTAATTATGGGCAAAAGATGTGGCACAAAGGTTAAATCAACGTGGGTATCAGCCAATACTGAAAGAGTTTGAGCTATTTCTGGCTGATGACGATGCCCTGCCACGTTATATGCTTTAAAGCTTTCGCCCATCTCACTAAATAAAGTTGCTACATTAGCTCCTTTACCTGCTCCACTGACTCCTGATTTGGTATCAGCGATGATATTTTTCAGATCAATGGTGGAGGACTTAACTAAAGGTAATAAACCTAATATCACAGAGGTTGGATAACAGCCTGGATTAGCCACGAGATTGGCAGATTTTATTGCACTTCTGTTTAGTTCAGGCAATCCATAGACTGCTTCTGCTAATAAATCTGGGCAGGCATGTTTCATGTTGTACCATTCACTCCAAAGCTCGACATCTTTTATGCGAAAATCTGCCGCCAAATCGATTACTTTTGTACCTGCTTTTAATAAGGCGGGCACATGCTGCATTGCCACGCCATTGGGCGTGGCAAAAAAGACTAGATCACATTTAGCAAGCGCGTCCGTATCTGGATCACTAAATTCTAAATCAATAAAGCCTCGTAAATTAGGAAACATGTCATCAACTCGCATTCCGACATTTGAACGCGATGTCACATAAGTAATTTCTATATCAGGATGAGTTGCTAATATTCTTAATAATTCAACGCCGGTATAGCCCGTTGCGCCTACAATGCCTATTTTTTTCACAATTTTTCACTATTTGTATTTATGAGATGCGTATAATAACGTGAATTTAGTGGAAGCTCTATCTATATGATGCAAGTCAATATTATTTTAACAACGCTTAATTCGCGTTATATGCACACAGCATTTGGCTTGCGTTATTTATTTGCTAATTTGGGAGAGCTACAAAACCAAGCGACAATTCAAGAATTTACTATTCAGGAGCGACCTCTTGATATTGCGGAGAAGCTACTTAGTCAAAAACCTCGTATTATTGGTTTTAGTCTATATATCTGGAATATTGCAGAATCTACCGAAACAATTGCTTTAGTTAAGCAAATATCACCTCAAACTATTATTGTAATTGGCGGGCCAGAAGTGAGCCACTTGCCTGATAAACCCGATGTTGTTGATCTCGCTGATTACACCATACAAGGTGCAGGAGAAATCAGCTTCAAACGGCTTTGTGAAGAAATACTTGCCAATAAGCGCCCTCTCAATACTGTTATCAACGGTGAGATTGCTACACTTGATCAGCTATCACTTCCTTACTCCTATTATACTGATGAGGATATTCGTAATCGCTTAATTTATGTCGAGGCTTCACGCGGTTGCCCGTTTAAGTGCGAGTTTTGCCTCTCAGCTTTGGATAAAACATCTAAGCCTTTTGATCTATCCACATTTCTCAGTGAAATTGATAAGCTCATTCAACGAGGTGCGCGTAACTTCAAGTTTATAGATAGAACCTTTAATCTGAAAGTAAACACCAGTGTTAGTATATTAGAATTTTTTCTGGAAAGAATGACAGACGATCTTTATTTACATTTTGAAGTCGTACCAGATAACCTGCCAGATAAGTTAAAACAAGTAATACAGCGTTTTCCTAAAAATTCATTGCAATTTGAAATTGGTGTACAAACATTTGATCCTAAAATTCAAACATTAATCAGCCGCAAGCAAGATAACAAAAAAACCTGCCAAAATCTTATCTGGTTAAGAGAAAGTACAGGTGCTCATTTACATACAGACTTAATTTTTGGATTACCCAGTGATACATTGGATAATTTTGCGGAAAGTTTTAACCAATTAGTCGCACTAAAACCACATGAAATACAATTAGGCATATTGAAGCGTTTACGAGGTGCGCCGATAAATCGTCATGATAAAACTTATCAAATGCGCTATAAGAATACTCCTCCCTATAATATTTTAAGCACTCGTGATATAAATTTTTTCACATTACAACGAGTTAGTCGTTTTGCCCGTTATTGGGATATAATCGCAAACTCAGGGCGATTTAAGCAAACTCTGAACCTTATTCTTGTTGCGAATACTAACGAAGATTGTATTAACAACAATAGCAATTATAATGAAACTAATGAGCAGTCTAAAGAAGACTATCATTTAGCCTTTCAGCGTTTTATGCGGCTTTCTGACTACCTTTACGAGCAAACACAAAGCACGTGGAAAATTGCATTACCACGCCTCTATAAACTACTCTATAACGCACTAACAGAAGAGTTTCAGCTTAGCAATAGCACTGTCTTTGCAGCTTTAAACAAGGATTTCATCCAATCGAAGCAAAGAGGCTCACTGGAAAATTTTTTAAGCAAAAATAAAGTAGCACGTAAAGGGATTGCAAATAAGCGACAACTTAATCACATAGATTAGTTTTTTGTGCATGTCGGTGGTATAGTTGTAAACTTGTATTATCACTATAGCAAAACAAATAAGCCATTGATTTGCCAATAGTTTAAATATCACCTGCTATATCAAAGCATAATTGATTGCAGTGGTACTCAGTAAATCCAAGGGCAAAATTAATAATTTTTTAATTATTAATTTAAATTAATGCTTTTTTAAGTGAAACCTGCTTAAGTCGATTAGAATTTAGTACAGAAAAATAATTAGACTTGATCAGGTTTCCTTAACTACGTTAATCCCACGAATTCAGAACAGCCTTAAGCACTTAGGCTAAACACTTTTTTGTAAAATAAACAGTAAGAATCAATAGAATGATAAAACAGAAATTTCCACCGCTAAACGCTACTTTTTCTAGAATGACGTTAACAGTAACCTTGTCATTACTTTTAAGTGCTTGTTTAGGCAGCCCACCCAATGGTACTGGAATAATCAGCGATGCTAGCGCAAAAGAAAGCAAACAAGATGCGCCTTCTGTAGAAATCGCCAAATTAACACCTCGACATTCATTTGAACTTAGAATGATCAATACAATGTTGAAAAAATATCATTACAAAAAATTCAAACTTGATGACTCTTTTTCAGAAAAGATTCTGGATCAATACATCCAAGAACTTGATCCCAGCAGAATTTATTTTACTCAAGAAGATATATCTACATTTAAAAAACATAGTCATGATATTGATGATTATATTCTTAATGGTGATACCGAAGCAGGAGTGAGTATTTTTAAGTTATACCAGCAACGTGTCAAAGAGCGTTCACAATATGCAGCCACTCGCATTAGCAAGCCACTTAACCTCAAAGGTAATGACACCTATCAATTCGATCGTAGAGAGGCGCCTTGGGCAAAAGGACAGAAAGAGTTAAATGCTCTCTGGGATAAACGCTTAAAAAATGACTATATCAATCTAACCCTATCAGAAAAAAAACCACAAGAAGCTATTAAAAGCTTAAAGAAACGCTATCTGAATATTGCCAAACGAACTTCTCAGATCAAGCCCAATGAATTATTTCAAACCATTGTGAATGCCTATGCTGGTGCTATAGAGCCACATACATCTTATCTATCGCCACGATCTTCGGCACAATTTGATATAAACATGAGTCTCCAACTCAGCGGAATTGGTGCAGTACTTCGAAAAGACGAAGAACATACTAAGATTATTAGTGTTGTCCCTGGCGGTCCTGCTGATCTCACGGGAAAAATATCTGCTGGTGATAGAATTATCGGGGTAGGACAAGGCAATAAAGAAGCAATCAAAGACATCATTGGCTGGCGTTTAAGTGATGTAGTCAATATCATCCGTGGGAAAAAAGGCAGTACCGTCGTGCTTTCAATACTACCTCATGAAACAGGCTTAGGTGGAAAACCTGAAACTGTCTCCATTCAGAGGGATAAAATCAAATTAAAACATCAAGCAGCTAGTAAACGTATTATTGAAATCAAGAAAGAGAATGGAAAAATCGCAAAAGTTGGAGTTATCAAACTCCCCTCTTTCTATATCGACTTTAAAGCTAGAAATAGAGGAGATAAAGACTATGCAGGTACGACGCGCGATGTAAAAAAACTACTATTAGAACTCAAGAAACAAGGAATTGATGAACTTATCATTGACTTACGCGGTAATGGTGGCGGCTCTTTAAGCGAAGTAGTTTCACTCACAGGCTTGTTTATTAAGAAAGGTCCCGTCGTACAGATTAATGATTCAACAGGGCGTACTGATGTTTTAAAGGATGAAGATTCTAATATAGTCTTCAAAGGTCCAATGGCTGTCATGATTGATAAAGGCAGTGCTTCAGCATCAGAGATTTTTGCAGGTGCTATACAAGATTATGGACGCGGAATTATTATTGGTGAAACAACATTCGGCAAAGGTACAGTACAAACTGTACTTCCTTTAGGCTCATATACCCGTAAAGAATTTGATAAGCCGCTTGGGCAATTAAAAATTACTACCGCTCAGTTTTTCCGTATTAATGGAGAAAGTACTCAGCACAAGGGAGTTATACCTGATATTTCATGGAACTTACCGACTATTGATGCTGAGCTAGGTGAGCGTGCCTACAAAAATGCTTTACCTTGGCGAAAAATCCATGAAGCACAGCATAAAAAATATAATCGAGCTTTTGGTCACAGTGCGATTACACAAGCTAAAGCCAAATCAGAAAAGAGAAGACAACATACACCCGAATATGTAGCAACAGTAAAGCGTCTGAAACTATTGGTTGATGCTGGCAATGAAAAATCAGTTTCACTTAATCTTGCAAAACGAAAAGCTAAACGAGCTCTGTTTAATAAAAAGTTATTACAACTAGAAAACCAGCTACAAACCCTTAAAGGAAAAGCTGTTTATACAACGATGAAAGAGCTACGCGATGCGCAAGAAAAAAGAAATGATGACATCTTCACCAAAAAACCTGTAGATGTATTTCTCAATGAAGCCGCGCATATTCTAACGGATCTACAGAGCTTTAATATGCTATCAGCCGCCAAATAAGTAATTAATTTGAGCAGTTACAGTATTTTAAATGATTAAAAATATGTCAAAAACAGGGGGGATGGGTATACCTTCTTTTAAAAAACAAACCTGTATGTTTTAATTAGGAAAAGTGATTCTTCTACAAAGAAGAATCATAAGTTCACAAAGGAAGAAAATATGGCAAGTGTTAATAAAGTAATTCTTATCGGTAATCTAGGGCAAGACCCAGAAGTTAAATATATGCCCAGTGGTGGTGCTGTCACCAATATTAGTTTAGCAACCACTGATACATGGAAAGACAAAGCAACAGGTGAAAAAAAGGACAAAACAGAATGGCATCGAGTCGTATTCTTTAACCGACTTGCTGAAATTGTTGGTGAATACCTACGCAAAGGATCGCAGGTTTATATTGAGGGGAATTTAAGAACACGTAAGTGGCAAGACCAAAATGGTCAAGATCGTTACACAACCGAGATTGTCGCAAGAGAGATGACAATGCTAGGCGGAAAATCTAGTGGGGGCAGTAGTGATTTTAGCCCTTCTCCACAAGCACAACAAAGTAGTAGCAGTGGCGCACCCCAGCAACAGGCACCAGCACAAAATTCACCAAGTGAACCACCACAAAACTATGATAACTTTGATGATGATATTCCATTTTAAAAGTTACCCTATGTAATACATTAAATCATCCAACCCAAAGCCCTGTAAATCAGGGCTTTATTGTGATTATTAAACTTTATTAGTTTGATGGATACAGAACGAATTTATAGATACCCACCCCCCCCCAATGTCATTAAAATAAGCATAAGTAATTGATATCACTAAGCATACCTGTAACCTTTCCTGCACATAAGTCGTCTACAGCGTATTTTCTCACGCTCAAAACTTCTACCTAGTCGTATCGGTGTCAGGTTTTTGCTGATGATCTGTAAGGATTCCTGTATATCAATATCGAGCAACAAGCCATTGAGTGCACTAACCAAAATATCTTTTACAGAAGATATTGCTTTACTAAAGTTTATCTTATAAGTGAGTTTTCTTTTTGCTACACG
>JALSLM010000002.1 GCA_026988295.1 Thiotrichaceae bacterium
GATGTATAATCATGTTAGACCTTTTTCTTACTATCGTTTAGCATGTCCTGAAGAATTTCTCTTGCTTGATAGAGAGCATAACTTCTTTCTGGAATATGTCCATGATCACACGGGACTCGACACTTAAGCCTAGCAAGTACAGTTTATTCAAATGATAATGGAGCAACTTATGCTTACTCTCCATTGGCTGATGCTGAAGGCACTGATAGCAGTGTAACTAATCTACGCGCTTCAATGAATGGTGCTTTTCAGCCTAAAACAGGCACAACAGCACCTAGTTTTAATTTGAAATTTAGAGTAATTGTTGAATAGGGTCTTCTAAGAAAAACCTAATTAAGTTGATTAGAATTTAGCTCAGAAAAATCTGTCGCTATCTTTTATAAGATTGGGTCGTTATATTCATAACCCATCCCCCCCCTTTTTTTAAATATTTTTGTACAAAGCTAAAAATATGTAAAAAAAAAGGGGGGGATGGGTGTCATATTCAATATGCTATATTTTAAATATATTGAAGCATGGCTATCCGAGAGCCAAGAGTTGATTCATCGACCGTAGTGATGATTATGTTTACGATTTCCACCTGGATGAACATGCCTCATTGAGCGAGTAAATTTATTCGCAGCATGTACATGTGCATTGCCTCTTGGTCTAGCTACAGCATGTTTATTGCCTCTTGACCCAGTTTTTGCCTGACAAGCATATTTATGGCTATGATTTCGTTTGCCATTTGGATGCGTATGAGTGGTTGAGCGTGTACATTTATTCGCTGGATGCGTATGTGTATTAATAGACTTAGGTACTTTACCTTTGCAGCTATAGCTATGCTTATGTACCTTAGAGCCGCCTGGCAAAGGATGTGAATGGGTTATCGAATTCGTACATTCGTTAGCAGGATGCGTATGCGCTGTACTTGGCACTTTAATTATTGCGGTATTAGCCATCTGTTCTTTGTTTTTATTTTGTACCTGTACAGAACATGCACTAATAATTACAGCTAACAGTAGAAAAGTCCCTATTGTTAATAGAAATTTTGAAATATTCATATTTTTCTTCCTTGTACGAATTACAGCAACAATCTCCGTTGTTACCAATCCAGATCATAAACGATAAACGCTTGGCAAGAAAGTAGAATTATTTTGATTTAATCAAATATTTTTTAAATATGAAAAATATGAACCGCCATACCCTACCTAACACGTGTTAGGTAAGTTTATTATCGCATGATCAAGTAGTACCCTAATACCCACCCACCCCCTGTTTTTACATTTTTTTAAATAATTTAAAATTCAGGGTATGGTGATCGGTCGGATTACGCTATCGCTAATCCGACCTACAAAAATATAGATTTCAGCACTATCACTAATACCTGAGTCCGTGAGGATCAATACGATTAACAGGACGTAAGATATTGGTTTAGCAAGGGATTTAAAAAGCTTTACATAATTGAGTTCACCATCTGCTAGCGCAGATGGGAAGCTCACTAAATCTTAGCTTCACCCATAGGTTAAGCGGGTATTTTTTAAACCCGTGATGAATTAATATCTTGCATCCCGTGCCGTAGTGACCTAACGGATTCAGGTAATATTCTAGCTCGCTTTTGAGCGTGGAGGGAACATATTAGCAATGCGGCTGGCTGTAGTATCCTGCCGATGGGATATTTTACGAACTTCTGGGTTTTTAATAAACTCTGACAGTGTTATGCCATCAAGAAAATCATAAAGACGTTCACTCAAATCATTCCAAAGATGATGTGTTAGACATTTCTCACCTTTGTTACAGTCTTTACTACCCTTGCAGCGGGTATTATCAATATTCTCATCAACTGCCATTATAATATCAGCAACACTGATTTGATGAGATGGCTTTCCTAAACGATAACCACCACCTGGACCTCGAACACCTTCAACTAATCCAGTTTGACGTAATTTTGCAAAGAGTTGTTCCAAATAGGAAAGGGAAATACCCTGACAACTTGAAATATCAGATAGAGTTACGGGGCCTTCTCTATCGTGTATGGCAAGATCCATCATTGCAGTTACAGCATAACGACCTTTTGTAGATAACTTCATATAACCTCCATACATCCGTTTCCGAGACGAATGTAATCTTGACTTATTTAGTGGGGATTATAACCAACCTAGTGAATTAGTCAAGAATTGAATAAAAATCATGCTGGAACTAAAAACTCACTACCTTCTTTTGCCACAAAAACCTGGCATTTTGAATAGTGTTTTTGCATCCATGTTTGAGATGTTTTTGCTATTTCATCTAATTGATCATCCGTTCGAGAAGGGTCATGATGAAATAAAACAAGATTTTTTACCTTAGCATCAGCCGCTAGTTGTAAGGTTTGAGAAATCAATGAATGACCCCAACCATGTTTCTCATCCTGTTCCTCATCAAGATACATGGCATCATGAATAAGAAAATCTACATCTTTCAAAAACTCAACCCATTCTAAATATGATGTAGCTGGTTTTTGGGGTGGCTCAAGTTCATTATCAGTAACATAAGCCATACTCCCCAAACTGCTCTCTAGGCGATAGGCTGAACCGCCTCCTGGGTGATTTAGGGGTTTTGCATAAATGGTATTATCCCCTATCTTTAACTTGCTATTATTGATACTCAACAGAACCACTTTAGCGTCGAGTTTATCGCTAGGCACGGGGAAATGTGGGTTTGTCATCTGGTTAAGAACAGAATGTGCATTAACATCTTTTAAATGTGCTGCAAGTAAATTGATTTGCTGATTATCTTGATAAGCAGGAAGAAAGAAAGGAAAGCCCTGAATGTGGTCCCAGTGATAATGGCTAAAAAGTAAGTTAATATCTTTTGATAACGATTGTGCAACTAAATCTTCGCCTAACTTTCTGATTCCAGTGCCCGCATCAAATATAAACAAAGAACCATCATCTGCTTCAACAAAAACACAGGAAGTATTTCCACCATAACGAACTGTTTCTGGACCTGGTGATGCGATTGAACCACGTACTCCATAAAATTTTATTTGCATAAAATGTGTTACCCTTATTTTTATTTCTCTCCAAATCAATGTTTTTTTTGATTAGATGGACTCTATAACACACCAAAATTACTGAAACATTGATCCTAACTAAACACTATTCCTCAACGATAAAAGTACCTTCAATATGATTTGACTCTACATTATCTTCTGAAAGCCCAAACCCACCTATTATTGCTTCAGCATTATTACCAATAAAATCTCCTGCTATAAAGCCATTTGCATCACGTACAGGACTAGGTGTTGTAGGATTTGAATCCACAACACTCGCTCCATTTAACTGTAAATCAAGATCACCTGCAGTAATTTTTCCATCAAAAACCGCGACCCATGTATCTGATCGTGTGTTTGCCGATAACGCCCCATTAGTAACATTTCCAGATTCAAAATTTACATCCATTTGTATTTGTAAGTTATTGATTACTCCCGAAGAGCCATTTAAAAGACTGTTTGTTACATTATCATAGCGAGCAGTACCTGTTCGTGCGGCAACAATTGATGCATCAGTTGGATCATAAGCGGTCCAAATCATACCATCTAAACTTGCCTCAATATTTTCTGATGCCGTATTTGATGCAAGGGATGTAGAAAACTGATTCCAGTACCCCCAATTGACTTGGTATCCTCCTATCGATTGTTGAAAATTTATAACTTTTCCAGTTTCTGCAAGATTATATCGTTCAAGACCAACTTTAAATGTCGGGATGGAACTAGCTAGCGTGCTTGATTTTGAATTAATTTCTTTTGCAGGATGAGATAGGTCAATATTCAACCCACTATGCTTAAAAGTTTTTACGGGAGAAACAGGTAATGCCTGTTGCAATGATTCAATAATAGGGTTAACTGCTGTTTTTATCCCCACCTGCTGTATATTAGAACTATGCCCTGCTCTAAAAACCTGAGGAACCTGCTGCAAGCCCTTGCATTTACCCTGTGGATTGATATAAGCAAACATATATGGCTGTGATCGTCCAACCAACATATTACAACCACTTTTAAGATATGATTTTAACTGTATTGTTCCTTGCCAAGTCGCTACATACATTCCAGTTGAAACAATTTCTACTTCATAATCAGTTCCCCGCACTCCAATAGTTGCTAATGGTGTATGTAATTCGTATGCTTTTTTTCCTATTGCGCCTGTGATTGTTCTCAATCCACCTGTTAACAGTTTAAGAAAAGCTGAATTCGAGCCTGATCCTTGCTTAAATTTATACCTTTTTATTTGTAGTATTGAGTTTTCTTGCAATGAAATAATTGCTTGATCTACCATTCGAAATTGCGCGCGACCACCTTTCCCAACATGAATCTCATCTCTTTCAAAAATCTTTGAGCGACGCTTCAGAGTAATATTAACATTACTACGTTTCGCAAAAACACTTGCTTGTGTCAATAAGGTCTTCCCTGCTTCTTTTTCCTTAGCGATTACAGGTACGGTTAAAGTAAATAAAGTGAATACTGTAAAAATGATTCTAATTTTTTTATTCTTAATCCCACTCATAATGGATTCCTATTTTTGCTTCATTTCTCTTAACATCATAAAGATCAAGATTACTTCTATTGTTAGTATGACTTGCTGAAAAAATTAAAGTAGTTTTTTTTGTTAACTTCCGTTCATGTCGCACCCTGATAGTTAAACAATCATCTTTCCTTTTTGCCGGAAACACAGGATAGGCAGCTTGATGTTTATAGTTTTTATAAGCCAAACTAATAAAAGTAGTATTGTTAGAATCCCATTCATGAGAGCCTTTATAAGCAAGCCCCATAATATTCCGGCTAAATTGTTTTCCTGCTTTCTTATCAGCAAACTCCTTACCCGTATAAGCACTATATTGATGCTGATTCTTTTTGCTTCTCTGTTCAAGTTTAATACCTAGTAAAGCACGTTTTCGATCTATTAGATGACTTTTTTTATTATCATAATTTTCAAAGCTGAGAGATGTACTCATTACCATGTCAGTAGCCAATTTATTTTTTAGTACTGCATCAACACCAAAGGTATTACTATAGAAATTTCCATCTAAAAAAACAGGTCGATCTCTCACAACAAACTGATATTTTTTATCATTATGAACAAGAGAAAAACCACTACGCAAATCCAAATCAATAAGGTCAAAATCTGTATTTTTAAAATATTTTCTATGGCTTATATTAGCCAACAGAAAAGATTTTTTTGTTTTGCTACTCATTTTCCGCATTAGCTGAAATTTAGCCTCAGCAAATCCACTTGCCTGTTTAACTGCTGATTTATTTAAAGTTACCAAACCAAATCCTGGTAAGTTAATTTCAGAGTTATTCGTGCCAAAATTTATATTTGTATCATAACCAACAGAAAATGCAGCTAGCTTATTTATAACC
>JALSLM010000003.1 GCA_026988295.1 Thiotrichaceae bacterium
GTAAAAACGACGAAAACAAGCTAAAAACACGCCATTTTGTGATTAAAAAATAATCATTTGTTTTTTAAGAAAATAAAGGGCTTTTGATGATTGCAGAAGTGATTGTTCTCAGACAGCCTCCTAGGAGACTGTCTGAGAATAGAGAGTCTACTGCGGAAAAGCTGAAATTGGCTATATTCCCCCCCAATTTTCGGTGAATAGAACAACTATTCCCCTCAAATTGGTGAAAAATCTAGCTCAAATCAGCTTTCCCTCGCTACGACTCCTATTCTCGGACAGCCTCCTAGAAAAACAAACTGGTTAGAATAGGGAAGTTAAGCGTACACATTTCTTTATTGTTATTATTTCAAAGCAATTAATGAAGCAAAATTAAAGCTTTGAAACCATTGATAGGATTGCATGAAACCAGCTTCTTTCAGGCGCTGCTTATGTTGTTCTAGGCTATCTGGGATTAATACATTTTCAAGTGCAGCACGTTTTTGGCTGATTTCCATATCACTATAACCATTGCTACGTTTTGAGGTGATGTGCCAGTCAATTTGTAATTGGTTTTCTACAGCATCCTCAAATAATAATTTTTCTGAGAGTATTAATACACCATCTGGTAATAGTCCTTTGTAGACATTTTTTAGTAGTTTGAGGCGTGCCTTAGGCTCTAAAAATTGTAAGGTGAAGTTAATAACAACGATTGATGCATTCTCTATTACTGTATCTTCCATATTTTCACAAATCACCTGTAACTCATTATTTGGTATGTGCCTTTGTAAATGTGACTGACAGCGTTTGATCATTGACTCTGAGCTATCAATACAGATGTGTTTGAGTTTTAGATTGCTGGTTTGGCGATGCATTGAAAGTGTTGCTGCACCGAGTGAGCAACCCAAATCATAGATATTGGTTTGAGCTTGTGCGTGATGTTTTGCGAGCACACCTAATTGTGAAATGATGGCATCATATCCTGGTACAGAACGCCTTATCATATCGGGGAATACATCAGCGACTGCTTCGTCAAATGCGAAATCAACAACTTGTTGGTTTTTAGCGTATAGCTTGTCCTGCTTCATGCTTATTATTGTAGGAGAGTTTTGTTAAGGAAACCTTGATTAAGTTGATTAGAATTTAGCTTTGAAAAAGCTATCGCTATTTTTCACGAAGTGAGGCGTAATAGTTGTTCTATTGCGCCGATCTTCGTTGAAAATATCGGCAGATTTGGCAAGCTAAAAATAATTGGGCTTGATCAGGGTTTCCTTAATTAAGGAACGGATTAAATTACTCTAAAAAGCTGCCCGAGGTATCGGACAGCCTCCTAGATCATTTGGTGTCTACAGGTAGTTTCTCGTAAATGATCTTTTCACCTGTGCGTTTTCCTGCATCTGGTCCCATGAAATAGAGGTAAGGACCCACTATAGATTCTGGCATTGCCAAGGAATCCATATCTTCACCTGGGTAATTCATTTTGCGCATTTGTGTACGCAATGGCCCTGTGTCGATGCTATTGATGCGAATAAAATTTTCATCCAGATCATACTCATCGGCAAGAATATCCATCATTGCTTGTGTGCCGGCTTTCGAAATACCAAATGCTCCATTGTATGCTTTAATTGAGTCATGTGCCGAAAATATAATGGCTGGGTCACTAGATGCTTCGAGTAGCGGCAGACAGGTTTGTACAATTAAAAAATTAGCATGTAAATTAACACTAAGTGTTTTTGACCATGTTTCCACATCATATTCTTTGAAGGGCATAAAGGCTGCCAACCAAGCTGCATTTAATACGATGCCATCTAGTCCACCTAGTTTTTCGGAAAAGGTGTTTGCCATATCTTGATAATCTTTGGCAGTTGCACCTTCCATATTTAATGGGTAGATTGCGGGTTCTGGATAGCCTGCGTCTTCTATCTCATCGTAGACATATTCCAGTTCTTTTAGTGTTTTGCCCAATAATACTACCGTTGCACCATAACGTGCGAAGGCTAGTGAAATGGCTCGACCTATGCCTGTGCCTGCACCTGTCACAAGGATAACACGGTCTTTTAGTAAATCTTTATCGGGTTCGTATTTGAGTAGTTCTTGTTTATTCATAGTATGATTTTAGTGTATTTAATCATTTAAATCTGTATTAAAACCCATCCCCCCCCTTTTTTTGCATATTTTTTTGATATTTGCGCCATGTCATATCGCCCTTAGAAGCTGAGTTTAAGGAAAACCTGATTAAGTCGATTAGAATTTAGCGCAAGCTAAAAATAATTGTACTTGATCAGAGTTTCCTTAAGGAAACGTATTATTTCCCTATACAAAAACTGCTGAATATTTCTCCTAATAGATCATCTGGGGTGAATTTCCCAGTAATCTGAGCAAGTTCATCTTGTGCGAGACGCAGTTCTTCTGCCATTAATTCACCAGCATTAAATTGTGTAAGCTGTATTTCTGCATTATCAACATACTCTTGAGTTCTTTGCAGTGCTTGTAGGTGACGGCGACGGGCTATAAAGGTATCTTCACCTAGGTCTTGAAAACCTATACGCTGTTTTAGCTCTGTTTTGAGTAACTCTATTCCTAGATTCTGTTTGGCGGAGATATACAGTTCATCACCTTTTTTGGAGGGCTGTTTGTTACTTAAATCAATTTTATTATGGACAATTAATAGGGGTAGAGATTCTGGCAGCTTCTCAACAATTTCAAACTGTGGGTTTTGTGTTTGCGTATCATCTAATAAAAGCAGGGCAATGTCGGCTTTTTCGATGGCTTTCCAAGCTCGTTCTATACCAATTTTTTCTACGGGGTCATCGCTTTCCCTTAGCCCTGCGGTGTCTACTAGATGTAGTGGAATTCCATCCAGATCAATTGATTCATGTAACGTATCTCGGGTTGTTCCTGCTATTTCTGTGACAATGGCAGTTTCATTTCCTGATAAGGCATTTAAGAGGCTGGATTTCCCTGCATTGGGTTTACCAATAATGACGAGGTGCATTCCATTTCTTAGCAAGCTTCCTTGCTGTGCTTTTTGAGATATTTCGTATAATTGATCTTTGATTGCCTGTAAGCGATTCATTACACTTGCATCTGCAAGGAAATCTATTTCTTCTTCGGGAAAATCAAGCGCTGCCTCGACATAAATACGCATTTCGATCATTTTACTGAGCAAGGAGTTGATCGCATTTGAAAATTCGCCCTGTAGTGAGCGCAAAGCAGAACGTGCTGCTTGTCGTGAACCAGAATCTATCAGGTCTGCTATTGCTTCTGCTTGGGTGAGATCAAGTTTATCATTGAGAAATGCACGCTCTGAAAACTCGCCGGGTCTTGCCAGTCTTGCGCCTAATTCGATACAGCGTTGGAGCAGCATATCCATAACAATATGACTGCCATGCCCTTGTAGTTCTAGTACTTCTTCTCCTGTGAAAGAGCGTGGTGCAGGGAAATAAATGGCAATACCATCATCAATCAACTCACCATGCTCATCTCTGAATAGCTTATGAATAGCTTTGAATGGGGCAGGGAGATTTCCAAGTATGGAGCTCGCAATATGGCTAACTTTTGAACCTGATATTCTAATGATAGCCACACCACCCCGACCTGATGGGGTGGCTATAGCGGCAATAGTGTCTGAGTTCATAGGGTTCTAAAAAAGAATCCGTTGATGATTTGATAAATAAAAAGTATAAAAATAGGGGGGGATGGGTATTAGTATTATCTTTATACTTTTTGTAAACATATTTAAATTAATGCTTGAGCGCATCATCACCCAATATCTTCTTATTGATAAACCATTGCTGTGCAATCGTCAAAATATTGTTGACTACCCAGTAAAGCACTAATCCCGCAGGGAACCAAAGGAACATAAATGTAAATACTATTGGCAGATACATAAATATTTTCTGTTGCATAGGGTCTTGTGATACAGGTGGATTTAGCTTTTGCTGAATAAACATGCTTGCGCCATAAAGTAATGGCAAAACAAAGTAAGGATCCATTATTGATAAATCTTTGTACCAAAAAAGCCAAGGAGCTTGACGCAACTCCACACTTTCTTGTAACACCCAATATAAGCCCATAAATACGGGCATCTGTATCAACATAGGTAAACAGCCACCGAGAGGATTTATCTTTTCCTTTCGATAAAATGCCATTGTTGCTTTTTGTTTTCCCTGTGGATCATTTTTGTATTTTTCACCAATCTCCTTAATTTTTGGCCCTAGCTTTTTCATTTTAGCCATTGATTTATAGCTGATAGCTGAGGGATAGAAGAAGATTAATTTTATTAGTAGTGTTAATAAAATGATTGACCAGCCCCAGTTACCCACATAGTGATGAATAAACTTCATGGCGGTAAAAATTGGTTTGGATACAAAGGCAAAAATCCCGTAATCAACGGTTAAATCTAGCCCTTTTGATATGGCTGATAGTTTCTCTTGATCGGTAGGACCTACATAAAACTGACTATCAAAAGAATTAGAAGCACCGCTATTTATTGTTATTTCTGCTGTTTTTGTACCAATTATGTAGTTTTTATTTTTCTTATCAAATATTGAATATACAACATTTTCTGTATCTTCTGATGGTATCCAAGCACTGACAAAATAGTGTTGTAGCATGGCAACCCAGCCACCTTTAACAAGATCATTTAGTGTCTCATCTTCTATGTCACCAAAGGATACTTTTATGTATTTATCATTATAGTAGGCAGGGCCAGTATAGGTGATAGCGCCTCCTCCTATTATGCTGCGTTTTTTATTATTTTTACCATGCGTGATTTGCATGTATTGACTACCTATCCAAGCATTAGGTGATTGATTGTCAATCTTAGTATTTTGCTTTACGGAAAAATTTCCGCGTTCAAATATTAGTGTTTTAACGACTTTTATGCCTTTGCCGTTGTTCCAAACTATAGGGACTTCAAGTTTATTTTGTCCTTCAGCCATCACATATTGATCTTTTTCTGCACTATATATCGCGTAGTGATTAGGTGCTAGATCACTACGATAAGCACCGTTGATATCTTGATGTCTTAATCCTGATTGTGCGGCGTAAGATTTTTCTTTATCCAAAATACGTACAGCTGTATTTTTTTCTTTAAGGCTAACTGGATAGCTAGGTAAGTCAACCTGAGAGATTGTGCCACCTTGTAAATCTAGCATTAAATCTAATACATCTGTTTTTATATGAATCTGTTTTTGTGCGCTTGTTGTAGATGAACTTGAATTTTGCTGGGTGATATTATTGCTATTAGCGGAGGGTATATTTGCAGCGGTGGGAATATTACCATTCTGCTGATTCTGAGCCTGTTGTGAGCCTGTAGTTGGCGTTTGTGCTACTGGCTTTGGTGCATGCTCCTGTTGCCAAGTTGACCAAATTAAGAAACCGAGAAAAAATAAGGTGAG
>JALSLM010000004.1 GCA_026988295.1 Thiotrichaceae bacterium
GAGGTTCTATTAAAAGTTATTGCTTCAGGAGTTTGTCATACTGATGCATTTACACTCTCGGGAGATGATCCTGAAGGTTCTTTCCCTTGTATTTTAGGCCATGAAGGGGGGTGTGAAGTTGTTGAATTAGGTGCTGGCGTAAAAAATCTGGAGGTGGGTGACCATGTTATTCCGCTGTATATTGCAGAGTGTGGTGATTGTGAATATTGTAATTCAACCAAATCTAACCTTTGTCAGACGATAGCTGGCACTATCTGGACAGGCTATATGCCTGATGGTACAAGGCGTTTTTCTCAGAATGGCAAAGATATTTTTCATTATATGGGTTGTTCAACCTTTGCTGAATATACGGTTGTTCCTGAAATTGCATTAGCTAAAGTTAATAAGGAGGCACCACTTGATAAGGTGTGCTTGTTGGGTTGCGGTGTTACTACGGGTATTGGAGCGGTATTGAATACTGCTAAAGTTGAAGCAGGTTCGACAGTGGCTGTTTTTGGTCTAGGTGGAATTGGTTTGTCTTGTATTCAAGGCGCAGTAATGGCAGGTGCTGAACGTATTATCGGGATTGATATTAATCCAGATAAGTTTGAATTTGCTAAACAGTTAGGTTGTACTGATTTTGTTAATCCTAAAGATATTGATGGCTCATTTGTAGAGTATATGCAGGATACCTATGATGGTGGTCCAGATTATTCATTTGAGTGTATCGGTAATGTTCATGTGATGCGTGATGCGCTTGAGTGTACACACATGGGTTGGGGTAAATCAGTTGTTATTGGTGTAGCGGGTGCCGGTCAAGAAATATCAACAAGACCATTTAACCTAGTTGTGGGTCGTCAGTGGTTAGGCTCGGCATTTGGAGGCGTAAAAGGGCGCACTGAGCTACCTGGTTATGTTGATCGTTATATGGCGGGCGATATTGAGCTAGATAGTTTGGTTACACATACCATGCCTTTGGAAGACATCAATAGAGCATTTGATTTAATGCACAGTGGTGAGAGTATTCGTTCGGTTATAACTGAGTTTTAATTGCTTGGAAATTTCTAAATATTGAATGGTGTTGCTTATCTAATCTATAACCTGAATCCGTGAGTCCACTACGGCACAGTGAATAAGCAATTAATAAGCATATAAACAGATGAATAAATAAAATATGTAAAAAACAGGGGGGATGGGTATATAGGATAACTATATGTTGATTTTAACATTATTATAGTTATTTTTTTACCTTCCCTTCCGATATTGAGGTGAAAATGACAATTCAACGAACAGAAAGTATTAAAGAGTTCGGTGGTTTTTTAAATCGCTATACACATGAGTCAGCAGTGCTGGATTGTGAAATGACTTTTTCAGTTTATTTACCCCCCCAAGCAGAGCAAGGAAATGTACCTGCTTTGTATTGGTTATCGGGTTTAACGTGTACAGATGATAATGCGAGAACAAAAGCAGGCGCACAGCGTTATGCCGCAGAGCATGGTATTGCACTAATCTTTCCTGATACCAGTCCACGTGGAGATGATGTCGCCGATGAACCAGACCGTTATGATTTGGGCAAAGGTGCGGGGTTTTATGTCAATGCCACGCAAGAGCCGTGGTCTAAACATTATCAGATGTATGACTATATCACTAAGGAGCTTCCTGCATTGCTAGAAGCAAACTTGCCTTTGATTCCAGATGTTAAATCTATTTCTGGTCACTCAATGGGTGGACATGGCGCATTAATTTGTGCGCTGAAAAACCCTGATTCTTATCAATCGGTTTCTGCTTTCTCGCCTATTTGCAATCCTATCAATTGTGGGTGGGGCAAGGGCTGTTTTAGTGCTTACCTTGGCAGTGATGGGGGCGATGAGAGTGATAATGGAAGTACATGGGCAGCTTATGATGCAACAGCATTAGTAGAAGCTGGAGCAAAAGTCCCTGATATTTTAATCGAACAAGGATTGGCGGATGAGTTTTATGACGAGAAACAACTTTTGCCTGAAAACTTCCAAGCCGCTTGTGATAAAGCAGGGCAAAGTGTAACTATAAATATGCAAGAAGGTTACGATCATAGTTATCACTTTATTTCGACTTTTATTGGTGAGCATATTGCTTATCATGCAAAAGCATTAAAGCTTTAGGAATATAGATTGGTTTAGCCCTCTATGCTCGGCAAGCTAAGCCAACCTATGATGAGCTAGTTCTACCTTAAGGAAAGCTTGATTAAGTCCAATTATTTTTAGCTTGCCAAATCTGCCGATATTTTTCTAGGTTAAATTCTAATCGACTTATATCAGGTCTTCCTTAAATTGATAGCCCAAAATCTGTTACAAACAGGATTATTTTAAGCTATGAAAGACCCCAAAAAGAAAAAGCAAAAGTATTCAGCAAGAGGTCGTCGAGCTGATGCTCAATCACTACAAAGCTTGCGTGAATTATTAGGCACAGATGTATTTCAGCGAGATTGTTTAATTGAATATTTGCATCAAATTCAAGATGCTTTTAAACATCTTTCTGCCAAGCATTTAACGGCTCTAGCAGAATTAATGAAGCTGTCTGTTGTAGAAGTTTATGAGGTTGCCAGTTTTTATCATCATTTTGATGTGGTTGATGAGAAAAAAACAGCTCCCCCAGCATTAACCATTCGTGTTTGTGATTCTATTAGTTGTCAGATGCAGGGTGCAGAGGCACTAATTAAGCAACTAGAAAATAATGAGTTTGGCACTGATATTATTAACACTGATAAAATAAGAATTCAACGTGTTCCTTGTGTGGGTCGTTGTGATAAAGCACCTGTTGCAGTTGTTGGAAAAAATCCTGTTGAAGTCGCCAGTTATAAAAAAATAAAAGAAGTTATTACAAGCAAAAACTATGAAGAATCGCTACCAGACGTATTTACCTATGAAGAATTTAGGGATTTAGGCGGCTATAGCTTTATTGCCCAATTACAAAAGAACTTTAATGATAAGAAAAAAGAAGAAATTATTAATAAGCTTGAAGCCTCTAATCTTCGCGGCTTGGGTGGAGCTGGTTTTCCTGTCGGTCGAAAATGGCGCATTGTTAGCAATCAAGCTGCACCTCGCACAATGGCAGTTAATATTGATGAAGGTGAGCCGGGAACCTTTAAAGACCTTTATTATTTAGAAAAAGATCCACGACATTTTATCGAAGGTATGTTAATTGCAGCACTAACGGTAGGCATTGATGTGATTTATATTTATATTCGTGATGAATATCCAGCCTGTCGTGAGTTATTACAAACAGAGCTAGATAAATTAAAAAATGATTCTTGCTGTGAAGTACCTGAAATTCATCTTCGTCGGGGTGCAGGGGCTTATATCTGCGGTGAAGAATCCGCCATGATTGAATCCATTGAGGGCAAGCGCGGTATGCCACGTTTGCGTCCACCTTATGTGGCAGAGGAGGGAGTTTTTGGTCGGCCAACCCTCGTTCACAATATGGAAACACTTTTTTGGGTGCGTGATATTGTTGCTAAAGGCTCAGATTGGTTTAGCACTCAAGGTCGAAATGGTCGTAAAGGTCTACGTTCATTTTCTGTAAGCGGTCGGGTTAAAAATCCAGGAGTATACTTTGCACCAGCGGGTATTACCTTAGAAGAATTAGTGGAAGAATACTGTGGTGGAATGCAAGATACACATCGTTTGTATGGCTATCTTCCAGGTGGTGCATCAGGTGGAATATTGCCTGCTAGAATGGCAAATATACCGCTTGATTTTGATACTCTAAATGAATACGGTTGTTTTATTGGTTCGGCCTCCGTGATTGTATTTTCAGAAGCTGATTCAGCTCGTGAGATAGCTTTGAATGCAATGCAATTTTTTGAATATGAATCCTGTGGTCAGTGTACACCTTGTAGAGTGGGTACAGCTAAGGCAGTGAAATTAATGCAAGAATCAAAGTGGGATACTCCCTTGATGCAAGAATTATCAACAGTAATGCAAGATGCTTCTATTTGTGGACTCGGGCAAGCTGCGCCAAATCCAATGGATTGTGTGATTAAATATTTTCCTCAAGAAATTGATGGGAGCGATTGATGAATACGAATAAAACTATCAAATTCAGCCTGAATGGAGAAACAATCTCAGCCAATGGTGGTGAAACCATATTTAATGCTGCACAGCGACATGGGGTAGAAATTCCACATTTATGTTACAAAGATGGTTTAGGCGAATCAGGAAATTGCAGAGCTTGTATGGTAGAAGTTGAAGGTGAACGTGTGCTTGCGCCATCTTGTTGTCGCAAACCTAGCGCAGGTATGAAAGTGTATAGCAATAATCGTCGTGCTAAAAATGCACAAAAAATGGTATTAGAATTATTGCAATCCGATATGCCAGACACGGCTTATACCCTTGATAATGAATTGCAACAATGGTCAGATAAGCTAGGTGTTCAGAAACCTCGTTTTAAAGCGCGTACCAATACCGTAGCTAAGGATGAATCACATCCAGCAATGGCTGTAAATCTCGATGCCTGTATTCACTGTACCCGTTGTTTACGCGCCTGTCGTGATATTCAGGTAAATGACATTATCGGGCTTGGCAAGCGTGGCTCTCAAACTAAAATTGTCTTTGATATTGATGATGCAATGGGTGAAAGTGCCTGTGTTGCCTGTGGTGAGTGCATACAAGCCTGTCCGACAGGTGCCTTAATGCCTGCAAAAGGCGTGGGGCTTATTGAGCCAGATAAAAAAGTCGATTCAGTTTGCCCTTATTGTGGTGTAGGTTGTTTGCTCACATATCATGTTAAAGATAATAAAATCCTGCATGTTAAAGGGCGTAATGGTCCCGCGAACAAGGGGCGTTTATGCGTAAAAGGACGCTTTGGCTTTGATTATATTCATCATCCTGAGCGTTTAACAAAACCTTTAATACGGCGTGATGATGTTCCAAAATCAGCAGAGTTAGACTTTGACCCTGCTAATCCTTTGGCTATATTTCGTCAAGCAAGCTGGGATGAAGCCTTGGATTTTGCCGCTAATGGCTTGAAGAAAATTATTGAGAAACAAGGTAAATATGCACTTGCAGGGCTAGGCTCGGCAAAAGGCAGTTGTGAAGAAGCCTATTTATTTCAAAAGCTGATTCGTACAGGTTTTGGAATTGATGGTTGTGGCACTAACAATGTTGATCACTGTACCCGCCTTTGTCATGCCTCATCAGTAACGGCATTGCTGGAAGGTATTGGTTCAGGGGCGGTGTCAAATCCAATGGCAGATGTGAGTCACTCTGATGTGATTATCATTATTGGTGCTAATCCAGCGGTAAATCATCCTGTGGGTGCATCGTGGATGAAAAATGCCATTAAAAATGGTACTCAGTT
>JALSLM010000005.1 GCA_026988295.1 Thiotrichaceae bacterium
ATGATATTGCGCGTTTACGTGGATTAGTAGGAATTGCAAACTACTTACGCAGAAGAGGAGCCAAAACATCAGAAGAAATTGGCGTTATCAAAGGCTTGAATATTAGAGTTATTAGATAATGTAATAGATATGAAAATATCTAAAAAACAGGGGGGATGGGTTTTGAAATCAATCGAGTCTGACCCCTTTGATCCTTTGATCTTAATTTCAAACATGAATGTGTCAAAAGTCCTCAAGATCATTTTCACACCAACCTAAAATTACTTTTTTTGTTTCTTGAAACTTATTTGCTTTTCTTCTGGCTGCTACACGTAATATATCTCCTTTCTTTCTTCTTGATAGACTAGGATGATTAAAATTTATTTTATTATATACACGTTGTATTGAATTATGCACGTCATCTAGATTAGATTGAAGGATATCAGCAATCCACTTTTCAAGTGTAATCGTACTCTTATTGCCGTGCTCATCTACTATCGAGTAATTAGTTTTTCCTTCTGGATACTCAAAAAAGTTATATTTCATAGCTATTTTATTCCTTTAATTATTATTTATTATAATTGATTCGCTTTGTAATCCATCCACATGTAATTACACTGCCAGAATGATTTTCAATACAGTATGCTTTAAGGTATTTCTTATTTTCCTGAATAAAATTCCGACCTAACTCTTTTTCCATCATTTTCTTGCTTTTTGATGAAAAATATCGCTTTATCCCTCCGTGTTTATCAAATCTTTCTTCACCATATTTGCTTAGCCACAAATGAACTATTGGAGGAATACATCTTTGTTGATTACGTTTATGAGCATGTTTACTAAACATTTTTATTTCCTTCTTTCAAAAGTTATTTTTCGAACTCGTCACTTAAGCTAGCAATAAAATTGCTTTTTTCTTTTACTTTTTCTTTATATTCACGAGTGTGAGGAATACATGAGTTATCAAGATAACATGACATTCCATGTAATTGCTCTGGTAAAACATGCCTATAAATTTCAATATCAAATTGTAATTTAATTGAGTGGCGTAAATATAAAAAAGGGTCATCCATCATCGATTTAAAACCAGATAGAATACTTGTGTTTATATCCATATCAAAAGCAAAATTATTAGGCACCTCATTTAGTCTTTGTGGAAGATCAAGAAACTTTAATACATCATCACTTGCGCTGAGAAAAAGTATTATTCTATTAATAAATGCATCCCTAACCATATTAGATTTTTTAATAATTAAGTTTAGTTTTTCTACTGTTTTTTTGTTCATAACAATATTGATTGTTTTAGTTCTACGTTTTTTTAACTTTCCAGATATATATTGTCTAGCTGCACTCGTCTGTTTTAGCCCCTTCATTTCTTTTTCTAAACAATCAATTTCAATATTTATTACATGATTTAAGAAAGCATCTCGTTTGATAAAACAAGACTCAAGTTTATTATTAAATTCTATTAAAAGTTTTTCATCGACCTTTGCTGTAATTTTTGTCGTTTCCATATTGATCTCTGTTTATTACCAATGAAGACAATTATATACAAATTAATTAGATAATGCAAAGAAATATCTTTAAGCAAATATCTTTAAGCAAATATCTTTAAGCAGATATCTTTAAGTACAGTAGGTTGGGCTGACGTTAGGAAGCCCAACAAAAAGACGCACCATAATTTTGTTGGGCTTCGTACCTCAGCCCAACCTACAAAAACTATATACCCATCCCCCCCCTTTTTTTGCATTTTTTATAATGTATCATACCCAGGCTTTAGAGAAGCCGATAAGGAGGGGTCTGCATGGATAATGCAGGATAAACGTACTTTTACAAATTCCTTACTGATCCAGATAACTTGTTGCACAAAAAAAATCCCTGCTTAGCAGGGATTTTTTTGTGTTACAGAGAAGTTACCTTATTTCATAGTAAATTCAGGCAACTTTTTCTCAACTAGTTCTTTCTTCAAAGTGACGTAGTCAGGCATTCCGTTTTTATAAGGAGGATATGCTTCGCCTTCAATCAGGGGTAGTAAGTATTCACGACAAGCGTCTGTAATGCCAAAGCCATCTTCACTGATATAATCAAGTGGCATCATTTTTTCGACGTTAGCAATATCGGCAAGATCACCTGAACCGATTTCCCATTTGTAAGGGTCATTTGAGGTACGGATAACGGCTGGCATTACTGAGTTTTTACCTTCAACTGCCATTTCAACGGCTGCTTCTCCTAATGCGTAAGCTTGTTCGACATCTGATTTTGAGGCTAAATGACGTGCTGCACGTTGTAGGTAGTCAGCAACTGCCCAATGGAATTTATAACCTAGTGCATCTTTAATTATGTTTGCAACTACAGGTGCTGCGCCACCTAATTGTGCATGACCAAAGTCATCACGAGTGCCTTGCTCGGCAAGGAATCTGCCATCGGGCCATGCGGTTCCTTCAGAAACAACAATGGTGCAGTATCCGTGGCTTTTTACTTTGCTATCAACTAATGCTAAGAATTTTTCTTGATCAAATTTGATTTCAGGGAAAAGAATAACAACAGGAATGTCATTGTCTTCATCAGCGGCAAGTGCGCCTGCTGCTGCGATCCAACCCGCATGACGACCCATTACTTCGAGTACAAAGATTTTTGTTGAGGTTGCGGCCATTGAGGCAACATCAAAACTAGCTTCGCGTGTTGAAACAGCAATATATTTAGCAACTGATCCAAAGCCTGGGCAGTTATCGGTGATAGGTAGATCATTATCAACTGTTTTAGGAACATGAATTGCTTGAATCGGGTAGCCCATTTTCTCTGAAAGCTGTGAAACTTTAAGACAGGTATCAGCAGAGTCGCCACCGCCATTGTAGAAAAAATAACCTATATTATGGGCTTTGAAGACTTCGATAAGACGATCATATTCAAGCTTATTGTCTTCAAGGCTTTTCATTTTATAACGACATGAGCCAAATGCGCCTGAAGGTGTGTGCATTAGTGCTGCAATATCTTCATCACTTTCTTTGCTTGTATCAATGAGATTTTCAGTCAAGGCACCGATTATTCCGTTTTGTCCCGCATAGACTGTACCAATCTTATCACTGTGCTTTTTAGCTGTTTGAATAACACCACAGGCTGATGCGTTGATGACGGCTGTAACTCCACCTGATTGTGCATAGAATGCATTTTTAACTGACATATATACTCCTTTGACTTAAATAAATAGGTTGCTAAATACGCACTTTATAGGAAAGCGAATAATTTAACTATATCTCTAATTGGAGCAGTTTTTTATGTTTTTAAATCTTTGGCAGTGGTAATAGCATCTACATTACAAAAAATTTCTTTTCCTTGTGGAATAGTGATTCCAGGGGCTGTTAATGTTCCACCAAAAACTCTTGCTTTTTCTTCTAGTAATGCGCCTAGAAATCTACCTTGATAATTTTTTATGCCTTTTTTTGTGTTAATGCGAATAGGTTTATTATCGGGACGATAATCCATCATAATATTGGCAAATGCCGCACTTTGTTTTTGAAAGTAGGAGAATTGATAGGGCCCATGAATTAAAAAAACATTGCTTTCAGCAAGGCTTCGGTACAATACCAAATCATGCATTAGCCAACTATTATCATCAACAACTGAGTATTCGACTTTAGCACCATCATGTAACACTACATTTTTTCCTAGTACGCTATAGCGAACGACACAATAAGCACCAATACGACAGCCTTTGCCAATTACAGAGCCTTCAATAATCGCTGTTGGGTGAATATCTGCATTAGAATGTTTTTGCTTCCAAGTTAGTGAAATACGGCGTTTTAAGCTGATTTTTCTTCGACTAAATAATGCCCTTAGCCAAGTCAAAGGTGATTGTTTAATAGATTGATTTAAATGCGAGAAAATTGCGATTTGATTGGCAAATAAACAATCATGATCACAACTATAGGGGATTAATAGTGCTAAGGGTGTGCTATTTACATCTGCTTCTGTGAGCGATAAGGGGTAGTGAATATTGGTATTTAATTCACTTAGAGGGATGAGGAGTGTTTCTTGTTTTTGTGGCTGATCTAGTGATTTTTTAGCGATAATTGGTAATTCAATTAAGCCATCTTTGAGATGAAGACTATGGCTATAATAATCACGAATTGTTGCGGTAGAAAGCTGTAGTTTAAAGTTGAGGGAGTTGGCTTCGCCCTGATAATTTTTTATTGCTTTGGTGATTTCCTGCAAGCCTGCTAAATCAAAAAGCAGATTGTCTCCTAATGAAACTTGCCAGTCTTTGAGAGGCTGTTTATTTGCTTGAAGCAGGGTATTTTGATGCGCTTGTTGCACATCTTCACAAAGTAAACGCCTTTTTTGAAGTGCTTTACACAGCACTTCTTGGGTAAAACTCACTGGGCGTTAAGTGTTTGTGGGGATAGCGGTGTTGAAAAGGAGCGATGAAATATTTGCCAAGCACCGACGACGAATATTAAGAGGGCAATCCACTGATAAAAACCAATACCGAAATAAATATCAGCAATCTGCTCTCGACCGAATTCTAGTACAAACCGTAAGAGTCCATACAGTGTGAAGACGATAAATAAACGGCGACCTGCATACAAATTCTTTTCATGAAAATGCTGTATTAGATAGAAAATGCCAAAGAGACCAATGGCTTCAATATATTGAACAGGAACCCGTGATAAACCATCGCCAAAATTTATTCCCCATGATGCTTCTTTTCCATAACAACAATGTTGAAAAATACAGCCTATACGCCCAATTGCCATCATCGCAATTGCGCCTCTGGCAAAGCCGTCACTGGTATCAAAATCGGTTCTGCTAAGCTTTTTATAGATTACCACGAAAATAAATGAGGCGAGAATGCCACCCATAACTGTTTTGGGGGTGATTGGCATCGACCAAGCTAGATCTTCTACTAGTCCACCAGAGAAAAAAGCAGGGACAGCAGAGCCTAGCATTGCACCGAGAAAGGCAACACCTAAAATACTCCAACGCTTGACAGGAGTGAGTACCCACTTTTCAGAATCTTTACGGATAAACCAGCCACCTACTAACATGGCAAGTATTACAAAAAATTGATAAGCGATGCGACTACCCGAGCTTAGTATTTCATGGTGGTGAATTAAATTAATGTCCATATTGAGTGATTAATATGCTCGGTAATCAATAAGGCAGGGAGCAACCCATAATAGAAGCAACCGCAAGAACGGCGGCACTTATGGCAACAATAGATAATAATAAAGTTAAGGGGGATTTTTTTTCTGAATGTATTGCATCAGAACTGTGAGCTATATTTTTCATTACAACAACCTCTTGGTAGATTGATTA
>JALSLM010000006.1 GCA_026988295.1 Thiotrichaceae bacterium
GTGGCTTAGGTGATGTTCAAAATAAGCTTATTGCTAATCTTTCTAAAGGCTATCAACAGCGAGTCGGTATCGCTCAGGCAATATTGCATCAGCCAGAATTGGTGATTTTGGATGAGCCTACCGTGGGGCTTGATCCGATTCAAATCACTCAAATTCGTGAGCTAATTCGTGAATTGGGTAAAGATCATAGCGTAATCTTATCAACTCACATTTTGCCAGAGGTTCAAGCAGTTTGTGATCGTGTGCAGATCATCAACCAAGGTAAAACCGTTTTTGCCGATAGCTTTGAGCAGCTTGCCGAACAATCAGCTAGCAGTTTAATCGTGAGTTTTAGTGATGGCGGTGATAAAGATGATTTGGCAAAAGTTGAGGGCATTGAAAAGGTTGAGTCTATAGGTGCGAATCAGTACCGATTATATTTCAAACAACAACCTGATCCTTCAAGCATATTTAAACTTGCCGTAGAACAGGGTTGGGTTTTAAGTGAGCTAAAAACAGATTCACAAACACTGGAACAAATCTTTATGAACTTAATCCATTCCGATACGCTTATTGTGGATGACACTGATGCTAACACTATAAAATATATGAAAAAGGGGGGGGATGGGTATAACAAAGGGGTAGACGATGAATAAAGCTTTCACTATTGCTCGCAGTGAGTTTAAACGCCTTTTTAACTCACCACTTGCTTGGAGTGTGCTGGCAATCTTACAATTTATCCTCGCCCTGCTTTTCTTGATGTTTATCGAAGAATATATCGGCGTGGTGCAAGCACTCACTGCAACAATGGATAACCCGCCTGGTGTCACCAAAATTATAGTCTCACCGCTTTATCTGTGGGCGGGCATTATCATGCTGGCAGTTATTCCGATTATGACTATGCGCGTATTCGCCGAAGAGCGCATGAATAAAACACTGACATTACTACTGTCCTCACCTATTTCATCTGCACAGATTGTCATGGGCAAGTTTCTTGCGCTAGTGCTTTTTATTCTCCTTTTGGTGCTAATGATCACTTGTATGCCACTGGCATTAACTCTAGGGACAAACTTAGATTGGGGCATGGTCTTTACCTCTGCGCTTGGTTTATTTTTATTGCTAAGCTCTTTTGCAGCAGCGGGGCTGTATTTATCATCCCTAAGCAGTCAGCCAATAATAGCGGCGGTGAGTAGCTTTGGTTTGCTACTATTTTTGGTAGTACTTTATATATCAGGCAGCTCACAAAGCAATAGTAGCGAAGTATTTATCTATTTATCACACTTCAGTCACTTTTTGCCTTTTCTGGATGGTTTTTTTGATACCAGTGATTTGCTTTATTACTTATTATTTATTGTTGGGTTTCTTGTCCTAACAATCCGTAAACTCGACAATGACAGGTTGCTAGGCTAAATGAATAAAAAAGCACAGTTTGCCCTACGACTACAGAATATTATTTTTTATATTCTATTTTTAACTATTATTGGATTACTTGCGTGGCTAGGGAAAACCTATCACAAGGGCTATGATCTAACCAGAAATCAACAAAATTCACTACATGAGTCAACCCAAAAACTGCTTCAAAATCTTAAACAGCCATTGAAGTTTGTAGCTTATGTGCCAGATGATGCAACCGTGCATAGCGGTCTTAAAAAGCTCATTAGCAAATATCAGAAAGTTAAAAAAGATACTCAACTAGAATTTGTAAATCCAGAGCTAGACCCACAACGCGCTAAAGCTGATGGTATTGAATACAGCGGGCAGTTGCTTATAAAACTGGGGGATAAAAGTGAAACGGTAAACACTGTTGAAGAGCAGGTTATCGCTAATGTTTTACAGCGACTTTCTCGTAAAAAAGTGCGACAAGTGATTTTTATTGAGGGTCATGGTGAGCGTTCTCCCTATGATGAAAAATCCAGTGGTCTTTCTAAATTCACTAAAATTATGGAAAACAAAGGCTTTAAATTTCAGCCCCATAATTTATTACACACCCAATCTATCCCCAAAAATATCAGCTTTGTTGTTATCGCCGCACCTGCAAAAGATTATCTCGACGGTGAGGTGAAAATCTTAAAAGATTATCTTAAGCAGGGCGGTAATCTTTTATGGCTAAATGAACCAGGCGGACTCTTTGGCTTAGATGATCTTGAACAGCAACTAGGATTAGAAATTCAAGAAGGTACATTAGTCGATGCCAATCAAGCTTTACAGGATATGCTCGGCATCAAACACCCTGCTGTGATCGCTATTATTGACTATGGAGATTCTGAGCTGACTAAAGATTTAGCGGCACACACCCTCTTCCCGTTTTCTACCGCTATTATTAAAGATGAGAGTATCACTGACAGCAATTGGAAATATCAGCCAATACTCACAACCTTGCCAACAAGCTGGTTAGAAACAGGTGAGATTCAAGGTAATGTGAAATATGATGATGACAGCGATAGACCAGGACCATTAGATATTGCACAGCTACTAACACGGCAGAAAACTGAATCTAAAAAACAGCAACGCGTTTTAGTCATTGGTGATAGCAACTTTTTATTAAACAGCTTTATCGGACAAGGCAGTAACTTAGAACTTGCTAGTAATCTATTTAACTGGCTAAGTGATGATGACGAGCTACTCTCTGTCAAGGCAATCAGAGCGCCTGACAGCAGTTTAGATTTGGCTGGCTGGGCGTTATATGGATCAGCCCTTTACTTTCTACTGATTCTACCCATAGGTTTAGTTTTAATAGGAACAATACGCTGGATAAGACGTAGAAAAAGATAGGAATATGTACATTCCTTAGGGAAAACCTGATTAAGTTAATTAGAATTTAGTTTTTGTAGGTCGGATTAGCGATAGCGTAATCTGACAAAGCACGGTAGTACTCCAACAAGTTTAGTTATTTGGTATTGACCCCATCCCCCTTATCAGGAGGCGGGGTCAGCCTGAATTAGATCATATTCTCAGAAACGTGCAGCATTATTAACGCATCGCTAAACGCTGTTTGCGACCACCATCAAATACCCATTCAATGAGTTTGTCATGCGCTGCAAGAGCACGATAACGAGCTTTAGGATCATTATGTAATATGACCATTGCATAAGTTTTACCATCAGATGCTTTCACATAGCCTGCAATGCTACGCACATCACGTAAAGTTCCTGTTTTAAAATAACCTTTGCCACGTACTCGTGTTCTGCGTAAACGTCGTTTCATCGTTCCATCAACACCTGCAACGGCGAGTGCTTGCATTAAAACATTGCGATAAGGACTACGGTAAGCATCAATTAACAAATCACCAATATGGCGTGCACTAATACGCGCTGTTCGGCTAAGACCAGAGCCATTCTCAATTCGTAATTCTGGGAAATGTAAGCCACGAGAATTCAACCAAGCTCCAACTGCCTCTGCTCCATTACGCTCAGTACCCCTGCTGCGCGATGTTCTAGCACCAATAGTTAAAAGCAGTTGGCGCGCCATTACATTATTACTCTTCTTATCAATGGTTGGCAAAATTTGAGCCAGTGTACGAGAATGAGTTCTAAGCAATAGTCGAGCATTTTTTGGTACAGCTCCCATTGCAAAACGGGTATTTAAAGTGCCGCCAACTTCACGTTTCCACATAGAACGCATTGTTCCATAAATCATATTGGATGGCTCACTAATAACACGAGTATAAGTACGCGTACCACAACGGCTTGAGTAATTACCCTTGAAAGTTACCTGCGTTAAACCACCACGCTTAGATACACTAATGCGAGGACGACAACCACGTCTAGTTTTACGCATTTTGTTAACAATTTTTAAGTTGTGCGTTGGTGTTGCAGTGCTCACATGAACACGCTTTCCTGATGCGCGTACCTGAAAAGAATTTAGACGTTGATTAAACAGCAGTGCATCTGGCTTGGCGTTATAGGCAACTTGTGATTTATTATCAAAAGAACCTTGATACTTACTAGCTGAATTAAAGTAAGTATTATCAAAAACAATGCGTCCGCTAATATTACGGATACCTTTTTGACGAATACCACGCAAAACCTCGCGTAATGCTTTAGTATTAAATTCTGGCGAGCCATAGCCTTTGACATATAAATCACCCTGCAAAGTACCATTACGCACTGTTCCACGAGTGTAAATATCCAGTGGCCAGCGATAGTTAGGCCCTAAAATTCCGAGTGCTGAGTATGATGTAATTAGCTTCATAACAGAGGCAGGCACTCGCGCAGTATTATCTTGATAAGCCAGTAAAGGTCGAGATGAGTTCACATCACGTACATAGGCACTGACACCATATTCACCTATACCTTTAGTGCGTAGCTTAGAAACAATATCTAAAGGTAAACGGTTAAATACAGCGGGTATGTTGCGAGATTGGTATACAGCGTGTGAACGCTTGGGTAATACCATTTTATGATTCTGCTTTTGCTTTGCAATTTTTCGATTATTAGCAGCCTTTTGTTGCTTTAATCGGGCATTTTTAGTTTTTAGCCAACGTAATTGTGCAGGTGTATATTTAATCTTTTTAGAAGATTGATTTTTTGGCGGTGCTTTTTTTGTACTTCTTACACCAGCAAGTTTCTTTTTTGCACGTTGTTCCGCTTCCCACTTAGCACGCCATGCAGCACGCTGGCGATCTAGCTTTAATTTCTTGGCTTTTTGCTGTGACTGATAACGAGCATTGTATTGCGCACGGGTGAGCTTTGGCTTTGTTATTGATTTAGCCGCACCGTTTGCCTGTTTTTTTATTTCGGCTTGTGTTGAAGTAGGTGTCAATAAAGAAACACATAACCCTGCCACAAGAAGGAAACCCCCAATCTTCATACTATTTACACCTTAATTAATAAGTTTACTATTCTATTGAAATTATTTTTATTTTCGTTTTTATGATCTTAGAAAGTATTGTTGATATATTACTCTAGAAGATATATTAAGAACAGAGAGATTATTACACAAGGTTTATTAAGGTAGGCTTAATTCAGGAATCCGCATGAAATAACTTGATCATTCTGACTTGCCTTTTTGCTCCTGACCCAATGATCTCAATCATTGCGTAGAATAACTATGCTCCTCTTGACATCATTAAGTCAGAAACAAAAATCTGACATCATAATTGTTCAACTTATTCCATGCACGCTCCTTTAAGGAAACCCTGATCAAGTCCAATTATTTTTAGCTTCGTGAATTCGTATAATAAGTGCATAACCTCTGTTATGTAACTGGAAATATTCACTTAAAGCCACAAAGACAAAACTTAGGTGTAAAGTAA
>JALSLM010000007.1 GCA_026988295.1 Thiotrichaceae bacterium
ATTCAGGTATAATGATATTGATTAGTTATTTAATGCCCCAATATATACCGCTTGGTAGGATATTTAGAAGAGACCCACTATGGCTAGTTTAAAAGATGACGTAAATAAAATTGAAGTGATTAACGGGATACCAGTACTAACCCTAAGGGATGTGGTGGTTTATCCACACATGGTGATTCCCCTATTTGTTGGTAGAGAGAAATCAATTAAATCACTCGATGATGCAATGGAAAATGATAAGCAAATTTTGCTTGTTGCACAAAAAAGTGCAGATGTTGATGAACCATTGGCTGAGGATGTTTTTGAAATAGGCACATTGGCAACTATTTTACAGTTATTAAAGTTACCTGATGGGACTCTCAAAGTATTAGTTGAAGGTGTAGAGCGTGTGAACATACTCTCTATGGATACTGAGGGTGATTACTTTACTGCTGATATCAATATTTTACCTATTGATAATGATTATGATGAGCGCAAAGTAGATCTATTAGGTCGTGCACTGGTTAATTTGTTTGATAAATATGTAAACCTTAATAAAAAAGTACCGCCTGAAATCTTATCCTCATTATCTGGTATTGATGAGCCAGATCGTTTGTCTGATGCTATTGCATCGCATTTAGGCTTGAAAGTTACAGATAAGCAAGAGATTTTGGAGATTACTTCAATTAAAAAACGTCTAGAGCACCTTATTACTCTTGTTGAAGGTGAAATTGATCTATTGCAAGTTGAGAAACGCATTCGTGGTCGTGTTAAGCAGCAGATGGATCGTAGCCAGCGAGAGTATTATTTGAATGAGCAAATGAAAGCTATTCAAAAAGAGCTAGGAGATCTTGAAGATGCACCAGTGAATGAGCTGGATGAATTGGCAGAAAAACTAGAGAAAGCTAAGTTACCTAAAGAAGCTAAAACAAAAGCAGAAGAAGAGCTTAAAAAGTTAAAAATGATGTCGCCGATGTCCGCCGAGGCAACGGTTGTCAGAAATTATATAGATTGGATGGTTGGACTCCCTTGGAGTAAAAAGTCAAAAATTTCCAAAGACCTTGCTAAAGCACAAAAAATACTTGATGAAGATCACTTTGGTCTTGATGAAGTTAAAGAACGTATCGTTGAATATCTTGCTGTGCAACAACGTGTGAAAAAATTGAAAGGGCCTATTATGTGCTTAGTGGGACCTCCTGGTGTTGGTAAAACATCACTGGGTAAATCCCTTGCAAGAGCTACGGGGCGAAAGTATACCCGTATGGCTTTGGGTGGCGTTAGAGATGAGGCTGAAATACGCGGTCATCGACGCACCTATATTGGTGCCTTGCCCGGAAAAATTATTCAAAGCTTATCTAAGATAAAAACAAGAAATCCACTTTTCTTGTTGGATGAAATTGACAAAATGGCAACCGATTTCCGTGGCGACCCTGCTTCGGCAATGCTGGAAGTGCTTGACCCAGAACAGAATAACACTTTTGCAGACCATTATTTGGAAGTTGATTTTGATCTTTCTGATGTTATGTTTGTGGCAACCTCAAATAGCATGAATATCCCCGGTCCGTTACTAGATCGTATGGAGATTATTCGTATTCCTGGCTATACCGAGGATGAGAAGTTAAATATAGCCAAAAATTATTTAGTACCGAAACAGTTTAAGGAAAATGGTGTAAAAAAAGGCGAAGTTACTATAAGTGATTCAGCGTTAATCTCAATTATTCAACACTACACACGTGAAGCTGGTGTGCGTAATCTAGATAGAGAAATATCTAAAATTTGCCGAAAAGTAATTCGTGAGCACTTGCTTGGCAAGAAATCTAAAACATCCGTATCCGCAAGAAATATTCATAAGTATCTAGGTGTTCAGCGTTTTGATTATGGTCGGGCTGATAAGAAAAATCAGGTTGGACAAGTAACTGGTCTGGCATGGACATCTGTTGGGGGAGAATTACTAACCATAGAAAGCGTTATGGTCGCTGGCAATGGTCATGTAAAAAGTACTGGTAGCTTAGGCAAGGTTATGCAAGAGTCTATACAGGCAGCAGAAACTGTTGTAAAAAGTAGAGCGGCAACCCTAGGTATTACACAAAAGCAGCTAAAAAAGAAAAATGTACATATTCATGTGCCCGAAGGTGCAACCCCCAAAGATGGTCCTAGTGCGGGGGTTGGTATGGTAACAGCGATTGTTTCATCCATGACAGGTATTCCTGTTAATGCCAACGTTGCTATGACAGGTGAAATAACCTTACGGGGAGAAGTGCTCCCTATTGGTGGCTTAAAAGAAAAATTGCTTGCCGCACATCGTGGTGGAATCAAAACTGTATTAATTCCAGCAGAAAATGAAAAAGACTTGGCAGAAGTTCCTGATAATGTCACAAAGGGTCTTAGCATAAAGCCTGTAAAGTGGATTGATGAAGTTTTAGAAATAGCATTGGAATCAATGCCACAAGCTATTAAAGAAGAAGATGATTTGGATGATGATTGTGAGCAAGTATCAGCATCTAAAACTGAACATGATGACAATGTTTTAGCGCATTAATTATTTTGATTGAGGTTGTTTATATGTTAAATGTTTTATTATTGTGCTCACCTTGCTTGATTTACAAGGGCTTGTGTGTATAATTTTTCATGATATTTTATATCCTTAAAATAGATCTATTTATATATGGTTAAATTTTATGATCTGAGTGGTTTTTTTAGCTTTTTATATGAAAAGTATTAATTTACATGTGTTTTTTTCTTTTTTAAGTTGAAACTTCTTAGAACGGCTGGTATAAATGGCGCGGCTTGCGAATGTAGCAAGGATGCTTAGTAATTAAGCATATGGGGAGTACATCATATAAGTTTAAATAATTACACAATCACATTTTTTTAAAGGAAGGACATATTAATGAATAAATCAGAATTAGTTAGTGCTGTTGCAGCAAAGACAGAGTTTACGAAAGCCGATACAGAACGTGCATTGAAAGCTTTTATGGATACCATCACTGAAACCTTGAAAGAAGGCGATCAGGTTACTCTAATTGGCTTTGGAACATTCCTAGTTCGTGAGCGTAAAGCGCGTACTGGCCGTAATCCACGCACTGGTGAAACTATCCAAATAAAAGCTGCAAATAATCCTGCGTTTAAAGCTGGTAAAGCTCTAAAAGATGCAGTAAACTAGCGCGCTTTCTGAGGCAAAGCATAACAGTAAAGCCTCAGATACCATTGGTTGCAATACTGATGGGTGATTAGCTCAGTTGGTAGAGCGTCGCCCTTACAAGGCGAATGTCGGGAGTTCGAGCCTCTCATCACCCACCAAATTTTTTCGTATTTTTTATTAAAAAAATACGATCTCGGAGCGGTAGTTCAGCTGGTTAGAATACCGGCCTGTCACGCCGGGGGTCGCGGGTTCGAGTCCCGTCCGCTCCGCCATATTTTAGTTCGTATCTATGTACGAATACAAAAAAAATCTGCTTTCTAGCGGTTTTTTTTGTGGCTTTTCTGAGGTGAAGCATTAAAAATCCTCAGATACCATTGGTTATAATACCGATGGGTGATTAGCTCAGTTGGTAGAGCGTCGCCCTTACAAGGCGAATGTCGGGAGTTCGAGCCTCTCATCACCCACCAAATTTTTTTGTGTTTTTTTATTAAAAAAATATGATCTCGGAGCGGTAGTTCAGCTGGTTAGAATACCGGCCTGTCACGCCGGGGGTCGCGGGTTCGAGTCCCGTCCGCTCCGCCATATTCCAGTTTGTAGCAGTTCACAAACACTTGAAAACCCGCTTTATAGCGGGTTTTTTTGTGCCTTTTGTTTTTGCGCCAGCAGTTCATGCGCATTCCTTACATAGTATCGGTGCTACTGGTATCTCTATTTCAATGAGCGATACCAGCGATTTATCTTTTCGCGCTCTGCTTCTGTCATTTTAGTTAAATTACCTAATGGCATGATTTTTTGTGTGACTTGAGTGTTAATTTTATCTGCGTTATTTTCAAGTACGCCTTTTTTATCATAGGCTAAGCCCGCAGGTGGTGAAGAAAAACCAGCTTGTGTAGGTTGTGAGCTATGACAAGAAAAACATCGTTGCTGAAAAATGGTTAGAACATCAGCGGTGGAGACTGTTTCAGAATCACTTAATGCCTTTTGTTTGGCAGGCATTGTTGCCATTACAATCAAAATAAAAGCAAATAGTGCAGTCGGTAGCATCCACATCGCTTTTTTCAGATGACGAATATTGTAATAATGCCGTACTAATATGCCGACCGCAGAAACAGCAATAAGAACTAACCAGTTATATTGATTGCCATAGGTGCTAGGGAAGTGGTTACTGATCATAATGAAAAGTACTGGCAAGGTTAGATAGTTATTATGCCGTGATCGTAATAAACCACTCGCACCATAACTAGGGTCTGGGGTGCGACTTTCAGACAATGCTTTTACGAGTTCTTTTTGTGCAGGAATAATGACAAAAAATACATTGGCTGCCATTATTGTGCCTATCGCCGCACCAACATGAATATAAGCTGCTCTAGGGCTTAAAAATTGACTTAAAATAAAAGCGAGTAGAGCTAAATAGAGGAAAATAATAAATCCCAAAATTAATGGCTTATCTTTTAGTGGGGATTTGCATAAAAAATCATAAACAAACCAGCTTAAAATACCGCTGGAAATACCAATTGTAATGGCAGCTATTGGCGATAATGCAAATACCGATGGGTCAATCATCATCGCTTGAGCATTATAATAATAGACAATGGTGAGCATGGTCATGCCGCTCACCCACGTCATATAGGCTTCCCACTTAAACCAATGTAATACCTCGGGTAGCTTATCAGGACCATTAGTAAATTTTTTCAGGTGATAAAAACCCCCACCATGTACTGCCCATAAGTTGCCATCAATGCCTTTTTCTTGTGGTGCTTGACGGTTGAGGTGGTTTTCTAACCAATTAAAATAGAATGATGCACCAATCCAAGCGACACCCACAATAAAGTGAATCCAACGAACCAGTAGATTTAACCATTCTGCAATATGTGCTTCCATTAAAGATATCCAAATTGAATTATTGAAAAAATGTAAAAATAGGGGGGGGATGGGTAATAGTCTTAAGGAAACACTGATCAAGTTCAATTATTTTTAGCTTGCCAAATCTGCCGATATTTTCAACGAAGATCGACTTGTTTTTCAAGCTTTATGGTATTGAAGCTCCAATCTGATTCCTCTGTAAGCCTTTTCTTATCAGGGAGGCAGTATATACAGTGAGCAATCAGCT
>JALSLM010000008.1 GCA_026988295.1 Thiotrichaceae bacterium
AAGATCCAAGAAAATCCCAATTTTCATTGCATTAATATTGGGCATTATTATTCTGGAATTTTTTTCACAGATACGATATCCACTGCAACAAATAATTGGTTTTGACTTTAGGCCTTTAGTGCACATCGGTTTTTCACTCATAGGCTTAATATTGGTTGAGCAATTGTTCCGTAATGCTGCACAAGAGCAGCGTTGGGCCATAAAATTTATTTGTCTAGGTTTAGCCTCTATTTTTAGTATAGACTTCGTTTTCTACAGTAAATCTTTATTATTCAATCAGTTAGATTCACTGTTATGGCAACTAAGAGCCATAGTTAATGTATTAGTTGTACCTTTACTGGCAGTCTCATTTTATCGGCTGGGTCAAGACCAAGTAAAGATACAAGTATCAAATAAAATAATATTTCACAGCACCGTTATATTAGGAGCAGGTGTTTATCTGCTTATAATGTCCATGGCTGGTTATTATATTAAGATTTATGGGGGTAACTGGGGAACAATTGCTCAAGTTAGTTTTATAATTCTGGCAATCTTATTACTCCTGGTTTTTTTTGTTTCCGGAAAAATACGGGCAATAACCAAGGTATATTTTAGCAAGCATTTTTTTCAACATCGCTATGATTATCGTGAAGAATGGATAAAATTAAGCAAAGAAATTGCAGACACTAATAATTTTGATGATTTATCTTATTTGATTGTTAGAACCATGGCAAATATTGTTGATAGTTCTGGTGGGGGCTTATGGGTTAAAAATACTCAAGGAAACTTTTTTCTCACAGCCGATCCTAGTTTAGGAGATCATTCAAAATCACTTATTTATAAAGGTGAAATATTAATTAAATTTATAACCGAAAAACAATGGGTTATTGATTTTGTAGAATATTTTAATGACCCAGATATTTATGCTGGTTTAGAATTAGACAAATGGAATACGGAGTTTGAAGATATTTGGTTAATTGTCCCTCTTTTTCAAAAAAATAGCCTAGAAGGTTTTGTCATTCTCACACAAGCAAGGGTTTCCAGACAAATAGACTGGGAAGATCATGATTTATTAAAAACAACAGGGATGCAATTGGCTAATGCACTTGCATTAACACAAATTAGTGAAGATTTAAGTCGCGCTAGACAATTTGAAGCATATAATCGCTTTTCAGCTTTTTTAGTGCATGATTTAAAAAACCTAGTTGCACAAATATCACTCATTGTTAAAAATGCAGAAAAACATAAAAGAAACCCAGAGTTTATAGATGACTCTATTGAAACTTTAGAAAATGTTGTAAAAAAAATTGCCCACCTTCTTAGTCAGTTAAAGAAAGGAAATCAACTAGAAAGCAACCAGTCCAAAGTCAACTTATCTAAAATTATTGCTGATGTTATTTTACAGCAATCCTCTAATAAACCCACTGTAACCTTATCGCTTAGTGACAGTGACGAGGAATTTTGGGTTATTGCTGAAAAAGAAAAAATGACTGCGATACTAGGACATTTAGTCCAAAACGCACAAGAAGCTACTGACGATAATGGGTTTGTGAATATTGAAATTTCAAAAATCAAAACGACTATTGAGCTAAAAATCATTGATTCTGGGTGTGGAATGGATGAGAAATTTATCCAACAACGTTTATTTAAACCCTTTGATACAACCAAAGGGAACGCTGGAATGGGTATTGGTGTGTATGAGGCTCAAGAATATATTACTCAACAATCGGGTCATATTGATGTTGTGAGTAGGGTAGGTGAGGGGTCAACTTTTGTTTTAACCTTGCCTAAGGCAAACTAATCAGTATTATTGAAATTTATTTTTATATTGAACTATCATTATTAGTATATTCATTATACCTTCCATCAACTTAAGTCCTCGAAATAAGAGCGTTAAAAATTTATGGAATCAAAAAAAGTATTACTTATAGTAGAAGATGATTTAGGCTTACAAAAACAATTAAAATGGAGCTTTGAAAACTATCAAACTATTATTGCAGGTGATAGAGAAGAGGCTATTACTGCGTTAAGACGCTTTATGCCCAGCGTGGTAACACTAGACTTAGGTTTACCTCCAGATCCAACAAATGCCAGTGAAGGCTTAGCGACATTAAAGGAAATTTTGCATTTAGCTCCTGATACAAAAGTAATTGTAGTAACAGGAAATGATGACAGAGAAAATGCTATCAAAGCAGTTGCTTTAGGTGCTTATGATTTCTATCAGAAACCAGTCGACCTTGATATTTTAAATTTAATTATCGACCGTGCCTTTCAATTAGAACAACTTGAAAAAGAAAATCTAATATTAAATAAAAATATTGAAGAACCTTTAAAAGGCATTATTGCAACCAGTAAACCGATGCAAAAACTATCAAAAATGATAGAAAAAATTGCACCAACTAATGTAACCACTTTGTTGCTAGGGGAAAGTGGGACGGGTAAAGAAGTCCTTGCAAAAGCTATTCATAATTTAAGTGATAGGTCGAAAAAACCATTTATAGCAGTCAACTGTGCAGCAATACCTGATAATTTATTAGAAAGTGAATTATTTGGATATGAAAAAGGAGCGTTTACAGGGGCAGCAAAACAAACAAAGGGAAAGATTGAATATGCACAAGGAGGTACTTTTTTTCTTGATGAAATTGGTGATTTACCTTTATCGCTACAAGCCAAATTACTAAGGTTTATTCAAGAACGCACTATAGAACGACTAGGTGGTCGAGAAGAAATACCTGTAGATGTCCGAATAATTTGTGCAACCCACCAAAATATTAAACAACAGATTACTGAAGGTGCGTTTAGAGAAGATTTATATTATCGAATTAATGAAATAATTGTTGATATTCCTCCGTTAAGGGATAGAGAGGGTGATGCCATTGTTATCGCTACAGCATTATTAAAACGGTTTAGCGAAGAAAATAATAAAAATATTAAAGGGTTTAGCCAGGAAGCCTCTCAATTAATTGAAAATTATTCTTGGCCAGGCAATATACGACAATTAGAAAATGTTATTAAAAGAGCTGTTATTATGGCTGATGATTCAATACTTAGCCATAAAGACCTCGACTTAGATTTAGAAGAGTCTGTAGAAGAGATGCCACTCAACTTGAAAAAAGTAAGAGAGTTAGCTGAAACATTGGCCATAAGACGAGCACTAGCATATTCAAATAATCATGTTTCAAATGCTGCTAAATTACTAGGGGTTACACGGCCCACACTATATGCGCTATTTTCTAAGTATGGTATTGAAGTTTAAGTCTTGTCTAGTGTTCTTCTTTAAATCAATACCTTCGCCAAATTGACGAGAGGTTTAAACACACGAAAGAAGGTCAGAAGTCGGTACAATACTGGATTACGACATCACAGTAGCTACCAAAATCTGACCATGCCTGAAACATAGCAATACTTGAAGCACTACTAAGTCCAAGGTTACCCACAAAGACCTTAAGTTTAGGGAGAGGGTTTATTCGGAATAGTTACAATTTAACATAATATACATTATGCGAAGCTATTAATATTTAACCTCTACTTTTGGTATACTGAGAAAAGTACCAAAATTAAACTAAGAGCCAGTATTAGAAGCAGACACTTTAAGAAAAAATACTTATGAATAAAAATAAATCATTAATTAAAATACTAAGCACAATCCTATTATGTTGTATAAGTATTAATGTATTAGCGGGTTCAAAAATAGCAATTCTTGAATTTGAACTTAAAGATTTAACATTAAAGCCACGAATACCAGCTGAAATAAAACGAACAGCCTCTATAAAGCCATTATTAGAAGCCGAACTAAAAACAGCCAATTATGAACTTATAAACATTAATTCAAAAGATCAAAAAACGGCTAATGGCGGTGTCGGCTATTTATTTGACCATCACGATATTGCAGCAAAATTAGGCAAACATGTTGGTGTTGATTATGTACTTGTTGGAAGGCTTCACAAACCTAGTTTTTTATTTTCTTATCTAATGGGACATTTAATTAGAGTTAATGATGCCAAATTAATTGGAAACTATAATTCTGAAGCAAAAGGCCCAAACATAAAGCTGACCGTTAAAACGGTACAGAGTCTTGCCGTCAAAATTGATAAAACCCTTGATAACAACTACACCCCTCCTCCACCAAAAAATAAATCCTATGAATAAACACTGGGGTCAAAACACTGGGGTCAAGTCTTTTATCATTACAACAGTTTTATTGATTAACAATCCGACTTATTAAGGTATAGTGCAAGTCAAAGTATTCACCAATCTCTTTCATGGTAAACCCTCCCGAATTAAACGCTGCTCTAATTGCCTCGTTTCTGTCTTGTGTTTGGCTACAATATTCATCAAGCGATATGGATACAGTACGACGTTGCATACGAGGCACCTCATCAACTGCTTTTTTATCTTTATCTATTTCTTGAAGCATAGAATCAATAAACTTATCTGATCCTAGGTAAATCTGCTTTCTAAGGTCATTCCAAATAGGAGGTTGTCCCACTCCCTCTCTCACAAAATTAATATAATACTCTATGGCTTTCGCTCTATTCTGGTGAAATTGACCCAGTATCCAACTTATTTCTAACCACCAAGGTACTTCTACTTTATTTTGCGTTGCAAGATAGCTACTCCAAGGCCAGTCTCCAGCCTGATCAACCATTCTCGCTCTAACAGGGTTTAAAACAACATAACGAGATAACTCCATTAAATAAGCCTCTTTCTCAACCAATATTGCTTTATATCGACCTTGGAACACATGCCCAACTCGATTATGTTGACGATTAAAATATTGAGTATAAACACCATTCATCTGCCGCAATCCCTTGGACAAATTTCCTTCTGCCGTTTCTACAACTAAATGATAATGGTTATCCATCAGACAATAAGCGTGGCAAGTGCAATAAAACCGGGGTTCGTGGCTTCTTGAGTAGCTGACAAACGTTTTAGAGCTGAATGATTGATGCCCAGGGCTTTTGTTATCTCTTTTTTAGAATAATGACTCTTTAAGGTAACTGCTTCTTGCTGTAGTTGTATGGGGGTAACTGAATCGTCATGGGGCTGGCGGTTTTTACGCCATAAAGCAAAGTGCTGGGCGACTATTTCTAACGAATTTTCTGTATTCAGAATATCCTCCTGTGTGGGTTGGATAGTATTAAACAGTATTCTTTCAGTTAAGTT
>JALSLM010000009.1 GCA_026988295.1 Thiotrichaceae bacterium
CTCCTAGTTTACCTTCTGTGTTAATTTATGTTAATTCAAAACTGTTTATCCACCATTCAGTTTCAAAGCCTGCCTTTTTGTGCAGGCTTTTTTTATGACAAGCTCAGATTTAACCCTCTACCAGCCAAGCATTCTCTCTCAAGCTTGGGAACAATTAAAAGCTCTGTGGCTCTCTGTGTTATAAAAAATGTAAAAATAGGGGGGGATGGGTATCTAAAAATTTGTTCTTTATCCATAAACATCATAATCTGAACTTATTAAATTCGTTAAATAGAACAACTATTCATCTTAAATTGGTGAAAAATCTAGCTCAAATCAGCTTTCTATCACTACGACTCCTATTCTCAGACAGCCTCCTAGATGCTAAGATAAACTTATTATTATTGTATACAAAAGGAAAATAATAAAATGGAAGCGATATACGAAAAACTGGGGCTTTTTTATCTTGGAAAAGATATAGATAAAGATACGCTTGAAGCAACTGAAGCACTGACTCTACTTAAAAATAAAAATTTCACTACACATGCAACCATTATTGGTATGACTGGTAGCGGAAAAACAGGCTTAGGTGTTGGCATAATTGAAGAAGCCGCTATTGATAACATCCCTTCCATTATTATTGACCCCAAGGGTGATATGGGGAATCTGTGCTTAACTGACCCTGAGTTTTCACCCAGCTCTTTTGAGCCTTGGGTTGCTGATGAAGCAAACGCTAAAGCAAAAGATGTTTCTAGCTATGCTGAAAAAATTGCTAGCATGTGGGAAAACGGTATAGAAAGTTTTCATCAAGATAAAGAGCGTGTTGCCAAATTTGACAAGGTTAAAAAAACTATTTACACACCTGGCAGTAGCGCAGGTGTGAGCGTTAATGTTCTCAGTTCTCTTGAAGTTCCACCTGCACAAATCTTGGAAGATAGTGATAGCTTTTCATCTTATTTAAATACCACTGTGAGCAGTCTGCTTTCATTAATTGGAATTGAGGCTGACGCAGTTGAATCAAAAGAAACGGTGTTACTTAGCCAGATCTTTGCAACATCATGGCTTGATGGTAATGCTATGAGCCTTGAAGATTTAATTGGTCGGATTATAAGCCCGCCATTTAAGAAGATTGGTGTATTGCCATTAGAAACTTTTTACCCACAATCAGAACGCTTTAGTTTTGCCACACGTTTTAATTCCATAATAGCCTCTCCTACATTTAGTGCTTGGCTTAAAGGTGAAACTTTAGATATTCAAAAGCTACTTTATGATGAAAATGGCAAAGCAAAAGTTGCCATTTTTTCTATTTCACATCTTAGTGATGAAGAGCGAATGTTTTTTGTAACACTGCTACTTAATAAATTTATCGCGTGGATGCGTCGCCAGAGTGGTACATCTGCACTTAAAGCAATACTCTATATGGATGAAATATTTGGATTTTTCCCACCTATCAGTAATCCACCAAGCAAACAACCTATGCTACTCCTGCTCAAACAGGCACGAGCTTATGGCATTGGTATCGTATTAAGTACGCAAAACCCTGTTGACCTTGATTATAAAGGGCTTTCCAATATGGGAACCTGGTTCATCGGACGTTTGCAAACATCACAGGATATTGCCCGTGTGATTGATGGTCTGGGCGGAAAAGTAGGTTCTAGCTATGATAAAAATGAAATTAAAAAGTTACTGGCAAATCTTAAGAAACGTACTTTCTTTTTGAAAAGCGCTCACCTTGATGATATTCGACTCTTTGGCACACGTTGGGTAATGAGCTATCTAAAAGGGCCTTTAAAACGTGATGAAATATCTGCGTTAATGAAAGATCAAAAAGCGTTATTAGAAGCAAAAGAAAAGCCTGTTGATGAAAAAGAAAGCAAAGAGGATGGCTTTGAAAATTATTCAACTTTAGATAATAGTATTCCACAATACTATATGCCTGATATAAACCAATCTGGTCAGTTCACTGCAAGTTTAATGGCAGAAACAACCCTTCACTTTTTCAATCAAACTCGTGGTATTGATGAAGAAGAAAATCTTTGTATTAGTCTTGAAATTGATCCAACTGAAACTAATTTCGATTGGGATAATTCACGCGAGAATGAAGATTTAAGCAACTGTTTTAGTCAATATCCTGTTAATCCACCCTCTAAAGCACTATATGCAGAAGTACCTGAATTTATCCAAAATGATAAAAAACTTCGTAAAGCAAAAACTATTTTAAAAACATGGCTTTACCACGAACATAAGCTAGAACTTTATCGTTGTAAATCTCTAAAGCTTGAATCAGAACCCTATGAATCACTGACTGATTTTAAAGTACGTCTTTCAGATCGTCTGAATGAGAAAAAAGAAGATGCTATTGAGGTTTTACAAGAACGATTTGCCAAAAAAGAAAACGTTCTAATGAACCGCTTAGAGAGAGCCACTGAAAAACTGGATAAGGAAAAAGCAGATACCAATAACTCATTCCTTAAAGCTGGTCTGACAGTGATAGGAGCATTATTCGGAAAATCCAGAGCATCAATAGGTGTTGCAGGTTCACGAGTATTAAAAGAACGTGGTGATGTTAATCGCCAGAAAGAGCGCATTGAAAAAATCCAAGAGGATATTGAAGAGCTAGAAGAAGAGTTGGAAGATAAGGTGGATGAACTTGCTGAGAAGTTTGATATTGATGAAGTCGATATCGAAGAATTTTCAATTAAGCCTAGAAAAACTGATATTCAAGTGAATGATATTGCAGTTGTCTGGAAACCATTCTAGGAGGCTGCCTGAGAATAGGAGTCGTAGCGAGGGGAAGCTGATTTGAGCTAGATTTTTCACCAATTTGAGGGGGAAGAGTTGTTCTATTCACCGAAAATTGGGGGGGGATATAGCCAAATTCAGCTTTTCCGCAGTAGGCTCTCTATTCTCGGACAGCCTCCTAGCTTAGAAAAGAGAAATGATAAGTTGTATTTATGTGAGTTGAATTACACTATCATTTCTCTACCCATCCCCCCCTTTTTTTAGATATTTTATGATTCCATTGATTAGCTCCTCCTGTGTGCTTTGTGATACTAGCGTAAACAAAGAAATTTCACTCTGTGATGCTTGTCAGGCTGACCTACCCGCTATATCTCATGCCTGTAGAGCCTGTGGAATACCTTTAGACGAAGCCCAATCAATCTGTGGTCAATGTTTAAAATCACCACCAAAGGTCGATTATAGCCTTAGCCTTTATCATTATGAGATACCTATTGATTACCTAATAACCGAATTAAAGTTTACTCAGAAATTATCTCATGCCGCGATTCTTGGTTTTCTTTTAAAACAGCAACTATTAAAAAATAACCCAAAAGATTTGCCAGATGCCCTACTCCCTGTACCTTTACATAGAAAACGTCTAATCAAACGTGGTTTCAATCAATCACTGGAAATAGCAAAAATAGTCGCAAAAGAGCTAAATATTCCCATTGAAAACCAATTAATTCAAAGAAGCAAAGCAACACGAGCGCAAACAGAGCTAAACCTTAAACAAAGAAAAACAAATATAAAAGGTTGTTTTAATCTAAAAAACCCAAATGAAAAGATGCCAGACTTACAACATATTGTTATTATTGACGATGTTGTAACCACAGGCGCAACCACTAATGAATTGGCAAAAGTATTAAAAAGTGCAGGAGTCAAAAAAGTGGGCGTATGGTCAATTGCCAGAGCCGTTTTACATCATAAAGTGATTTGATATTGAATTGAATTGATAGATTAAATCGGTGTTTTTGTAGGTCGGATTAGTGATAGCGTAATCCGACAGATCGCTACAAACACTAGTATTCCAACAAGTTTAGTTTGATGAATTAAAAACAAAAAAAAGCAGGATTCTAATTATGATCAAAAGTATGACAGCATTTTCACGCAAAGATAAAGCCGAAACCAACCTCACACTAAGCTGGGAGATGCGCACAGTTAATCATCGCTATCTGGATATTAGTTTATCTTTACCAGACTCTTTTAATGCTTATGAAAATGACCTGAAAGAAATAATCAGAAGCAATCTAGGGCGAGGTAAATTTGATGCAAAACTAACGTTAAAACAGACACATACAGAAGACTCCTACAAAATACACATTGATGCTGATATGGTTAAAGCATTAAAAACTGCGCGTCAAAAACTAGAAGCTTTGACTAAAAAGCCGATGACTCTATCAGCGATGGAAATCTTACAATGGCCAGGAGTCATTCAAGAAGAAGAAAAAAAACAGGCTAGCAACCTTCCTATTGTAAAAAAGCTACTAAAAGAAACACTCACTGATTTAATTAAAATGCGTGAGATCGAAGGTGAACGCTTAACCCAACTGATATTATCTCGCTGCGAGATAGCCAGTGATATTGTCAAAACAGTAAGAGAAAGGCGCGTTGAAGTACAGCTTGCTATACGCGAAAAAATTATAAAAAAAATAGCTGATCTAGATATTACTGCTGATAATAATCGCCTAGAACAAGAACTCGTCTACCAAGCTCAACGCCTTGATGTTGATGAAGAACTAGACCGTCTTGATTCACATGTTAAAGAAGTTAAATCTGCATTAAAATCCCAAGAACCCGTAGGAAGAAGACTCGACTTTCTAATGCAAGAACTAAACAGAGAAGCCAATACATTAGCCGCAAAATCAAATGATGCCCAAACAACTAAAGCCGCTGTTGAACTAAAAGTATTGATTGAGCAAATGCGCGAACAAGTAATGAATATTGAGTAAGGAACAAAAACTCAGAAATAATGCAATATTTCTGATTCTGCTGATAAAAAATGACACAAAGGCAGACTCAAACCTAAAAACATTTTATACTCGCTCGGTTACCTAAGAAAAATAGTAAATTTTATGAGCCAGTCTAGTTTTGATCGTACCGAATTTTATAAATTATCAGAGTTACAGCGTTCATTGCTGCAACTCATCTCACTGATTTATGCCCCTGTTGCTGCAACTCCACTTGCAAGTTGCGCACAGAGAGTTGGTATTAACAATCCTAGAGATGGTGAAAACTTTACGCTTCATACACTGCGCCCTATTCTGGTTGATTTAATACACAAAGGATACCTACAAGGAAATCAGGGGAAATATAATTGTGTGCCAGAAGTTTGTGAAGATATTTTACTCACTTCAATAACGGATGGAACATTTGATAAATATAGTGATCAGGTTCTAGCCTCCTTTTCAGCAACAGAGTCTTTTGGGCGTATTCTTTGGCAAAGTGTTGAACATGGTCTATCACATGCACGTATTTTCTTGTTTCAAGGAAAATCAGAGAAGCTAGCACATATTCTTGAGCTTTTGCATGAACGCTATCAGTATCGTGAATCAATTTTAAGTGAGACTGGTTTTTTCCCTGCAACTTTTGGCTCTCCTGCAAATAAAAAATTACTAGATGCACTCACAGATCAGATGTTCAGCGTTGCATTTATACAACTCGCTGAATATGGCTTAAAGAATATGCACGATCAATCCCAGCTCTGGGGTTTACTTTCTGAACGCCAGAAAAACATACCAAATTTCCAAAGCTTTCAATTTTATCTAATTGAGCCTCAAGCGAGATACAGCTTGCTTTCTGGTAATGCAGATATATTTCCTGAACTCCCTGCTAGTGTTATAGCACAAGACACCATATTAAAAGATAAGGTGCTTCATGATGAACGTCATCTTCACTGGCATCTAGCAAATTGCGTCCGACAGCTCACTCACAACGATAAAGAAAGTGCTATTCAAGCCTATGATAATGCGCAAGAAATTTATCAAGAAATGTATAAAAAACGCAAAGGAACTATTGTTGTTTTTAACACTGAGGCTGAAAAATTTTATGTGCTAGCCTTACTTGCGACAGGTGAAAAACAGCATATATCACTGGCACAAAAAATCATTAAAAAAGCTGATGCCTGTACTATTTATTCTATTTTAGGTGCTTACGCAGAAACACAAAATACAGGCATATTTAATTTACATTTAGCACTGCAAGAGCTTCAACAAGGTACGATTAGTATTATTTTCTATGCATTAATCAAATTCTGGTTAGGGCAGAAATTCTCTGATGGTGTATTAGAAATTCTTGAAGAGAAATATGATATTGCTAAACAGGGCAATTATCACTGGTTACAAGCAGAATATGCACATGCCTTGGGATTATTTTCTACAGACCCAAGTGAGCAAAAAAAATATCAAGAGATAGCCACCAGTTTACATCAACAACTAAATACGCAACCTCTATTTGATCTAGTCAAACCACAAGCAGAGTGGGAAAGAGCATTAAATGCCATGAATCTGCTGGTAGCTTCACCCGATACCGCAGAAAACAATCTAAATAATGAACGCATTGTCTGGATGCTAGATATTGACCGCTATGGTGAATATAAACTCACACCAAAGTTACAAAAGAAAACCAAACAAGGTGGCTGGACTAAAGGACGTAATATTGCACTCAAACGACTTAAAAAAGAACAGCATGAGCTACCTCCTTTAAGTGAACACGATTTAGACTTAGCTTCTGCCATCTATGAACAGCCTGATTATGACTCTTATTATCATCGTGGAGCACAATTCACCCTTGATATGAATTCTGCTTGGCCTAAATTAGTGGGGCACCCACATTTATATTGGGATGGTGCGCGTAATACACCCATCGAGCTTTCACAGAATGATTTTGAATTACTCGTCACTGAAGAAGGTGAAAATTTACGGATTAGCTTTTATCCACCTTTCGATGACTCACAAGAAGACAGTCAATACCTGATTCATAAAGAAACACCCACGCGCCTGTGTATTTATCAAAAAAGTGAGCAGGTTCTGCGTCTTAGTGAAATCATTTCAAATGGTATTGTGATTCCACGAGAAGCTGAAAAAAATCTCCGTGAAACACTCAGCACACTCGCACCAATGATCAATATTCAATCTGATCTAGAAGGCATTGTAGATGCTGAAAAAGTTGAAGCAGATGCTCGCATCCATGCTAACTTACTACCCTATGGTGAAGGTTTACGCGCCACTTTACGGGTAAGACCTTTTGGTGATTTTGGAGCCTATTTTGCTCCTGGACATGGTCGTGCCAAACTTTCAGTTGAGCACAACGAAAAGCGTTATAGCACCACCCGAGATTTAGATAAAGAAAAACAACTGCTCGACACCCTCCTCCAACACAGTAGTATTTTAGGTGAAGAAGAAGAGTTTAATGATGAATATTTGCTCGATGAGCCACAAGACTGTTTAGAACTTCTAGAACAGCTTCATGCAGAAGCAGAAGGTGAGGATTCACAAGTCATTATCGCCTGGCCCGAAGGTGAAGTCATGCGAATTGCCTCACGCTTTGATACCAATAATTTACGCCTCAGTATCAATCGTACAGGTGACTGGTTTCAACTTGATGGCACAATTTCAACCGACCCCAATCTAGTTTTATCACTGCGTCAATTACTCAATTTATCGGCTGACACCAAAGGTCGTTTCCTCAAATTAGAAGATGGACAATACCTTTCACTCACCCACCAATTCCGTAAAAAACTTGATTCCATACACCGCTATGCCGAACTCAATGGCGAAGGAGCCAAAATAAGTAGCCTTGCTTCACTAGCATTGGAAGACCTTACCGATACCGTCGGTGAACTTACCGTTGATGAAGCATGGAAAACACATATCCATAATATCGAAGCACTGGATGAACACAACCCCAACATTCCCTCAACACTACAAACCGAATTACGCGAATATCAAGAAGAAGGCTTTCGCTGGATGAGTCGCCTTGCAAAATGGGGGGTGGGTGCTTGTTTGGCAGATGATATGGGACTAGGAAAAACCATTCAAACACTGGCTTTATTACTTGAAAGAGCCAACCAAGGTCCAGTATTAGTGGTTGCACCAACCTCAGTTAGCAATAACTGGGAATCTGAAATTAGAAAATTTGCGCCGACCCTCAAACCGCATTTTTACCGTGAAGGAAACCGCCAAGAATTACTCTATAGCGTGGGTAAATTTGACGTGGTAATAGCCAGTTATGGACTGCTTCAGCAAGACGGCCAACAATTTATCGACAAACACTGGGCAACTATTGTACTCGACGAAGCACAGGCCATTAAAAATATCAATGCCAAACGAACAAAAATTGCACATCAGCTAGTTGCTGATTTTAAATTAGTCACAACAGGCACACCCATCGAAAACCATCTAGGTGAGCTTTGGAGTCTTTTCCGCTTTCTAAACCCAGGCTTGCTCGGCACACAGCAACAATTTATGCAGCACTTTATTGTTCCTATCGAAAAAGATAATGATACTGATGCACGTCAGCACCTTAAAAAACTCATCCAACCCTTTATATTACGCCGCACCAAAACAGAAGTATTAGATGAGCTACCACCAAAAACTGAAATCACCGTAGAAATCCCCTTAAGTGAAGGAGAACGTGCAATCTATGAAGCCGTTCGTAGCAGTGCCCTCGACTCCTTAGCAAAAGACACAGAAGAACAACAAAGTGGCAACCATTTAAAAGTACTCGCAGCCATCACAAAATTGCGTCTGGCAAGCTGTCATCCAAGGCTAGTTATGGAAGACAGCACCTTGAGTAGTAGCAAACTAGATCGCTTTGGTCAGCTACTCGAAGAGCTGCTCGAAAACAACCACAAAGCTCTCGTATTTAGCCAATTTGTGAAATACCTCTCTATAATTCGAGAATACTTAGATGAACGTGGCATAAAATACCAATACCTTGATGGCAGCACCCCCGTCGCCCAACGAAAAGCCCGCGTAGATGCTTTTCAAGACGGTGAAGGTGAACTCTTTCTAATCAGCCTTAAAGCAGGTGGCTCAGGGCTTAACTTAACTGCCGCCGACTATGTTATTCACATGGACCCTTGGTGGAACCCAGCCGTTGAAAATCAAGCATCAGATCGCGCTCACCGAATTGGTCAAACACGCCCCGTTACCATCTATCGACTGGTTGCAGAAAATACCATTGAACAAAAAATAGTAAAACTGCATCAACACAAACGTGATTTAGCCGATAGCCTGCTGGAAGGCTCCAATATGAGTGGATCAATGAGTGCAGCACAAATGCTAGATATGATGCGCGAAGGGTAGCACTCAAACAACTTTGCTTTGATGGATATCCTTTTTTATTAAATAAAGCACAAGAAAAATAAAATATGACAATACCTAAACATGACAAGATAAGGATTCCAGCTCTTAAATTACTCTCAGAGTATGACTCACTTAAACTTAATGAGTTCGAGGCTCCTCTGGGCAAGCAGTTTGGTTTAACTGAGGATGAGCTATCTCAAAAATATGAGTCAGGCAACGGCAAGATATTTTATGACAGAATTTCTTGGGCTTTAAGCTATATGAATATGGCTGGTTTGGTACAAAAACCAAAACGTGGAACTTATCAAATTAGCGGCATAGGCAAAGAAAAACTAAAAATACCTGAAAGCATTGATGCCTTTATTGAGGCACAAATTAAACAAAGAGTACCTGAAAAAAAAGAAAAAACATCAAGCATTAAAATCACTAATGCAGATCTCACTCCTCAAGAAGAGCTATATGATTCATTCTCAAAAATACAGCTATCTATCTACAATGAAATAATTGATGTTATTTTAGACAAATCACCAAGAGAGTTTGAAAAATTAGTTGTTATCTTACTACAAAAAATGGGTTATGGTGGTGAGGTAAAAGCAGCTGGAGAGGTTACACAATACTCAAATGATAAAGGTATTGATGGCATCATAAAAGAAGATGTTCTTGGTCTTGGTAGAATTCATATACAAGCTAAACGCTATACAAGAAAAAATACCGTAGGTAGAGAAGAAGTTCAGAAATTTGTTGGTGCACTAGCGGTTGCTCAATCCAACAAAGGTGTATTTATAACAACCTCATCATATTCTAAAGGCGCAATTGAATATGCTGAAAATCTCAATGGCACTACAACACTTGTACTAATAGATGGCAATCAATTAGCTGAGTACATTTACCAATACAGCTTAGGAATGCAAACAGAACAAACTATTGAAATTAAAAAACTTGATAGTGATTTTTGGGATTCAATAGAGAATGCCGAAAAAAAATAAAAAGACTAAGACAATATGACATCCATAATAATCTACCATTAATCAACATTTTGGTTATCAACTTAAAATGAGACGATACTTTAATTAAATTGTAGGTTGGGTTACGTTACCTCACTATGCTCGGCAAGCTAACCCAACCTACGATGAGTTTGTCCCGCCTTAAGTTGTTAATCAATATTTTTAGCAGAATTGATGCGTAACTTTTTTACCTTACGTCCAAGACTAGCTACGATTAAAAACTCTGTGGCTCTCTGCATTATAAAAAGTGTAAAAAAAGGGGGGGATGGGTAATATAAATGTTTAATATCTTTTTTACAGGGCTACTTCTAGGAGGTAGCCTAATCATCGCTATTGGTGCGCAAAATGCCTATGTGCTAAAACAAGGCTTATTACGCAGCCGTGTTTTTATTATTTGTCTGATTTGTGCACTTTCTGATGCTCTACTGATAAGTATCGGCACAACGGGTATCGGCAAAATAATTGAGGATCATCCCAAGTGGTTAAAGGCGATAACTTGGTTTGGTGCTGTCTATTTATTTATCTTTGGTATATTGAGTTTTCGCTCTGCACTTAGCAATCAAACCTTACATGCTGCTACTACAAATACAACTCAAAAAACTCAAGTTATTATTAGCACGGTACTCGCCCTCACCTTTCTTAATCCACATGTATATCTTGATACTGTTTTATTGATAGGTAGCATCGCATCCCCCTATGCAAACGTAGAACGATTGTATTTTACTCTAGGGGCGATAAGTGCATCATTTATTTGGTTTTTTTCTTTAGGTTATGGAGCAAGGTTCTTGATACCCTTGTTTAGCAAACCAGTAGCTTGGAAAATTCTCAATACTCTAATCGGCATTATTATGTGGTGGATTGCTTATAGCTTGATCACATGACATGAAAATAACAAACAATGCACCCGCTAACACCCATTAACACCCATTAATCAATAATCTTACTCGACTCATCTGCTTCTAAATAAGCCCATTCTTCAACGGTTAGCTCAACCTCATCATTACCTGTAATCATCGGCATAACATGATGCTTAAAGCCACCAATCGTTAAAATATAAAGATGTAAAATCACAAAAATAATGATGGCAATGGCAGAAACCACATGCACAAAAGCAATATACTCAAAAGGGATAAAGCTTAAAAAGCCCCCCAAATCAAAACTAACCAACAAATAAGCGATACCTGAAATCCAAATTCCTGGGAAAATAACCACTTTTAAAAGCAAATACGTCAGAGCTTGCAAGGGGTTATGCTTGTTTCGATAGGTTTTATGAAACGGGTGTGATTCACCTTTAAAAACACCGTAGGCATAATAACGTGCTACTTGAAGCATATTTTTAGTGGTGGGAATATAATGTCGCCACTGACCCGTGGTAAACAACCAAAAAGTACCAAAAGCCCAAAGCAACAATAGCGCAAGTGCAACCACTGTATGCACGGTAACTGCCGTACCAAAGCTCATCAGGTGATGAGTACCATGAATAGCAAAACCAGTAAAAACCAGAATAAAAATTGAAGCTGCCTGACTCCAGTGCCAAATACGTTCAAAAATTCTAAAAACTTGAATTGTATGTGGGGTTGTTGGCATTTGTCCGTTCATGATGCGCTCCTCTTCTTGTTTGTTATTACACGAATCAAGGCATGAAGCAACACACCTCCTAAGGTACCTAGCACTAACAAGATACCGATAAGATCAAGTAATTTATACTGCCCAGTTGCTGGCATATAAAAACCTTTCAAGTCTTTTAAACGCCCTTCTTTTGCATGACACTCTTCACATGCTAGTGCCTTGTCTTTAGTGGTTACCATGTGGTTTATTGGCCAATACGAAACTGTTTTAATAAAGTCATATTCACCACTATAAGGAAGATTGTATTTTTCCATACCTACTTTAATGGCTTTTCCAAAGTCATAATTCCCCCATAAAGAGGTGTCATTGTCGCCCCAAAGCTCCATATAAACGAGGGTATTATTGCCCTTATCATAGGGCTGAATGGTACGCATTTGTTTAAATGGATAAATGCGTGAATCAGGATCATCATAAGAACCCTTGAAGTGATTTACTTCAATAGGTTGCTTGCTAGAATCAAACTTCTGATCAATCGTCAGAAAATTCATTTTGCCATTAAACCATGCATACATGGGTTTTACATTTTCAGCATACTTAAAATCACCCTTGATGGATTTATAAGTGTGTCGATGCTCGCCATTACCTTGGGTATAGCCTTCTTCATTATAGCCTTCACCATTTTTAAGCTTGCCCATCGTGCGCCAATCCCAATCTGTTTTGGTGGCAACACCACCACGCGCAAAGGTGGGAATATGACAAGTCTCACAGGCCACTTTCTTGGTATGACTATTAAGCTTATTGCCCTCAACCGAGGCTACAGAATGAGGAGAATCAGAATGACAAGATTTACAACTAGCAACCTCACGTTTCATACCAGGTTTTGGCATATCATGCTTGCCTGCAACATCCATCTTATAGCGGCTGCCCGCCCATTCATGCCCTTCTCCCACATGGCAAGTCACACAGGCAAAGTTTAGCCCCTTGGCATCCATGTGAACATCAAGCTCTTTATCAGGATTAAATAAGGCAGAAGACAAATCACCGTGCTTTACATTATCCCCTCCACCGCCAAAGAAATGGCAGTTACCGCAATTTGTACGACCTGGCATAGCCACACTTTGTGCTGTCTTAGCCCAGTCAATCGGCTTTTTCCCTTCAAACATAACAGAGCAAGATTTATTCCCCTTAGTTGGGGGCAACTTATAATATTTACCTGTTGATTCATGACAAGCTAAACAATCCATGTTTTCTTCATTGTCAAAATCAAAGTTATCATCTTTCCAATTATAGCCTGCATGACACTGGGCGCACATGCCCTCATTGCCACGCGCATTGGTACAAAAGGTATTGACTAAATGTTTTTTACCCAGCATCTGCCCTGTTTCAGTGTCTTTATACTCCCACGTCCAGTGCTTATTCTTTTTGAATTGATGCCCCGCAGTGTTATGACACTTTAAACAGGCTCTAGTGACTTCAGGACCACTAAAAAAAGGACCTTTTAGCTCTTCTAACTGACTATGATCTGTCGTAGATGCTGATTTTTTCTTAGAAACTTGGCGACCTTCGCCAATATTTTTATATTCAGAAATACCCGTTTCAATTTTCTCAGTATCAGAATGCTCAGCCCAAGCATTTGATGTGAAATTTAATACAATAAAAAAAACCAAAACATTTAACAATAAAGGCTTTAGACTTATTTTAGAAAAAGATATAGAACGGGTACTATTCATAGTTTCACCTAAACTTATTGATCTGAGGAAACTATCTGAGAATAGAGAGTTCCTCCTAGCGACAGATCATCATCTAGCCAGACTAAGTCTTACCACAGAAAGAAACATTGATTTTCATCAATATTTTCACAATTTAACATTTTATATTTATAATCAAATACTTACAAAGCACTTCAGAGTATCCACAATTCAATCAAGATGCTGTCCCTCACGGATTCAAGAAACAAGTAAAAAAAGTGCAAAAAACAGGGGGGATGGGTTGTATGTACAGTATTCTTTTTAACTTACAAATATTTCTACTGCATGATGCAGAATTTTTACCATAATCCTCAGATAGAAACGCAAACGAGAGTGCAAGTATTTGGTTTCATAGGATATTCGAAAAACAATCGTTTCACCCGTAGGTTAATCGAGTATTTTCGGGATATTACATGGAATCAAAGGCTTGTACAATCATCGTGTTTTCTATCTGGGGATTAGGGTTTTACTTCTAAGCTAAACATTTCAATCAAGGATGTATTGATAGGTTCGAGTAAACTTGTAAATACCCATCCCCCCCTTTTTTTACATTTTTTATAGTACCTCAAGCCCTTATACATCACTCATCAAGTTTATCCCTCCCTTTATCGTTTGTTGTAATACTTTTAACTCTCTTACAAATAATATCAGCCATATAAAACGAAGAGTAAATTCGTTAAAAAAAAAATAATTGTTTTGTCACACAAGGAAAGGAATATACATGAAGCATCTACCACAACCCCACGACCAAAAGAAAAAGCCAAGTGCGAGGCTTTCGATTATGCTTACCGCTGTTTCAATAGTTGCAGGTATCACAACAACACAGGCGGTTTTTGCAGGTCCTATACATGCCTATTATGCAGATGAGCATAATACAAGCCCAACCACTCCCACGGGAAATCGTATACTTGAAATAGATCTTGATACAATGACACTCGTTAACTCTGCCACTGTGCCTGGATTAAAAGGCCATCATGCAGATAATGGTTTCAATAGCAAGATTTATGGTATGCCCAAAGAGTCAGGCTTTGTGAATGTTCTTGAGTTAAGAAAAGATCAAAGTGGAAATACCTCAATGCAGGTAACTAAACAAATTGACTTAATTCATAAACCCCGTTCTGGTGATGCTTTCAATAAAAAATACAATATTATTTTAGTTGCTGCTAAAAACCGACCAATGGGTTCATTTATTGATGTTACTACTGACAATGTAGTGGGTACTATTGGTGAAAATGTTGATTGCACCCTAACTGATGGTACGCAGTTATTAAGCCACGCTGACTCAAATACAATTGCAGGCGCAACAAAGTACCAATGTGCTAGAGTGGGTAACTCACACGGTGGTGATCAAATAAGTGGTCACCCATATTGGCTAACCGCTGATATAGCTGCTATTGTTGATAGATCAAACAAACAAATATCCACCTATAGAATTAGTAAGGTTGGCAATCAAATTCAAGCCACACTGCTTAATCATCTACCAACACGCTCTTCAGTTCATCAGATTGTTCCACGCGATAGAACAAACCTTCCTGTAAATCAGCAAGCTGATTTTTATGCGGTAGAAGAAGGTGAGCATGTTAATTCAACAACTGATTATAATGGTGGTATTGCCCATGCTTTGTTAAAAATGAAACTGACAAACAATGGGCTACAACTAGTAAATCGCATGGATTTACAACGTACTCAAGTTTTGCCAAAAGCTAAAGCAGATAGAATCTTAAATGCTTGTATTGGTATTTATCGAAGCACCTTCTCACAAGCCTTAACAGGTCCCAGTCAAGATAGAGAAAATCGTTATAACGCCTTGTTTGCAAGTGAAGGCATTACTCGTAGCCCTGCGCAAGATGCGTTTAATGATTTCCCTATTGATTGTTTCTACCCTGGTATTCCAGGCGGACATAATGCTGATTTTGCGCCAAACAATAAACACCTTTATGTGCCTATGGCAGGTGGTGCGGTAAGTGTGGTTGACGTTAATCGCTGGAAAATAGCTAATAATATTGATATTGGAATTCGTTCAGGGGTAGGTCATTTTTGTTTCTCAGCAAAGAATGATGTAGCTATTGCAAGCCATCATGGTGACACTTTTAGCAGAGGAGCTGGTGCCGTAGCCCGAACGGTTCGGTATATTAACTCTGAAAGACCCATTGGCTATTATTGGATAAACCTACCTTTTACCCGAGAAGGATTAATTAACACCTATACATCACATACCTGTTATGTAGACAAGAATGAAGATTACTATTACAACTTCTTTACTGATGGTGGCGTTTTCTACAAAATTGATTTGAATGGTGTATTTAATAACCCAACCAATGGTAGTAGTAATCTTGTTGTAAATTCACTTTATACGGGTGGAATACCTATTCAGGGCAGTTACATTGATCTGGATGATATTCAGTCAAATACGGGAACACCTTTTGCAGCTAATAATGATACAGCTCAATCAAATGGATCAATGGTTACTATTGATGTCTTGCAAAATGATACTGGGTCTAATTTAGTTCTTGAGGCTGTTGATCCTGCAAATAATGGGACTGCTGCTATTATTAATGGTAAATTAAACTATACTCCAAACGTAGGATTTAGCGGTACTGATGCATTCTGGTATGGCATATCATCAAATGGAAATTGGGAGTGGGCACTTGTTACGGTCACAGTAACATCTACAACTCCACAAAATCCACTTAAAGCAAATAAAGACGAAGTCTCAGCAGTCAGTGGGGTTGCTACAACAATTGATGTATTAGCAAATGATACTGGAAATGGCATCACTATAGGCTGGTATGATCAACCTACAAATGGAACTATGAGCACTTCAAATGGTAAGCTTATTTTCACCTCAAACCCTGGTTATACAGGAACAGAAGATCTATGGTATGAAATAGTAGATTCTTCAGGTCAAACAACTTGGGGGAATTTAATTATTACCGTAACTGCTAATAGTGGTGGAACAGTCACTGCTAATAATGATACTGCTACCGTAAAATCAGGAAGCACTGTCACTATTGATGCTCTTGCAAATGACACTGGCTCAAACCTTACTCTATTTGCTGTAGACGATGTTTGGACAGGATCAATTTCTATCGTTAATGGCAAGGTAGAATATGTATCTAGTGGTAGTTACACTGGCATCCTAAATGTTTGGTATGGTGTTTCTACCCCTAATGGTAATACTGATTGGGCAATGATTGCGATTAATATTATACCCTAGAACTTTTTCTTAGGACTAGGAGACTGTCCGAGAGCTAAGAATTGACTGCAAATCCCATAAACATCATAATCTGAGCTTATCAAATTCGTTAAATAGAACAACTATTCGCCTCTTTTGATAAACTCACCTTATAATGTTTCTGGCATTTTCGTTTCAATCTGAGTTCTCAGACAGCCTCCTAGGAGGCTATCTGAGAATAGAGAGTCTCCCAATAAAAAAATGCCACGTGATGAGTTCAAGTCACGTGGCATTTTTTGTTTTATACAAACCGTTCTTTGTGGTTTAGCCAACACTAAAAAACTTCTGTAGGTTGTGGCTGAGGTACGAAGCCCAACATTGCAAAACTTGTTGGGCTTCGCAAGCTCAGCACTAACCTACAAAGTAGAGTATATTAGCAAATTGTTCTTTCTATGGCTTTTTTCCAACCATTTACTTTTTCTTCTCTTTCTTTGTCTTGCATATCAGGTGTAAATTTTCTATTCAAGTGCCAACTTTTTGCAAAACCATCTGCATTATCCCAGACACCTGCAAATTGACCTGCCAACCATGCTGCCCCTAAAGCGGTCGTTTCCAATATTTCTGGTCTATCTACTGGAGCATTTAAAATATTAGAGAGCATTTGCATCGTCCAGTTGCTTGCTGTCATACCACCGTCTACACGAAGCACTGTTTTATTTTCAAGAGGGTTGTTATTAACACCTATGGCATCCTGCCAATCATTATTCATTGCTGAAAGCAAATCTGCTGTTTGATAGCACACTGCTTCAAGAGCCGCCCTTGCAATTTCATTAGGACCTGATGAGCGTGTCAAACCACATAATAAACCTCGTGATTCAGCATCCCAATAGGGAGCACCTATTCCTGTAAAAGCAGGGACTAGATAAACAAACTGATTAGGGTCAGAGGCTTCTGCCATTGCATCACATTGACTTGCTTTTTCAATGATTCCCAAGCCATCCCTGAGCCATTGCACCGCTGCACCAGCAATAAAAATAGAACCTTCAAGTGCATAGGTAGTTTTACCATTCAGCCGATAAGCTGTAGTTGTTAGCAAACGATTGGATGAGGGTATAAAACTATCACCTGTATTTAACATCGCAAAACAACCCGTTCCATAGGTTGACTTCATCATACCAGCGTTAAAACAGGCTTGACCGAGAGTCGCTGCTTGTTGATCACCTGCAATTCCATAAATGGGGATTTCAGAGCCAAACCAACTTGCATCGACCATTCCATAATCAGCTGCACAGTCATTAACTTCAGGTAAAATTTGTTCTGGAACATCCAGCAGCTTAAGTAGCTCCTTATCCCATTGTTGCTGTTTTATATCAAAAAGCAGTGTTCTTGATGCATTTGTAGCATCACTAGCATGAGTTTTCCCTTTAGTCAGGTTCCACAACAGCCAACAATCAACAGTCCCAAAAAGTAGATCACCTTTCAGTGCTTTATTTTTAGCCCCTTCAATATTATTCAATAACCAGTTAATTTTAGTCCCTGAAAAATAGGGGTCGAGTAATAGCCCAGTTTTCTTTGAAAACAAGCTTTCATGACCTTTTTCTTTTAAGGTCTCACAAAATTTAGCGGTACGTCGATCTTGCCAAACAATGGCGTTATAGATGGGTTTCCCTGTCTTTTTATCCCAAAGAATGGTTGTTTCACGCTGATTGGTGATACCAATTGCAACAATATCTGT
>JALSLM010000010.1 GCA_026988295.1 Thiotrichaceae bacterium
GGTATAGATTAAAACAGCTCTATATCTATCTTGGTAAAGATGTATACCCCATTAGGTACTGATCAATGCTGTGCGCACACTGTCTGCCTTCACGAATTGCCCAGACAACTAAAGATTGTCCACGACGCATATCACCTGCTGCAAAGACTTTATCCATTGAGGTAAAGTAGGCATCTTTACCCTCAGTATCACCTTTTACATTACCACGTTCATCTAGCTCTACACCGAGTTCTTCAAGCATTCCTTCGTGCACAGGATGCACAAAGCCCATTGCTAATGTTGCAATATCTGCTTTTAATTCAAATTCAGAACCAGCGACATCATTCATTTGCCATTGACCATTCTCGTCTTGTGACCATTCTACTTTTATGCATTTAATGGCTTTAAGATTACCATTTTCGTCACCAATAAACTCTTTGGTTGCAACAGAAAACATGCGTTCAGCACCTTCTTCTTGAGAAGTTGATGTACGCATTTTATTCGGCCAGTCAGGCCACACCAAACCTTTGTCTTCTTTCTCAGGTGGTTTCGGCATAATTTCAAGTTGTGTTACCGAAGACGCACCGTGGCGAGTTGATGTACCGATACAATCAGAGCCTGTATCACCGCCACCTATAACGACAACGTGTTTGTCTTTAGCAGAGATTACCTGATCTTCGCCATGAACACCCTGCACCCATTTGGTATTTGCTTTAAGAAAATCCATTGCATAATAAACACCATTTAGATCGCGTCCAGGGATGGGTAAATCACGCGGTTTTTCAGAACCACCTGTGAGTGCAACAGCATCAAAATCTTTCAGCAAGTCTTTGGCAGGTATATCAACACCAATATGGGTATCAGTCTTAAACTCAACACCTTCGGCTGCCATTTGCTCCATACGACGATCTAGCAGTTTTTTATCAAGCTTAAAATCAGGGATTCCAAAACGCATTAAACCACCAATACGAGGTTCTTTTTCAAACAAGACAACCTCATGCCCTGCTCGTACTAATTGTTGAGCTGCTGCCATTCCCGCAGGCCCAGAACCTACAACTGCTACTTTTTTACCTGTTTTATGTTCTGCTATAACTGGCTTTACCCTGCCCTCTTCAAAACCTTTATCAATAATGGCACATTCAATGGTTTTAATTGTGACTGAATTATCATTGATATTTAAAGTACAGGATTCCTGACAGGGTGCAGGGCAAATTTTTCCTGTTACTTCTGGAAAGTTATTAGTTGAATGCAAGGTATCCAGCGCCGCTTCCCAGTCACCGTGATAGACCTGATCATTCCAATCAGGAATAAGATTATTTACAGGACAACCACCATTGGGCCCATCATGACAAAAAGGAATGCCACAATCCATACAACGTGCGCCCTGTGTTTTTAATTCCTCTTCTTTTAGTGGTATAACAAATTCATGAAAATGCACTAAGCGTTCTTCAACAGGCGCATAGTGCCTTTCTTGACGAGGGTACTCTTTAAATCCAGTTGGTTTTCCCATTTTATATGTCCCCTATTCCTTATGCCGCTGCTTTGTTAGCTAATTTATCTTCAAGTGCCTTACGGTAATCGACTGGCATCACCTTTATAAACTTGGGCAAATATTCAGCCCAGTTATCCAAAATTATCTGCGCTCGTTTCGAGCCTGTATATTTTTGATGATTTTCGATTAAAGCCTTCAAACGTGTTTCATCGGCTTGCAAGAAGTCTGATGTATCCACTATCCCATTATCAGTCGAAATATTCTCAAGCTCTACCATTTCACCATTACAAAGTTTATCAAAGTTTCCTGCTTCATCGAGTACATAAGCAAAACCACCCGACATGCCTGCCGCAAAGTTACGCCCTGTCTCACCCAAACAGACTACGATGCCACCTGTCATATACTCACAACCATGATCGCCAACACCTTCAACAACTGCGGTTGCACCTGAGTTACGCACACAGAAACGTTCACCTGCCACACCACTAAAGTATGCTTGCCCCGCTATTGCACCATAAAGAACGGTATTACCTACAATGATATTTTGATCAGTGCTTTCGATTTTACAATCTTCAGGAGGATAAATAATCAGCTTGCCACCCGATAGACCTTTGCCTACATAGTCATTACCTTCGCCCGATAATTCAAGCGTGACACCTTTAGCAACCCACGCCCCAAAAGACTGACCTGCCGTGCCTGATGCTTTTATATAAATAGTATCTTCTGGCAAGCCATCAAACCCATATTTCTCTGCAACTCGGCCTGATAACATTGTGCCAAAGGTACGATTATGGTTTTTAATAGCAATATCAATATTGACCTTTTCAGCTTTCTCCAACGCAGCTTGTGCCTGTTTGATTAGCTCGTTATCTAATGCTTTATCAATACCATGATCTTGAGTCATTGTGTGATGCTCATCATCATGCGAAGCAGCATCAGGCTTTGTTAAGACTCGGCTATAGTCCAATCCTTTTGCCTTCCAGTGATCTATTACTTTGTTCATTTTAAGTCGTTGCGACTGCCCGACCATTTCTGCAATTGTTCTAAAGCCTAATTTCGCCATAATTTGACGCATTTCTTCAGCAACAAAGAAGAAGTAATTAATAATATGTTCTGGCTTGCCTGTAAACTTCTTGCGAAGCTCTGGGTCTTGTGTGGCAACACCCACAGGACAGGTATTAAGATGACATTTACGCATCATCAAACAACCTTCAGCAATTAACGGTGCTGTTGCAAAGCCAAATTCATCTGCACCTAACAAAGCAGCAATTACCACATCGCGCCCTGTTCTTAAACCACCATCTGCCTGCACACAAACACGACTACGCAACTTATTTAAAACCAGTGTTTGATGTGTTTCTGCCAAGCCAATTTCCCAAGGTGAGCCAGCATGACGAATAGATGTGAGTGGTGATGCACCTGTACCACCATCAAAACCAGAAATTGTAATATGATCTGCATGTGCTTTGGTAACACCTGTGGCAACTGTTCCTACGCCCACTTCTGATACTAGTTTGACAGAAATACGAGCCTTAGGATTAACATTTTTCAGATCATGAATCAGCTGTGCCAAATCTTCAATTGAATATATATCATGATGCGGTGGCGGAGAAATTAGACCCACACCAGGCGTTGAGTGACGCACACGTCCGATTTGCTCATTAACTTTATGACCAGGTAGCTGACCACCCTCACCTGGCTTTGCGCCCTGTGCCATTTTGATCTGAATATCATCGGCATTCACCAAATATTCTGTAGTTACACCAAAACGACCTGATGCAACCTGCTTAATCGCAGAACGCTCAGGATTCATGCTGCCATCTTCTAATGGGTTAAAACGTGAAGCTTCTTCACCACCCTCACCGGTATTAGACTTTGCACCAATGGCATTCATGGCAACGGCTAGTGTTGAATGTGCCTCATAAGAAATACTGCCAAACGACATTGCACCTGTTGCAAAGCGTTTTACGATCTCTTTAGCTGGTTCAACCTCATCTACAGAAATTGGACAACTAGAATAATTAAAATCCATTAAACCACGAAGAGTCAACAAACCTTTAGACTGCTCATCTATTGCCGTTGAAAATTCAGCAAAGCTTTTTGCATTATTACCACGTACTGCATGTTGCAAACGTGAAATTGTAGTGGGTGTCCAGACATGCTTTTCTCCACGCACTCGATAAGCATAATCACCACCTGCATCTAGATGTTTTTTATAGATTAACTTATCACCATAACCACGCGAATGACAACGACGTTGTTCACGTGCAATTTCGGTTAAACCAACACCCTCTATGGTTGTCGCCGTACCGGTAAAGTATTCTTGTACAAATTCGGATGATAAGCCAACGGCATCAAAAATCTGTGCGCCACAGTAAGATTGATAGGTACAAATACCCATCTTAGACATAACTTTTTTGAGACCTTTTCCAATGGCTTTAATATAGTTTTCATGTGCCGTTTTCTTATCCATTTCAGGATCAAAATGCGCCAAATTATCATCGACTGTTTCAAGAGCTAGCCAAGGGTTGATAGCCTCAGCACCATAACCTGCCAATGTTGCAAAATGATGTATTTCAAGTGCAGAACCTGTTTCAACGACTAAGCCCGTTGAAATACGCAAACCTTTTCTAATAAGGTGGTGATGTACGGCAGATGTTGCCAACAAAGCAGGGATTGCCAGTCTATCTTCTGAAGTTTTACGATCTGATAAAATCAGAATATTGTAACCTTTTTTGACTGCTGATTTTGCTTTAGAGCGCAAAGCTTTAATAGCATCTTTCATGCCCGCACCACGCAATGATGCATCATAGGTTATGTCTAGTGTTTTTGTTCTAAAGGCATCACCTGCATGATCATTAATATGGCGAATATTGTAAAGTTGCTCATTAGTAAGAATTGGCTGTTTGATTTCAAGGCGCATACTATCGCCTTTATTTTCATGCCCCAACAGATTAGGACGAGGACCAATCATAGTCACTAAAGACATCACCAATTCTTCACGAATAGGGTCAATTGGTGGGTTTGTAACCTGAGCAAAGTTTTGTTTAAAATAATTTGATAAATGACGTGAACGATGTGATAACACAGCAACTGGACTATCAGCCCCCATTGAGCCTGTACCTTCCATGCCCGTTGTTACCATTGGTTCGAGTAGAAACTTTATATATTCTTGTGTATATCCAAATGCTTGTTGATTTTTTAATAGTTCATCTTTATCAAGATGAGGCAATAGATCAGTATCACCAGATATTTCACAAAGTTTTATCTGATTTTCAGTTAGCCACTTTTTATAAGGATGTGCATTAGCAAGGTCAGATTTTAGCTCTTGATCAGAGATAATTCGTCCCTGATCCATATCAATCAAAAACATCTTACCAGGTTGTAAACGCCACTTTTTTATAATTTTCTTTTCAGGAATATCAAGTACCCCCATCTCAGAAGCCATCACAACCAAATCATCATCAGTAATCAGATAACGTGCAGGGCGCAGACCATTTCGATCTAACATAGCACCAATTTGGCGACCATCACTAAAAGCAACCGCAGCCGGTCCATCCCAAGGTTCCATCATTCCAGCGTTATACTCATAATAAGCTAAGCGATCTTCATCCATTAACTTATTGTTAAACCAAGCTTCAGGAATCAGCATAGTCATGGCTTCGGTTAGCGTATAACCACCCATTACCATAAGCTCTAAGGCATTATCTAAACAGGCTGTATCAGATTGTCCTTCGGGAATCACTGGCCAGATTTTTTTCAGATCATCGCCAAGAATCTCAGACTTCATAGAGCTTTGACGTGCTGCCATCCAGTTCACATTGCCACGATTGGTATTGATCTCACCATTATGGGCAATCATACGAAATGGATGGGCAAGATCCCAAGTAGGAAAGGTATTCGTAGAAAAGCGCTGATGCACTAATGCAATCGCAGAGACAACACGCTCATCCATTAAATCTTGATAATACTCACCCACTTGCTCTGCTAGCAACATGCCTTTATAGACGATAGTACGACTTGACATAGAGCACACATAAAAATCATCAACACCGTCAATTTCTGCCTTATTATGATTGGCATGAGCAGTAATTAATTTATGTATAACAAAAAGTTTACGCTCGAAGGCATCCTGATCAACAGTGCTATCACCACGACCAATAAAAACCTGATAAATTAAAGGCTCAGTTGGCTTAACACTCTCCCCCAAGCCAGACGGATCAACAGGCACTTCACGCCATGCAATAAGCTTTTGACCTTCATCCTCAATTGCTTTTTCAATCTCATTTCTAAGCTTTTTACTTTGCAAGCGATCTTTAGGAAAGAACACCATCCCTACGCCATACTCACCTTCTGGAGGTAAATTATCGACTTCTGCCCTAAAAAACGCATCAGGGATTTGCATAAGCAAGCCAGCACCATCTCCCGCTTTAGGGTCCGCCCCAACGGCACCACGATGTGCAACACGTTTTAAAATCGTTAAGCCCTGCTGAACAATATTATGGCTTTTCTCTCCTTTAATATGTGCAACAAAGCCAACACCACAAGCATCATGCTCATTGGCGGGATCATATAAACCTTGCTTTGAAGGCAATCTATTAAAAGCTGGCACAGCTATTGATGAAGCATGATTATGCATATAAATCCTCTGAAAAATATTTGTTTAATCAAGCACTTATCAAGTGCTTTCTAGCGCAATACAACTAAAGAAAAACCTAAACCCGTGATAAATTAATAACTTATTCACTATAGTTGTAGTAATCTCACTGATTCAGGGCAAAGCCTTCACACAGCACGAAAAGGGCAGAATAGTCTATCAGACTTTCAAAGCTTATGTTATACCTTTTAAATCCCAGATCATCAAGTCTCAGAGTAGAACAATGAAAACCCTTGCAACAATAAACCAGAAGTTACATATTACCTGTGCCGTAGTGGACTCACGGATTCGGGTATTAGCTAAATCCCAAAAAATGTAAAAAAAGGGGGGGATGGGTATCTAAAAATCTGCTCTAAATCCATCAAACTAAAATTATTAGAGTGCTAGCACTAAAAAGCTATAAGTGTTAAATTCTACCTGAATCCGCGAGGTCAATGCGGATAACAGGGCGTAAAATATTGGTTTAGCACGGGATTTAAAAGCCTTAGCTTCACCCATAGGTTAAGCGGGTATTTTTTAAACCCGTGATGAATCAATAGCTTGCGTTCTGTTCCGTAGTGACCTCACGGATTCAGGTTCTATACAATCGTAAATAAAACTAACGGAATATATCGCTTAAATGCTGGATAGAAAATCCAATTTTGATTTCTTAGCATCCCACGATGCGCTATTAGCGCAATTAGGAGCAACCGCAGAACAAGCATTTATTCCCGACCCAAACACCACACTATTCAAAGTCCGCCAACTTGCCGAAGCATTAGCACAAGATATTGCGTCACGCATTGGCATATCGACTAATGATCAAAATCGCCAGATTGATCTACTCAATCAAATTCACCAACAAATAAGCCTTGATAAAAACGTACTAGACCTCTTCCACTTTATTAGAAAAGTAGGCAATGAAGCCGTTCATAACTTTTCATCAAGCCATCGCGAAGCAAAAAAAGCATTAAAAAATGCGTGGATGCTATCAGTCTGGTTTCATCGCAATTTTGGAGAAGCCGCAGGAAAAAACTTTAAGGCGGGTAAATTTATTGAGCCAGTTGACCCTTCTGAAAATGTTCGAGAACTTGAAGAAAGAATCAAAACACTCGAAAGAGCAAAACAAAAAGACTCGCAAAGATTAAAAATTGTAGAAGCCTTAAAAGAGGCTGAAGCAAAAAAAGTAGAAGCTGAGAAACAACGCGCCGATGAAATGGCATCTGAAAGAGAAATCTGGGAAGCCCTCGCACAAGAAGCTGAATCCAAGCTAACCCAAATCACTGCTAACTTTGAGAAAAACAACAAACAGGCCGCAGAAGCCTTCCAGCAATTACCTGAAAAAGACAAAACTGTCTTATTCAATACACTGTCGCAATCCACCCTAGACCCCTCAGAAGCAGATACGCGCCTAATAATAGACCAGCAACTCAATAACGCAGGTTGGCAAGCAGATACCGAAAATATTACTTATGCAAAAGGCGCAAGACCCGAACCCAAAACCTGCAAAGCCATTGCCGAATGGCCAACTGCCAGCGGCCCTGCGGATTATGTACTGTTTGATGGTTTAACCCCCGTTGCCGTCATTGAAGCCAAAAAGCAATCCAAAAACGTCTATAGTGCAATAGATCAAGCCAAGCGATACGCCAAAGGATTTGATACTCAAGGTGTTGCCATCATTGAAACCAGCTATACCAAGGGCAATGGCGAATACAAAGTACCGCTCACCTTTGCAACCAATGGTAACCCATACTTCAAACAACTAGAGCAAGAAAGCGGTATCTGGTTTTTAGATGTCAGAGAGCCAACTAATCAACGTAGAGCGTTACAAGGTTGGTACAAACCCGAAGAGATAAGAGAATACCTAAGCCATAGCATTGCAGAATCCGAACAAAAACTAAATGACATGGATTTTGCTTACGACTTTACCTTAAGACCTTACCAAATTGATGCGATTAAAGCGGTAGAAAACTCCATTCGACAAGGTGATCAAACCGCTTTAGTGGCAATGGCAACAGGCACAGGAAAAACAAAAACCACCATCGCACTGGTTTACCGTTTATTAAAATCAGACCGTTTTAGGCGTATTTTATTTTTAGTCGATCGCTCCGCTTTGGGTGAGCAAGCAGCCGATGACTTTAAAGAAACCCGCATGGAAAACCTCAACACCTTTGCGGATATTTTTGATTTAAAAGACTTAAAAACGGCAGTGCCAGACACCGATACCAAAGTCCACATCGCCACCGTACAAGGCATGGTGAAACGCATTCTCTATGCCAACAAACTAGAAGACCGTCCCAGTATTGGTCAATATGACTGTATCGTGATAGATGAATGTCATCGAGGCTATCTCATCGACCGAGAAATGAGCGACACCGAAGTCAAGTTCCGCGACCAAGCCGACTACATCTCAAAATATCGCTCAGTGATTGAATATTTTGATGCCTACAAAATCGGCTTAACCGCCACACCTGCTTTACACACCTCGCAAATATTCGGCAACCCTGTTTATAGTTACAGCTATACCGAAGCCGTCGTCGATGGCTTTTTGATTGACCATAAACCACCCGTGCGGATTATTACTAAACTCGCCCAAGACAATATTAAATGTCGAGTCCCGTGTGATCATGGACATATTCCAGAAAGAAGTTATGCTCTCTATCAAGCAAGAGAAATTCTTCAGGACATGCTAAACGATAGTAAGAAAAAGGTCTAACATGATTATACATCC
>JALSLM010000011.1 GCA_026988295.1 Thiotrichaceae bacterium
ATAATATCAACAGATTTACGCACCGCCGAACCACTAACTGGCGTTGAATTTGAAGTAAGAAATTTTCAGGGTCAAACACTTGGAACAGCTAAGTCAGATGGCTCTGGCTTTGCCAACATTGAACTATCAAAAACACCTTTTTTACTAATTGCTAAAAAGTTTGACGATACGGCTTATCTGAAACTCAATGCCAAAACAGCATTATCTATTAGTCAATTTAATGTCAGCGGTCAAAAAGTCAAAAAAGGCATTAAAGGTATAATTTACGGTGAACGCGGCGTATGGCGACCTGGGGATGACATCTTTCTCACCTTCGTGATGCAGGATAAATCAGGAAAATTACCTGAAAAACACCCCGTCACCATGAAACTCATCGACCCACAAGGTCGTGTCGTTGACACCAAAACCAGTGTAGATTCAGTAGGTGGTTTTTATGCCTTTAAATTTAAAACCAATGAAAAGGCAGAAACAGGACGCTGGATGGCAAAAGCCTTTTTAGGTGGAAGTAATTTCAGCAAAACATTAATGATTGAAACGGTGCGTCCCAATCGTTTAAAAATAGAACTCAAGTTTGATACTGAAGTAGATACACAAGCAAATAAAGCAGTACTTTATGGTGATGAAGGTGATATTAGCGGAACACTATTTTCACAATGGTTACATGGCGCAACTGCCAGTGGTTTAAAAGCTGACATTGCAGTACGTTTTAGCAAAAAAAGAACCAAATTTGGGCGTTTTTCTGATTATGTTTTTGATGATCCATCACGAAATTTAAGTAGCCAAGAAAGCAAAATTTTAGAAGGTCGATTAGATGCTAAAGGCTACCTCAAATTTAAAAAGAACATTCAACCAGAAGGCAAAGCAGCAGGAATGCTTGCTGCTCACTTTACCTCAAGAGTCTTTGAAAAAGGTGGTGCATTTAGCATTAGTAGCCAAAAAATAGATTATCATCCCTACTCAAACTATGTTGGCATTAAGCTTCCTAAAGGTGATGCTACACGAGGCATGTTACTCACAGACAAAACACATACCGTGAAAATTGCCAGCTTAACAGCCAAAGGTGAAAATACTTCATTAAACAGCGTAAAAGTTAGCCTCTATAAAATTGGCTGGAAATGGTGGTGGGATTCATCCGCTGATTCACTTGCTCAATATATTGATGGTGAACATCGCAATGAACTCTTGTCATCAACCATTAAAACTACCAATGGTGAGGGAAGCTGGGATTTTGAAATAAAATATCCTGCTTGGGGTCGCTATTTAATAAGAGCCTGTGATACCGAAGGAGGTCATTGTTCAGCCAAAGTCGTATTTATTGATTGGCCAGGCTGGGCAGGTCGCGCACAAGAAGAAGGTAGTGGTGCCGCAAGTCGCTTAAATCTTTTCTCTGATAAAAAAGCTTATACCGTTGGTGAAACAGCTATTATCCAAATACCTGCTGCAACACAAGGTCGCGCATTACTAACCATTGAAACAGGCAGTAGCATTCTAGATCAACGCTGGATTGATCTAGCTAGTGCCACTCCCGTCAAACAATCTACGGCAAGTGACGCAGGAGCAACGACTAAAGCACAAAGCAAGATTCAGGTTGAAGTGCCCATCACGGCAGCAATGTCGCCTAATGCTTATGTGCATGTTTCTTTGTTGCAACCCCACAAAGATAAAAAGAATGATCGTCCTATCCGTCTCTACGGCATTATTCCACTTGAAGTTGCTGATCCTGCAACTTATCTCAAACCCGTTATTAAGGTAGCGGAAGAATGGAAACCTGAATCAAAGCAAAAAATAACCGTAAGCGAATCTAGCGGTAAAGCCATGAATTACACACTAGCTATTGTTGATGAAGGCTTGCTTGGCTTAACCGCTTTTAAAACACCAAACTTGCATAGATATTTCTATAGCAAAGAAGCATTAGGCATCAAAACTTGGGATTTATTTGATGATGTTATTGGTGCTTACGGTGGAAAACTAGATCGCATGCTAGCTCTCGGTGGTGGTGAAGAAGCAGAAGTTGATAATGAAGATAGCAAAAAACGACGCTTTCCTCCTGTTGTTAAATTTATGGGACCTTTCCATCTTGAAGCTGGTAAGACGGCAGAGCATGAAGTTACATTACCACCTTATTTGGGTGCAGTTCGTGTCATGCTGGTCGCAGGTGAGAAAGGTGCGTATGGCAAAGCTAATGAAAGTGTTTTTGTACGCCAAGCGTTAATGTTACAAGCAAGTATGCCTCGTGTTATTGGCTCAGGAGAGGAAGTTTCAGTACCCGTCGCCATCTTTGCAATGGATGAGAGCATTAAAGATGTCAAAATCAGCGTCAAAACAAATGATCTAATGTCAGTTGTTGGCGACCCTAAGACACAGGTGAGCTTTACTCAAACGGGTGAAAAAGTTGGCTTTATCACTCTTAAAGCAAATAATCGTGAAGGCAAGGCACATATACATTTCACTGCCATCGCTACCACAGCAAAGGGTGAACAAAAATCTGAAGCAGATATTTACTTAAATGTACGGCGTGCCAATCAGGAAACTAGCAGAACCATTAGTAAAGTTATAGAGCCTGATTCTAGCTGGGAGAATAAGCTGAAAGCCTTTGGCCTAGAAGGAAGCAATCAAAGCGTATTGGAAGTTTCTTCCGTACCATCGCTGAATTTAGAAAAGCGTCTTAACTATCTGTTACGTTATCCGTACGGCTGTTTGGAACAGACAACCTCGTCTGTATTCCCACAACTCTTCCTATCTAATATTATGAGTCTGGATAAGAAGAAATTGCAGAAAATTGAACATCATATTAATAAAGGCATTGAGCGTTTACAGCGTTTCAAACTTGCTTCAGGAGACTTTAGCTATTGGCCTGGAAATGATGGTCACAATAACGCTTGGGCAAGTATTTATGCAGGACAATTCCTTATTGAAGCCAAAAACAAAGGCTATCTAGTGCCTCAAGAGCTACTAAATGACTGGCTAGATTATCAGCGAGATGAAGCTCAAAACTATGTGGTAGGAAGCCAGCAATACTCACATACACAGGCCTATCGTCTCTTTGTTCTCGCACTTGCAGGGCGACCACAACTAGGAGCTATGAATCGTCTTCGTGAAAACAGCAAACTCAATGAAAAAGCACGTTGGTTACTCGCATCAGCCTATCAAAAAGCTGCCCAACCCGATGCTGCAAAGGCACTTATTCAAGGCTTATTACCCGATGTAAAACCTGTAAAAGAAGTAGATCGAACCTTTAGCTCTACTCTCGGTGATTTAGGTTTGCGCCTTGAAAGCTTAGTAACACTCAATAAGAAGCAAGATGCGAACAAGCTACTTGAGCAAATTGCAACTGAAATGGGTGGTGATAAATACCAAAATACACAAGGAATTGCTTGGGCATTAATGGCAGTGTCACGTTATCTTGGTGGTGATACCAGTCACTTTAGCGCAGTATTAACGCAAGATGGCACACTTACAGAAATCAATAGCGACAAGCCAATATCTAGCATAAAAATTGCTAAGGCAGATGCTAATGTCAGTGTGAAAAATACCAGTGGTGTCAAACTTTTTGCAACCTTAGTCTCTCATGGCGTACCTGTTGCTGGTGATGAACAAAGCATAGCAAAAGGTCTAATGCTAGAGGTTAACTATGACGTGCGTGATAAAGAAGATAATAAAGTTTGGAATAACATGAAAAGCCAAAGCTTGCTACAAGGTAGTGATATTCGTATTTCAGTCAGTATCACCAATACTAGCAACCGTAATGCTGAAAATATTGCACTAACTATACCAGTAGCAGCTGGCATGGAAATAGCCACGACGACTGAGCAGACACTCACCAAGGCGAAATATGATTATCGGGATATACGCGATGATCGTGTGCATTATTATTTCTCACTCAAAAAAGATACAACTAAAGTCTTCTACTTATTAGCCAATGCCTCCTACAAAGGACGCTACTATCTTCCTGCCATTAATGTTGAAGCCATGTATGATGGCAAATTAAAGGCAAGACAAAAAGGACAGTGGATTAATATTACGAGTGAAGCTAATACTAAAGCTGATACAGGAAGCACAGGGAATTCAGGCAATAATCCAGAAAACCCAATCACTCAATCAATCATAGGGAAACAAGTAGCAATTAAATCACTCAGAGCTTGGCTCTATGATAAAGCCGATGAAACTACGCGAACTAAAATGTATCTTATAGTCGGTGATAAAGTGAAAATCCTCAAAACAGCCAAAAGTGATGATAATTCACAATGGCTATTCATCCACTTTGCAGGCAAAAAAGTACTGGAGAAATGGATCAGGAAAGAGACTATTGAGTAGAACCTCAACCCATGAGGTCGCGCATTGACCTCATGGATTCAGGTAGAAATATGCAAAAAAAGGGGGGGATGGGTAGTAAGAAACGAAATAATAAAAAAGCCGACTAATTGTCGGCTTTTTTATTGTTTAACTTTATCCTGAATCCATGAAGTCACTACGGCATAAGACGCAAGCTATTGATTCAGGTTTATGAGTTTAAATATATAAACAAATATCAGAATCACCTGCAAACTCAAAGAATGTTGCCGCACCAACGTAGTCGATGCCATCAATAAAGTCTTTTTCAGCATTAAATCCGAATAACTCAACGGTCATCTGACAGGCAAGAAATCTAACTTCTGCTTCCTGACAAAGTTCACGAAGCTCTGCAATAGTTGCTACACCATTATTTGCAACAGTTTTCTTCATCAACGTTGTTGCAAGAGCCTCATAGCCAGGCACATTGGCTTGAATAATATTAGGAATATTCCAATTAATATCTTTAAACCAGTCTGGCCCAAATGGCATTTTCATTGGCATACCAGGGTTTCCAAGAGGGCTAACTTTTAAACTCTCAACATCTTTTTTCAATAATTGTAAACCATAAAATGTACAAAAAACCTCAACCTCATAGCCTAAAGCCGCTGCTGTTGATGCAAGAATAAAAGGAGGATATGCCCAATCTAGTGTTCCTTTTGTAGCGATGATTGCAAGTTTCTTTTGTTCCATTTTAAGCCTCTTAAATTAGTAATCAGGTCTATAAAACCTGTAGATTGATATCTCACCTAAACCCTACAGTACAGA
>JALSLM010000012.1 GCA_026988295.1 Thiotrichaceae bacterium
CGCATCAATTGACGCACATCGGCATAAGTCATGGTTATCATTTCCATATCAGTCACTGGATTGATAAAACCTGCTTGCAAAAGTGCATCACCAATTTCGTGCATATCAATAAAAGCACTGGTATGCGGGCTATCATCAACCTCTGCCCAGCTCTGACGCAACTCTTTTAAAGTATCAGGACCAAAAGTAGTAAATAATAAGAGACCGTTAGGTGCTAATACACTGTGAAAACCAGCAAAGGTTTTGGCAAGATCATTGCTCCATTGCAACATTAAGCTAGAAACAATCAGATCAATACTCGCTGGCTTAAAGGGAAGCTGTTCTGCATCAGCACAAACGGCTTTTGGTTTTGCTACGCCCAATTTTCCTGTATTAAATAAATGCTTAACCCATCCCCCCTGTTTTTTGCATATTTTTAGCATATTCAAAGCACTATCTAATGCGATAGTTTGCGCTTTGGGGTAGCGTTTCAGCAAATCTTTAGTTAAAAAACCCGTTCCACTGCCCACATCTAAAACATGCTTAGGCTGTAATTTAATATAATCCAAGCGCTCACTAATGCGTCGGGCAACTTCTTCTTGTAACACTGCCGCCGCATCATAGCTATTTGCAGCACGTTCAAAATGTTGTCGTGTAGCTTTTTTATCCAGCATATTTGGCATATTCGGTGTAGCTTTTTAAAAAGGATAATACAGAAACAGTAAATTCATCAGGGTGCGTCATAAAAGGGGCATGTCCAGCATTTTCAAGGAGCGTGATTTGAGCATCTGTGCGCATTAATTTCAAATCATTTATGACTTCAGCAGGAACTAATCTATCTTTTTTAGCAAAAACCCAGTGCTGAGGAATGCTGATCTTATCTTGACGAAAATCTGCATGAGTCAATATATCTAGCCCTAGTTTTAACGCATCTAAATAATACTTATACCCATCATACCCATCCCCCCCCTTTTTTAGGGATTTTTCATTTTGTTTTTTTAAAATGATCCTATCTCGCATAATCACTTGTTGATTCTGCCCTTGACTCCAGCGTTGTCTCAACAACACATCATTGATCAATTCTTGCTGGATTTTCTTCGTGTCTTTAACTCCCATAAACTGTAGCGCAATAAAACGCTTGAGTGTTGCTTCAGGATCATTCTGCAAATTTTTGGCAAAGGTATTCAAAACACTTTGGCTCATAGCATGATGCCAGTTTTCAGCCTGTGAAAAACGTGGCGTACTCGCAACCAATGTCAGCGTTTTAATTTTAAATGGAGCTTGCTGAGCAATCGCCTGAGCAAGCAATCCACCTAATGACCAGCCCATTAAGTGCGCTCCATCGGGAATCTTTGGCAAGATAAATTCAACAATTTGCTCCAATGATGAAGCCTTAATCAAAGTATTTTCCCCATGACCTGGCAAATCAAGCCATATCACATTAAAACTAGCTTCTAACGCAGGACGAACCCGTTGCCATACCGACGAGTTCATCCCCCAGCCGTGCAAAACAACGAGTGGCTCCGCTTTTTTTGATATATTTATTGTTTTCATCTCAGACATAGAAAAATAAGAAACTCACCCATTTTTAAGAAAAACCTGATTAAGTTCTTTCAGACACGCTCACATTCCTAAACTTAAAACTACCAAAGCGGTTGAGTTTGCCAAAGCGGTCGAAAGTTGTTACACAAAGCACTTTCAAGTAGACTCCATCCCACTCTATTTAATTTGAATCTTATCATGCCTTATTTTCTCATTATTCTCTCTTATTTTATTGGCTCAATTTCTGCGGCAATTATCACCTGTAAAATTCTTGGGAAGGTTGACCCGCGCACGGTCGGCTCTAACAACCCAGGGGCAACCAATGTATTGCGTCATGGTGGTAAAAAAGCAGCAGTCATAACATTATTAGGTGACATGCTCAAAGGCTTGATTCCCGTAGCAATTGGACATGCATTTAGCTTAGATTGGGCTTGGTTAGCTTTAATTGGTATTGCGGCTTTTCTAGGGCATTTATACCCCATTTATTATGGCTTTAAAGGTGGCAAAGGCGTTGCAACAGCATTTGGTGTTTTTCTTGGCTTAAATCCGATTATCGGAATTGTAGTTTTATTAACTTGGATAATTTCAGCACTTATCTTTAATATTTCATCACTATCAGCTCTAATTGCAAGCTTACTTGCTCCTATTTATTTTTATATAGTAACGGCTTCTTTGCCGCTATTCGGGGGCTTACTATTCATCACCATCATGATTTACTGGCGACACCGCACGAATATTATTGAAATAATCAATGGCACTGAAGATAGTATTGTCGAAAAAGGCGGCAAAACCACGGTAAGCAATTCAGAAGAACAATAAACTAAACAGCATAATAAACAACACACCAAACAGCAAAAAAATAACCTTGTCTGAACTACTTAATCAATCAGTCACTGAATTAAAAGGTGTCGGCATTAAAATGGCCGAAAACCTCGAAAAACTGGGGATAGAGAAAGTCCAAGATTTACTTTTTCATCTGCCCCTGCGCTATCAAGATCGCACCCGAGTCTACCCCATCGCCAGCACTCAACACGCCCAAGAAGTATTAATTGTCGGCAAAGTTGAACACTCTGAAATAATATTTAAACATCGACGCATGATGACAGTAACGCTTTCAGATGGAAGCGGATACATTACACTGCGTTTTTTTCACTTTAGCAATGCACAACAAAAAGGCTTCAGCCGTGGCGCACAAATCAGTTGTTTTGGTGAGGTTCGCATTGGCACTCATAGCCGTGAAATGGTACACCCCGAATACAAAATCATAAAAACAGATGAGCCACTGCAACTAAGCGAAAAACTCACCCCCATTTACCCTACTACCAAAGGTCTACAACAACGTAGCTTATTGCGTCTCGTTGGCGAAGCACTTAAACAACTTGCTAAACTTGATGATTTAATCCCCTCTAATATTATTCAACAATATAAACTATCTGAACTGACAGATGCCCTCCTCACCCTGCATCAACCTAGTTCAGAAATTTCAGCCAATGACTTATTAGAACGTTCACATCCTGCACAACAACGTCTTGTTTTTGAAGAACTACTTGCCCACCATTTAAGTTTAAGAAAGCTACGCGAACAACAAAAACAAGTAGCAGGCATTGCTTTAAAAACAAGTGGAAAATACTCTGCAAAACTAATCAAATCATTGCCATTTAAGCTAACTAATGCACAAGATAGAGTCATTGCTGAAATCAATCAAGATTTGCAACAAGCCTCACCTATGAACCGTCTAGTACAAGGTGATGTCGGCTCAGGCAAAACACTGGTCGCCGCCGCTGCCGCCCTAAACGCCATTGAAGCAGGCTATCAAGTGGCCATTATGGCACCTACCGAAATTCTCTCTGAACAGCATTTCAAAAGCTTTAGCGAATGGTTAAAACCATTAAAACTCAAAGTCACACTATTATCAGGAAAACAAAAAGCCGCTGAAAAACGTGATGCGCTAGAAAATATCGCGCTAGGTCTAACACAACTAGCAATCGGCACACACGCCCTATTCCAAAATGATGTACATTTTAAAAATCTAGGGTTAATCATTATTGATGAACAACATCGTTTTGGCGTACACCAACGACTTGCTTTACGCGAAAAAGGCAAACAGGCAGAATTTTATCCACACCAACTGATAATGACCGCCACCCCCATTCCACGCACTTTAGCAATGACCACCTATGCCGATATGGATTATTCAGTCATTGATGAACTCCCCCCTGGTCGTACCCCCGTCAAAACAGTAGTGATAAGCAATACACGTCGGGCTGAAATTGTCGAACGAATCAATCATGTCTGTGTCGATGGCGCACAAGTTTATTGGGTTTGCACCCTCATAGAAGAATCAGAAGCCTTGCAATGTCAAAATGCAGAAGAAACTTGGGAGCTATTAAAAGAAGCACTACCTGAACTCACCATTGGCTTAATTCACGGGCGCATGAAACCTGATGAAAAAGAAGCCATAATGACTGACTTTAAGGCAAGCAATATCAACCTATTAGTTGCCACGACAGTTATCGAAGTCGGTGTTGACGTACCCAATGCCTCACTCATGATAATAGAAAATGCCGAAAGACTAGGCTTAGCACAACTACATCAACTACGCGGCCGCGTTGGACGTGGCAGTAAGGCAAGTAGCTGTGTACTCATGTATCAAAACCCACTCTCACAAAACGCCAGAAAAAGACTAGAAGCCCTACGCAATAGCAACGACGGCTTTGAAATTGCCCAAATCGACCTAGAAATTCGCGGCCCAGGAGAAGTCTTCGGCACTCGTCAAACAGGTGAACTACAATTTAAAATAGCCAACCTACTCGAAGACCAAGAACTTCTACCCCAAGTTCAACAAGCCGCACAACAAATAATCACAGAATCACCTAACAGCATAGAACCACTAATAGACCGCTGGATTAAACATGCAGAAGATTATGCCGCTGTATGATTAATATGCGCTATCCTGTGCCGTAGTGACCTCACGGATTCAGGACAATCTAAGAACTTGATTTTTATACCTGTATATACCCATCCCCCCCTTTTTTTGCATTTTTTTGTTGCATATTGCAGGACTTGCAAGAAGCCTTAGCTTGATACTTGTGACTAATAACACCAAAGAATTCGAACGCATTGAAGGTTTGAGATTAGAAAACTGGATTAGAAATTAAATATTAAGGAAAACCTGATTAAGTCGATTAGAATTTAGCGTAGCAAAATCTGTCGCTATTTTTCATGAAGTGAGTCGTAATAGTTATTCTATTGTGGCAATCTTCATGGAAAATATCGGCAGATTTGGCAAACGTGAAGAATGAAGAAGTTAGCCAAACTTGGGAGTTTTAATTAATAGCATTTTTATAAAGCCTATTTTTTCCTCAACACGCTGTGATACTAGGAGGCTGTCTGAGAATAGAGAGTCTACTGCGGAAAAGCTGAAATTGGCTATATTCCCCCCCAATTTTCGGTGAATAGAACAACTATTCCCCTCAAATTGGTGAAAAATCTAGCTCAAATCAGCTTTCCCTCGCTACGACTCCTATTCTCGGACAGCCTCCTAGGAGGCTGTC
>JALSLM010000013.1 GCA_026988295.1 Thiotrichaceae bacterium
TATTTTTATTGATGATGATGCCGATGCTGATAAAGCCTTGAAAGTCACCATCAACTCTAAAAGCCAACGCTATGGTACTTGTAACACACTTGAGACTTTGTTAGTTGCCCAATCTCGTGCAAAAGAATTATTACCCAAGTTAAAAGGGCTATTCGACAAGGAAGGTGTTGAGCTTCGTGGCTGTCAAGCCACACAAGAAATTATCTATTGCAATGCGGCAACAGAAGAGGACTGGACAACTGAATATTTAGCCCCCATCTTATCGATAAAAATAGTTGCCGACTTAGATGAAGCAATCAAACATATCAATACCTACAGCTCACAACACACTGATAGCATCATCACACAAGATATTACAAAATCACGACGTTTTATGCGAGAGGTTGATTCTGCCTCTGTTATGGTTAATGCATCGACTCGCTTTGCTGATGGCTTTGAATATGGGTTGGGCGCAGAAATTGGTATCAGCACCGACAAACTTCACGCACGTGGACCTGTAGGGCTTGAAGGATTAACCTCATTAAAGTATGTCGTCTTTGGTGATGGTCATATTCGTCATTAAACACTTAGCATGATAGCAATAATCGGCGGCACATTTGATCCCATTCATTTTGGACACTTGCGCCCTGCCCTAGAAATTATGGAGCAATTCTCATTAACTGAATGTCGCTTTATACCCAGTGCAAAACCTCCGCATCGTTGGCAACCTGAAGTCAGTGCAGAACATCGCTTAAATATGACTCAACTGGCAATTGATGGCATCAAAGGATTTAGCTTAGATGATAGAGAATATCATCGTGATGGAGCTTCCTATACGGTTGATACATTAAAATCAATTCGTGCTGAAATTGGCAATCATACTCCCTTGTGTATGATAGTCGGCTTGGATGCGTTTCAATCATTTACTCAATGGCGTGATTGGCAAACTATTCTGAAATTGGCTCATCTCGTGGTATCCTCCCGACCTGGTTATACATATTCACCAGATACATGGGCGCAACCCTATTTGACTGATAAACCAGAAAAACTTAAACAAGAAATTGCAGGAAATATATTTTTTGCCGAAGTCACTCAATTTGATATTTCTGCAACACAGATTAGAAAACAATTACTTAACGGCTATAGTGCATCCTATTTATTGCCAAAATCTGTTGCTAAGTATATTAATAAACAACGGCTTTATCGTTAAGGAAAGCCTGATTAAGTCGATTAGAATTTAGCGTAGAAAAATCTGTCGCTATTTTTCACGAAGTGAGACGTAATAGTTATTCTATTGCGCCGATCTTCGTGGGAAATATCGGCAGATTTGGCAAGCTAAAAATAATTGGACTTGATCAGGCTTTCCTTAGCTAACTATTGCCACCCAATACCATCCAAAAACCATCCTAAAAAGATAGAAAACAAATGAAATTAAATGAAATAACAGATCTAGTACAAAACACGCTTCAAGACATGAAGGCAGTCGATATTGCTTCCCTTAATGTTGTCGGAAAATCATCACTTACCGATGTCTTATTCTTTGCCACAGGAAATTCAACCCGCCATGTAAAATCAATTGCTGATGAAGTCGGCATTAAGGCAAAAGAGGTGGGTCTCGATATTTTAGGTATTGAAGGCAAAGGCTCTGCTGAATGGGTACTGGTTGATCTTAATGATGTTATTGTACATATTATGTTGGCAAAAACCCGTGATTTCTATCAATTAGAAAAACTCTGGGAAGCCGATGATGCCAGTGATAAAACTGTTGAAGAAGCAATATCAGACAAGGCTTGAATAATTGCGTAGCAGATTCAAACTATTCCCCTTGTTTTGCATAGCTTTTTGCATAGCTCTTTGTATTGATGTTTTTCGGTTAAGAATAAGAGCCAATAATATGTACAAATACCCATCCCCCCCCTTTTTTACAACTTTTTCTTAAGGAGAACCTGATTGGCTCGAGTAGACTTGATCAAGGTTCCTTTAACCCACTGATATAAAACACTAGAGAATTGACAAACAAATGAAATCAAACGTACTCGGTGATTTATCCATCGAAGATTTTTTAGCCAACTACTGGCAGAAAAAACCTTTAGTCATTCGCAATGCATTCCCTGATTTTGAAATGCCTTTTACGGCAGAAGAATTAGCAGGGCTGACCTTAGAAACCGATGCACCTGCTCGCATGATTATCGAGCACGGCTTGCCTCCCGAAAATAAACCTTGGCAAGTAAAGCTAGCCCCCTTTGAAGATTCAGACTTCACCACCCTACCCGATACTCACTGCACTTTTTTAGTCAATGACTTAGAGCGCTATATTCCAGAACTGGGAAACTTAATCGAACCATTCCGTTTTATACCAGATTGGCGTATTGATGATTTAATGGTCAGCTATGCAGAAGATCAAGGAACAGTTGGGCCGCACACCGATGACTATGATGTATTTTTAATTCAAGGTGAAGGAAAGCGTCGCTGGAAAATCATCACACGCGAAGACTACCCAAAAGAATTAATCCCCGATCTACCCATTGCCTTATTAAAAGAGTTTGAAGCAGACGAAGAATGGTTGCTAGAACCTGGTGATATGCTTTATCTGCCACCTAATATGCCACACTATGGTATTGCAGAAGGAGCCTGTTTTACATTTTCAGTCGGCTTTCAAGCACCACGTACCGTTGATTTAATACAAAACTGGCTAGAAACATTCACAAAAAACAATCAATTCACAAAACGCTTCACCGATGCAAAACGTGAGCCTCAAGAAAATCCAGGTGAAATAAGTGCAACAGATTTAAACAAACTTTCATCCCTTATGCTTGATAGCATCGAACAGCAAAAAGCTGAGCTTAATCTATTTTTAGGAAAACATCTCACTGAAAGCAAAGGTGAAATCCCCCCTGAGAACCATGAAATTATCGCAGGCTACCATGAGCAATATGATTATGAACGTGAAAGCTGGCTACGATTTGCCTTTATAAAAAATCAAGCAAATAACAGCTTAGACTTTTTTGCAGATGGTCATCATGTAAACCTCCCGAAAGAATACTTAAAAGACATACAAGAGCTTTGTGAAAATTATTACTACAGTAGTGAATCCTTAAAAGAACTCATGAAAAACAATCAGTTTAATCATATTTTTGAGAAACTAATTCAACAAGGTGGACTCTACCCTGCAAATTCTTAGCATGATAATATAATGAGCTTGTTCCGTCTTAACCCGTAATTTATAAACTTAAACTGGGAGAATCCCGCTTGACTACAATAATCAGTGGCACAGAGTTTTCAGCAAACCTGCGCAAAGAAATTAAACACAAAGTTGCCTTATTAAAAAAACAGCACGACATTATACCCGGTTTAGCGGTAGTTCTGGTCGGAGAAGACCCAGCCAGCCAAATTTATGTTCGCAATAAAGGTATCCAAACCAAAGAAGCAGGGATGAACTCTTATGAACATAAGCTCCCCGATGATACCAGCGAAGAAGCACTGCTCAAGTTAATAGATCAACTCAATAGTGACTCATCAGTACACGGTATTCTAGTGCAATTACCACTACCAAAACATATTGATGAACATGCCGTTATCAACTCAATAGCTGTCGAAAAAGATGTTGATGGCTTTCACCTATCCAATATTGGTTTATTAGCAATAGGCTCAAATCAAGGTGTTGTACCCTGTACACCACTTGGCTCAATGATGATGCTAAAAGATCATCTTGGCGATTTATCAGGCAAAAAAGCAATTGTCGTAGGTCGCTCTAATATTGTAGGAAAGCCAATGGCAGCACTACTATTAAAAGAAAGCTGTACCGTAACCATTGCACACTCACGCACCAAAAACCTAGCCGATGAATGTCGTCAGGCAGACATTATAGTTGCCGCAGTGGGGCAGCCCGAAATGATCAAAGGTGACTGGATAAAAGCTGGTGCAACCATAATTGATGTAGGCATCAATCGCATAGAAAAAGCAGATGGTGGCACAAAACTAGTCGGTGATGTGGAGTTCTCTAGTGCCAGCAAAGTAGCAGGAGCAATAACGCCAGTACCAGGAGGCGTAGGTCCTATGACTATCGCTTGCTTATTACATAACGCACTACAGCAAGCATGTCGGATAAATAATGTAGATATACCTGAGTAAGAAATCGCTCACCAATCGATAGCTCACTAATCGATAGCCCCACCACCGAGAGACTGTAAACTTCGTCCTTTGTGGTTTGGAGGTGAGCTTCGCCCTATAAGCCCAGCCCTGTAAGCTTAGAAACTCTAAAGAAATTAAGCCAAAAAAAAGCCGTAGATCAATAGTTTGATCTACGGCTTGTATTTTGGAGCGGGAAACGAGATTCGAACTCGCGACCCCGACCTTGGCAAGGTCGTGCTCTACCAGCTGAGCTATTCCCGCTTCGTTTCAACAAGAACACATGCCATCAGTGCTCTCTCAACGAGGCGCGTATATTAAGTCTGTAATGAAAAAGTGTCAAGCATCTAATCCATGATTTTTACAAAAAATTTAAATTTTTGCATTTTTAAGTCGTAATGCATTCGATACGACGGTAACAGAACTCATACTCATTGCAGTTGCTGCAATGATTGGGCTTAATAAAATGCCAAAAAATGGGTATAAAAGACCAGCAGCAATTGGAATTCCAATTATATTGTATACAAATGCTCCAAATAAATTTTGTTTGATATTTTTCATGGTTGCTTTAGATAAGCCAATAGTTTTACTGACACCCTCAATAGATGGACGCATCAACGCAATATCTGCGGCTTCAACAGCAATATCTGTGCCCGTACCAATGGCGACACCTACATCTGCTTGTGTTAGCGCTGGCGCATCATTAATGCCATCACCTACCATTGCCACAATTTCGCCCTGTTGCTGTAATGCTTTTATTTTATTTATTTTATCTTTAGGCATGACTTCAGCAACAACATCATCTATACCAAGTATTTTAGCAACTGAGAGTGCTGTTTTTTTATTGTCACCTGTTAATAATACAGTTTTTATGCCTAATTCATGTAAACGATCAATAGCCGCTTTTGAATCTGAACGGATAGGATCAGAAATTCCCATTAAAGCAAT
>JALSLM010000014.1 GCA_026988295.1 Thiotrichaceae bacterium
CTCCTATTCTCAGACAGCCTCCTAGCAATATTGGTTTAATGGATATAAGACAAATTTGTAGATACCTGTACATACCCATCCCCCCCTATTTTTGCATTTTTTATAATGCAGAGAGTCATAGAGTTTTTAATCGTTTCCAAGCTTGGGGGTGATTGCTTGGCTGTTAAATCTGTGTTTTTTGTAGGTCAGATTAGCGATAGCGTAATCCGACAAAGTACGATAGTTAGTTGGGTTAATTTACACTAATACATCAAGTCATAAATCACAGATTCAACCCGCTACCGCTTTAAAACCTCTGTTGCCCCCTTCGAGCAGTCTATTTAAAAGGTGCTGTGCTTTTATGAATAGAGGTGCTTAGATAAATATCTGGTGCTTGGTAATACTGAAAGAAGGTATCTGTATAATCAACAAGGGCATTATCTGTGTGTTTCTTTAAGGGTTTAAATACTGTTTCAGTTAGATTGATACCAATACCTGCAAACACTTCAGTACTTTTTTCTTTGAAGTATTTTTTATCATTTTTTGTATAGCCTCTTGCTTGATAGCCAAGCTGTAATTCCAAATATTTTAGTGGTGTACTTCTGAATTTATCAAATCCACCAAGTTTTACGACAAATACATTTCTTTGGCCCGAGTAATCAATGACAGGTCGATCACTATTATGTGTTGGGTGATACTCCATACGCAGATCCAATTTTTTATCAAGACCTGGAACAGTGTTTCTAAGATAAGATAAGCCGACACCAAGCGTATTAAAAGCTACATCTTCATAGGCAAATCCATATTTTGAAAAACCATCTGCAACCTCAAGCCAAAGCATAATGCTTGATGAGAATAGGGCTGCTTTTTTAGCGGCAGCGGCCTTATTGTTGGTTTTTTTCATTAGTCTTTTAGTAAATATTTCATTGATGATATATGAGCTATACATATGACCAAATTTATCTGCCCCACCACTTTTTGTTTTGGCTCCTAACCATCCTTCATGTGCGAAATGAAAAGAACTTGAACCCCAGTTCCAATCAGATAGGCCTTCACGTAAAGCCTCGGCAGAGACTAGCCCAACTTCCCATTTTATTTTATTTAGGGCGTCAAGGGTGGTTAATCTATCGAGTTTGTCCTCATTTGTAGGCTTGTTTTGAGACTTTTTATGTGTCGAATTTATGTTTGTATTAATATTTATCTCATCTGCTTCTTGTTGGAAGAAAAAAGTATTGGCCCAAATGGTTGATGAGAGAGCTAATAGTGTGATGAAAAGCAGTAACTGTTTCATTGAACTTAATCTTCCCGAAAGAATTGAGGAAATCTAGACTACTACTTTTTTATTGATAGTTCCAGCTTGTCTATTGGATATACAAAAAATCAGAATGATTCAAAAGAATGAGGTAATATGAGAAAGCTATCTTAGGAATGCGTATGAATAACTTGATCATTCTGACTTGCCTTTTTTGCTTAATTTATTTCATGCGCATTCCTAAATTATGATAATCAACGAATAAAGGTCTATTGAGATAAGCAATGAGTGATAACTACAAAATACTGGAAATTAATAAACTTAATCAGTTTTATGGAGAAAGCCATACATTATGGGATTTGGATTTATTAGTAAAAAAAGGTAAATGTACCTGTTTAATGGGGCGCAATGGTGTCGGTAAAACTACCTTGCTTCAGTGTATTATGGGTTTGCAGGCTGTAAGAGATGGAACGATTATTTTTGATGGGGACGAAATTCAAAAGGAAATAGCCGAAAAGCGTGCTGGAATTGGTATTGGTTATGTGCCACAGGGGCGACAAATTTTTCCGCAGCTCACTGTCGGTGAAAATCTTGAACTCGGTTTATTTGCGCGTGATGATGGTTTAAAGAAAATCCCTGAACATATTTTTGAGTTGTTCCCCGTGTTAAAGGAGATGATCAATCGACGTGGTGGTGATTTATCAGGTGGTCAACAACAGCAGCTTGCTATTGGGCGCGCCTTGGTTATTGATCCAAAAATGTTAATACTGGATGAGCCAACCGAAGGTATTCAGCCAAATATAGTACAACAGATCGGTGATATTATTATCAAGCTCAGTTCAGAAATGGGAATAACTGTATTGTTAGTTGAGCAGAAGCTGCCATTTGCTCGCAGGGTTGGTGATTCCTTTTGCATAATGGAGCGTGGTAAAAATGTTGCAATGGGCGAGATGAGCGACTTGAGTGATGAGTTAGTACAGCAGTTTTTGACGGTTTAATTCATACGTTTGGCATCCATGACATTTTGTAACTGTGCAATTTTTTCGAGTGCTTCAAAAAGTTGCACGGTATTTTCTATTTGAATAGCGACTTCCAGTATTGATATTAATTCTGTATTACCTCGCTTAGTACTAATATTCAGTACATTGATCTGCTCTTTTGCTAAAACAGTTGCTACATCGCTGATAAAACCTGGTTGATTAAAGCCTGTCACTTGAATATCTACGGTATATGCAGTTGTTTCTGTTCCCCAGCTTGCATCAGCTAAGCGAGCTGACTTTTCAGAGCCGAGGTTCTTCTCATTAATATTAGGGCAATCATCACGGTGAATAGTGATTCCTCGTCCTACGGTAATATAGCCAATAATTCCATCGCCAGGCACAGGTTTGCAACAATTTGCTATTTCTACTAAAAGGTTGCTTACGCCTTGTATTTGTATGCCTCGATCATTGTGCTGATTGTTCTTTACGCTAATTTTGCGGTATTTAATTTCTTCTTTTTTGGGTATGTCGAGTGCGTCAGTGAGTTGTGTCACGCTTATGTCACCACGACCCAGTGCAATTAAAAACTCTTTATCGGATTGCTGTCGAAAACGATTTAATAGTGGTTTTAAATCTATTTTTTTCAGGTTTAAACGATACTGTTCTTGTTCAAGAATGTCCTGACCATCTTGAATATTTTTCTCATGGTCTTGTTGACGAAACCAATGACGAATTTTTCCACGGGAGCTTGCTGAGCCAATATAACCCAATGCTGGATTTAACCATTTGCGACGCGGATGCTCTTCTTTCTGGGTGATTATTTCAACCTTGTCTCCATTATTTAATTTCCTATCGAGTGGTGCTATTGCGCCATTCACTTTTGCTCCTGTGCAACGATGCCCTACGCTGGTATGAATGGCATAGGCAAAATCTAAGGGTGTTGATCCTTTTGATAAATCGAGAATATCGCCCTTTGGGGTCAGTACAAAAACACGATCTGGAAAGATCTCTGCGCGAAAATCTTCCAATAGTTCGGTGTCATTTTCATTGCTTTCCAATAAGCGACGTAGTGATCCTACTACGCGTTCCATTGCTGCATCTTGTCCGCCACCTTCTTTGTAACGCCAGTGTGCGGCAACACCTAGTTCGGCAAAGACGTTCATATCATGAGTGCGAATTTGGATTTCTACATAGCTACCCTGTGGACCGATGACTACTGTATGTAGTGACTGATAACCATTGGGTTTGCGATTGGCGATGTAGTCATCTAGCTCAGCGGGTACGTGTTTCCATTTCTCATGGACAATACCTAGAGTGCCGTAACAGCTATTGACATCTTTAACAATAATGCGTACTGCGCGCAGATCATAGAGTTGGTCTATTGATAAGTTTTTGTGTTGCATCTTTTTCCAGATGCTGTAAATGTGTTTTGGGCGACCGTAGACCTCGGCTTCGATTTTTTTATCGTCGAGTAAATTTTTTAATATTTTAGTAAAAGTATCTACATAGGTTTCGCGTTCTAATCGCTTTGAGTCTAAAGACTTGGCGATTTTTTTGTAGGTAATTGGCTCAAGATAACGAAAAGATAGATCTTCCATTTCCCATTTTAGCTGGCTAACGCCTAGACGATTTGCTAATGGAGCAAAAATATCCATTGTTTCTTGTGCAACGGCTTTGCGCTCACGGGGCTCTGCATTGCTTAATAAACGTAAATGTTGCAAACGCCAAGCGAGATGAATGAGTACGGCACGTACATCATCCACCATTGCAAGCAACATACGACGCAGTCGCTCGGCCTGTTCAGGAATTGGCGTGGTATTTTCTGAGGGTGATTTGAAGTTATGCAACCACCGCATATTTTTAACCAGCAAGGCAATTGTGTTGCTGAAGATTTTTGCTATTTCATCAACAGAATAACTATCAGAAAGCCGTACATCACTTAAAATAGCAGCAATTAGAGTGACTTGATCAACCTGCAAGTTGCGTAAAATATCGGCGATATCAAGACTCAGTGGAACATGGCTATCACGATCAATAGATGCAACTTTTAGCATCAGATCAATGGCGTGTATAAGCTGGGATTTTTCATCCTCGTCATCTGAAATCCATAAGCGTTCTATCCACTCATCGCGAGTACGATCACTAGTGTCACTTAATTGACTATGTTGCATCCGTAGTTTCCATTGTTCATCTAATTAGGTGTGAAATAGCTGTATATACCCATCCCCCCCCTTTTTTTATATATTCCTGGAGCCGTGAGGTCACTACGGCACAGGATGTTTTTATTAGCACTTTATCAATAAATCCCGTGGTATAGAAATAATAGTATTTATTAAACCTTTAGAGTAGTTATTGTATTTTCTAGTTCAGTTAATTGTTGAATAACTGCTGTTGGTGTTTGTCCACCTGGCCAAGGTTGTAATGTGGGATTATACCAAATAGCGTGTAAACCTACGCTTAATGCGCCTAAAATATCTCGTTCAGGGTCATCACCTACATAAACCATTTCATGTTTATCAACCTTTGCAAGAGCTATCGCTTGATGGAAAATATCTTTATGGGGTTTTGCTACACCTGCTTTTTCTGATGAAAGTACAAAGTCAAATAAATGTCCTATTCCGATGTGATTAACATCGGCATTCCCATTGCTTATAACACCTAATTTATAGTGTTTTGATAGATTGTTTAGTGCTTCTAATGCATCATCAAAAAAAGTGACTTGGTTTCGTGCTAACCAAAAAACATCAAATCCAGGTTCTACTAAGCCAATATCATAGCCAGCCTCATCTGCGAGATGTTTCAGCCAGTCTTTTCTTAAGGTGGTCATATT
>JALSLM010000015.1 GCA_026988295.1 Thiotrichaceae bacterium
ACAAAGTCAATCCCTTAAACTATGATGGAAGTAATACTAATAAGGCACGTACAGCAACTATCAGACGCTGGTTCGGTGTAGATATTGATATTAAGCGTAAAAACAACACACTTTTAGCAATCTTAAAAGATAAATCAGGCAAGGAGATTGCTAGAAAGACGCATAACATTCACTTTTCAGGTAACCCAGCTTTTGCTGAATTCCTCAAGGATCGATCTATTCTCATCGCTGATGGTAAAACTATCCCAGTTATTACTATTCGCGTTAAAGATGAAGATGGCTTCCCGATGCGAGCCAATACACACGGCTATGTCTCTATTAAAAACAATCAATTTAGTATAAAAACCCAAGATAATGATAAAGATGAATTGAACCTTAAAGAATCGACTTCTGGAAGCTATAAATACCAAATTGAAGAAGGTGGTATTGCACATATCGAATTAAACCCAACCACACAGTCTGGTGAAGTTAAGCTTGAATTAAAGTTTAATGATAGACAAAGTAAAACTATTAAAGTCTGGCTAAAACCAAAGCTCAGAGAATGGATTTTAGTGGGAATTGCCGAAGGCACAATCGCTTATAAAACAATTAATGATAATATTAAATCATCGGCTGATATTGATACTGACAAGTTTTATAAACGAGGACGTATTGCTTTCTTTGCAAAGGGCAGAGTTAAGGGTAAATATCTTTTAACACTCGCCTATGACTCACATAAACAAAAACAAGAAGCGGGGTATCAACTCAATGGTGATATAAACCCTGACTCATGGTATACCATTTACGCAGATAATAGCCGTAGCCAATATGATGCACCTAGCTCTAGCAAGCTTTATCTAAAAATTGAAAAAAACTCCTTCTTTGCACTATTTGGTGATTACCGAACAGGTATGACCATTACAGAATTAGCAAAGTTTGAGCGCACTTTAAATGGCATAAAAAGCGAATATAAAGGAAAAAATATAAGCTATAACGCATTTATTAGTGAAACCAGCAATAACCATCACCATAAAGAAATTCCTGGTGATGGTACTTCGGGTCTTTATCATCTCTCAAAAGCTATTATTCCTAATAGTGAAACTATTCGCATTGAAACACGCGATCGTTTTCATTCAGAAACAATACTTGAAACACGTTCACTGGTACGCTATCGAGACTATGATATTGATTATGAAGCAGGCACTTTATTCTTCAAGTTCCCAGTGACAGGGCGTAATGCTAACTTTGATCCCAATATTATTGTTGTTGATTATGATACTGAATCAGATTCCAATAAAAATATTGTCACAGGTGGTAGAGTTGCTATCAATACTGACAATGAAAAGTTTGAAATTGGTGCAACGGGTATCTTATTGACAAATAAAAATACTAAGAATGATTCTTTAATCGCTCTTGATGCCACTTACAAAATAAACTCTAGTACCAAAATTCATGCTGAAATCGCACAATCAAAAACTAAGGCAGCTGATTACAAATCAGTCAACGCACAGATATTAGAACTAGAAAAACAGATTGCAAGTACTGAAGCTAAGATTTATTACCGCAAACAGGGCGATAATTTTGGTATTGACTCACAGGCAAGTGAAATAGGCACTAAAAAGATCGGTGCTAACTTAAAGTACAAGTTTAATGATAACACCCATGTAAATGCAGAAGTATCAAAACAAAACAATCTCTCAAATAACAACCAAAGACAACTTGCAGAGATAAGTGTGGATAAACGTTTTAACCGTTTTAAAGTGAATGCAGGGCTGCGTCACTCAAAAGAAACACTACAAGATAAATCCACTAGCAATAACACAGCGCTACTAGGTGGAAGTTATACCTCCCAAAATGGTAAAGTCACGTTACGTGGCAATATAGAAAAAAATCTTGCTAATAAGAATGAAAGTGAACAAAGTCCAGATCGTATACTTGTCGGTGTAGATGTTAAACTCCAACAAGGTCTAACACTTTTTGCTGAACACGAAATATCCGAAAATAACCGTATTCAAACTCAAAATAGTCGTATTGGTGTGAGTAAAAACTTATGGAAAGGCGCAAAAGGAAAAACTACCTTTAGCCAAGAAAGAACAGATCAGGGACAAAGAAACTATGCCACTTTAGGGCTTAGTCAAAATATTAAACTGACTGATAAAATCAAAGCAGATATTAGTCTTGATCATGCCAAAACTATTGGTGATAACAATCTTCGTTTTAACCCCAATGAGCCAGAAGCTCAGGGTACTCAACGAGATGACTACACTGCATTTTCAGTTGGTTTAGGTTCTAATGATAAAGACTGGAGCTGGACAACACGAGCTGAAGTCAGAGCAGGAGATGTCACTGATAAAATCAATTTCCAAGCAGGGCTTATTCGTCACCTAAAAGATGGCAAGAACCTTAGCGCCAAAATAAATTATACCGATTCAAAAGAAAACAATGGTGACTTCTCTAAAAAACTTAAAATTAGCTTGGGTAGTGCATGGCATCCTAAAGAAAAGGATTTTATCTTCTTTAGTCGTCTTGACTGGATCGATGAAGAAAACAGTGTAGCCAGCGAAGCAACACATACACAAAAAATCATTCACAATTTACATTACAACCGTCAATTTAATGAAAAAACACAGTTAAGTGTGCATCACGGTATCAAACATGTTTTTGATGAAAGTAATAGCTCTAATACTCGTTCAACAATCGACACAGGGACATTAGAGCTACGCAGAGATATTAGTAAATCTTGGGATATTGGCGCACATGTCGGCTATTTACGTGACTGGACTGAAAACAACACCAAAACTGTCGCAGGTGTCTCAGTAGGCGTAACTCCAGCTGAAAATGCATGGCTACAACTCGGCTATAACTTTGAAGGCTTTGATGATGCCGATTTTGATGGCAGTGATTATAAACACCAAGGCATATACACTAGCTTTAGTTATAAATTCGCACAGGATACACTTCGTCACAAACAAAAAAATGCAAAAAAGGGGGGGGATGGGTTTAAAACAAAAGAAAACAAACATATCAACAATGATAAAAATCAAATCTACCCAAGTAACAAAAAGAAATAATATTGCACCAGTAAAAGGGGAAATAACTGGCAAAAAATAATATCACCCTATTCAACTGACTTGGAATCAAATCAGTCAAACAAACTCTGAGAATAAATGCTTTTTTAAGGAAAATCTGATTAAGTCAATTAGATTTTAGCACAGAAAAATCTGTCGCTATTTTTCATGAAGAGAGTCGTAATAGTCATTTTATTGCGGCGATCTTCATGGAAAATATCGGCAGTTTTAGCAAACTAAAAATAATTGGACTTGATCAGGGTTTCCTTAAAGCAATCGAAACGCAGTTCATAAATTAAGAAAGGTTATGTAAATATGTCCTTATCAACAACATCTAAAATACTATTAAGTATTTATCTTCTACTGCTTGGAAGCTTTCAAACAGCTTCTGCATGGTATGACTCAAACGCGCTTGGTACAGCTCCAGACTGGAGCTACAGAGTACCAATAAATATCCCAGCAGGAGCAACTGTAAATAGTACTGTAAAGTTTAATGTCGATTTCACTGCACTTATTGCTAATTTAGGCGTTGGTGGTACATTTGATATTAATTCTCCACGAGTTGTACGACCCAATGAAGTACTTGTAAGCACACAGGAATATACAGATACCATTTATAATGGTGTGTTGGATGCTACGACAAATGCTAGGGGAGAAATTAAGTTTATTCTTCAAGATGCTGGTCCAACAACCTACTATTTATATTTTGATACGACAGCCAATGGAGTAAAACCTGTGAACCCAAGACCAACAATTAATGGGAACTTTGAGCATTCCGTAGGTGAGACACCCACTAACTGGACAGTTTCAAGTACAAATGCTGGTGGCAACCAAAATAATGAAGTCTATGATACTGCTTATGGAAGCACATTTAGCTCTACAGTAACTTGCAATGACCAAGCAATTAATAATGTCGATGCCTCTCCAAACAATGCGAATAGCTCTGCCACAACAACTGGGCGAAAATGGCATTTAAATGGTTATAGAAATAATTGTGAAGATGGAACGGGTAGAGAAAATATTAACCTTTCAAAAACACTTGCTGTGCCTGCAACTAACCCTGGAAATATGAGCTTTTATTTTCAATTACAAGCCTATGATAGCTGGAATGGAGCTTCTAACTACGATTATTTTAAACTCAGTGTCAATGGAACTGTTGTGGATCACACAAGTTTAGGGATTAATAATACTGATAATAAACTATTGATTGCTCAAGGTGGATTTGGTAGAAAAAATCAATATTCAACAAGCCTAGTCGATACAGGTTGGAAGTTAGCCACACTCGATCTTTCTCCCTATGCTGGTACAAATATAACCATAATGTTTACTACTGATTTCTTTACTGACTCAGGCTATCGAACATGGATCAAGCTTGATGATATTGAATGGAGTATTGCAAGTGCTACTCTAGGAGCACCTGAAGCACAGCCACCAGCGTTAAGTATACAAAAAACCTCTCAAGTTATAAGTGATGGTATAAATACAACAAACCCTAAGCGTATTCCTGGAGCAATTGTTGAATACACTGTTACCGCAAAAAATTCAGGTTATGGAAAAACAGATAACAATTCAGTTATTATTAGCGATGCCATACCCGCAAATACTGCTTTGTATGTGGGTGATATTTCAGGTGCAGGCACTGGACCTGTGAGATTTGTTGATGGTACTCCTGCCAGTGGCCTGAGTTATAACTTTGTGAGTCTTTCCAGCAGCACAGACAATTTAAGCTTTTCAAATGATGGTGGTGTCAGTTTTAACTACACACCGACTCCCGATGTTGATGGTGTTGATCCAGCAGTGACACACATTAAAATGGCAACTTTAGGGTCATTCCTCGCGACTAGTAGCGCAGGATCACCTAACTTCCAATTCTTATTTAGAGTAAGAGTTCAGTAGGTGCTTTTGTATTGATGGATTCAAGATTTAAAGCAAACTTATAGATACCCATCCCCCCCTTTTTTTGCATTTTTTATACGAATTC
>JALSLM010000016.1 GCA_026988295.1 Thiotrichaceae bacterium
CGGTGGCGGTTTTGTGATTGATGACGAGCAGTGTAATACCTTGGCCAACGATGATTTATCCAGACGTGACTCCCCCATCAAGCAAGACGTTACGGTCGTGCCTCATCACTTTTCAAACGCGCATGAGCTATTAAATTTATGCAAATCAACAGGCTTATCCATTAGCCAACTTATGTTTGAAAATGAAGAAACGTGGCGAACACCCGATGAAATAGAATCAGGGATATTATCCATCTGGCAAGAAATGCAAGAGTGCGTGAAAAAGGGCTGTCACAATAGTGGAATATTACCCGGTGGTTTAAAAGTAAAACGTCGCGCTGCAGAGATGTATCAATCTTTAAAAGATGAAAAAACGCACGAGCTTTTCAATCAAGGCAGTATGGATTGGGTGAATCTATATGCCCTAGCGGTGAATGAAGAAAACGCAGCCGGCGGTAGAGTAGTAACAGCACCCACAAACGGCGCGGCAGGGATTATCCCCGCTGTCATGCATTATTTTAAAAACTTCTGTAGCGGTTACGAACAACTCGGCAACGAAGGCATCGTTAAATTTATGCTAACCGCTGGCGCAATCGGCTTAATCATAAAAGAAAACGCCTCAATATCAGGCGCAGAAGTCGGTTGCCAAGGCGAGGTAGGCTCGGCATCAGCAATGGCGGCGGCAGGCTTAACCGAAGTGTTAGGTGGCTCGCCAGAGCAAGTAGAAAATGCCGCCGAAATCGGCATAGAGCACAACCTAGGTTTAACCTGTGACCCAATCGGTGGCTTAGTACAAATCCCCTGTATAGAGCGCAACGCAATGGGAGCCGTCAAAGCCATCAACGCATCACGCATGGCACTAAGAGGCGACGGAACACACTACGTCTCGCTCGATAAAGTCATCCACACCATGCGCGAAACAGGCAAAGACATGAGCCTAAAATACAAAGAAACCGCCCGTGGTGGATTGGCTATTCATGTGCTTGAAGTGCCTGTAAATATTGTTGAGTGTTAGGTTGGTTTATTGATTAGCTTGTATCGATTAACTGTATTTAAATTGTCACCCCCACCCTTTTTCGCCATTTTGTAAGAGATAAAATACAAAAGGGCAGAAAAGGGTGGGGGTGACAACTTGAACCTCAGCTTAGAACTGTAGGTTGGATAAGCGTAGCGCCATCCGACATGAAACATGTATCGACTCTGCACCAAATCCCAATAAAACCTTACCGACAAAAAAAGTAGACCATACAAATATAAGACCAGAATCAATCACCGATATGTCGGATGGCGCTACGCTTATCCAACCTACGGGTACGATAAATAGGAAAAACCAAAATACAAAAGGGCGAAAAAGGATGGGGGTGACAAGTTTACAGCCTCAATTATTATAGGATAGCTGAATCAGTGAAGGCCTCACCCGAAATCAGCAGGTTTGTTGCTCAAATTCATGTTAGGTTGGCGCTGAGGTGCGAAGCCCAACCGAGGCGCTATGTTACACTGATTCTGATTATTCGTTGTTTTTAATACCCTTATAAGTGTTATGCTAATATCTTATTAAAAAAACTATGGGTGTAGCAAACACGTTCTATGAATTTTGAAGTGTTAATAAACTGTAGCTTTCTTGATGTGAATGATAATCAGGATGAAAGCTTAATTAAAAATAAGCATGTTCTAAGTATTATTAATGATTTTGAGGATGGTAAATGGAGGTCTAGTAAATTTCATAATTTTATTTGGGACAATATTGCTGAAACAGGTCTGTCGTATAAAGAAAGAGAAAGTCTTGTCAGCCAATCTCAATCACAACTTGTTGAATCAGCAAAGAACCTAAGATTAACTGATAAGCTAAAAGATATAAGTAAAGGCAGCGAGCTGGCAGAAATACTTTTATACGGAATAATGAAGCATCACTATGGTGCTTTACCAGTAGTCCCCAAAATATTTTATAAGCAGAACTCGCAAGATAATGCAAAAGGGGCTGATAGTGTGCATATTGTTATAGAAGATAATAATGACTTTTCAATCTGGTTTGGTGAAGCTAAATTTTATAATTCTATTGAAGATGCTAGGCTTAATAAAATTATAGATTCTGTAAGTGAATCATTAAGAACTGATAAACTAAAGAAAGAAAATAGCATAATTACAAATGTATGTGATATTGATGAGTTTTCTATCAGTGAGAAGCTTAAGATAACAATTAAGGAGGCTCTTGATAATAAAGAATCAATTGATTCTTTGAAGTCTAGAATTAATATTCCAATATTAATTCTACATGAGTGTGGTATCACAAATACAATTAAAGAATTAACACAAGAATATAAGGATAATATAATTAAGTATCATCGTGAAAGAGCAAATTCATATTTCAAGAAACAAATTAAAAAGCTGGGCTCTATTTTCAAATATTCTGATATTAAATTTCACATCATCCTTTTTCCTATACCCCAGAAAGAACCAATAATTAATAAATTTATTTCAACAGTAGAGTTCTATAAAGAGCAGTCTAAAAATGACTGATGTATTCGAGAAATGCCACGAGATTAACAGTCTTCTAAATGATGATAGAGATTCTGAATCAAGAGATGCATTAATTAAGCTACTTGATTACTGCAAGCGAGAGAATGTTGAATATACACCTCTAATAAATCATTTAATTAGACAAACGGGTTTATACCCGTACATGGATCCCTCAAGTGCATCATGGCAAGATAGATACGTTTATGAGGTATTTAAAACTGATATAGGTACAGAAAAAGATGTAACCCTGCATAGAGAACAATCATTATTACTTAGAAAGTTATTGTTAAGGAAAAATATTGCTGTAAGTGCCCCTACAAGCTTTGGTAAAAGTTTTGTTATTGATTCATTTATAGCTATATCAAAACCAAAAAATGTAGTAATCATCGTCCCAACAATTGCTTTAACTGATGAAACTAGGCGTCGTCTCTATAAAAAGTTTTCTAATAATTACAAAATCATTACTACTTCTGATGCCAGCTTGTCGGATAGAAATATTTTTATTTTTCCTCAAGAGCGAGCGATCAGTTATGTAAGTAAAATTGATGTGATTGATCTTCTTGTTATTGATGAATTTTATAAAGCAAGTTCAACTTTTGATAAAGTACGTTCTCCTTCTCTTTTAAGGACTATCTTGCAGTTTGGTGATAAAGCAAAACAAAGATATTTTTTAGCTCCAAATATAACCGAATTAAAAACAAGCGTATTTACATCGGGTATGGAGTTTTTATGCTTGGATTTCAACACTGTATTTTTAGAAAAACATGAACTGTACAAAGAAATTGATAATAAAGATGAAAAGGAAAAAGGAAAGGTATTACTAAAAGTATTAAACCAAACTCAAGGAAAATCTTTAATTTATGCTGGAACTTTCTCAAATATTAAGAAGGTTTCAGATATTCTTATAACTGAACATAGTCAAAGTGATAGTCCCTTAGTTATAGGGTTTCAGAATTGGTTAGTCAAAAATTATAGCACCAATTGGTATTTGACCAGCCTAATTGGGAAAGAATGTGGCGTTCACAATGGTCAATTACATAGATCTTTAAGTCAGATCCAAATTAAATTATTTGAAGAATCTAATGGTCTTAAAAATATTGTATCTACATCATCAATAATTGAAGGTGTGAATACATCAGCAGAGAATGTGATTTTATGGAGCAATAAAAATGGCAAACCTAAGATTGATAGTTTTACCTATAAAAATATAATTGGTAGAAGTGGTAGAATGTTTAAACATTTTATCGGTAAAATTTATATTTTAGATAAGCCACCTGAAAATGAAAGTACACAACTAGAATTAACAGTACCTAATGACTTGTTAAGTGATATTGACAGTAGTGAACTACTAAAAGAATTAACATCGGAACAAGTAGCGAAAGTTCAATATTATAATATGAGAATGAGTACCTTACTTGGACAAGAAAAATTTGAATTATTAAAACTGGAAGGTAGATTTTTTTCTAGCGATGCTGGCTTACTTCTTTCTATAGCGGAAAAACTGCTAAAAGATCCTCAGTTTAGAAAAAGTTTAGGTAGCTTAGCTATTCCTGACCCCAAATATTGGAAAACTATTCTTTTTGAAGTTTTGAAGGTGCAACATAGAGGTTGGGGAAAATATGGATCTTTTGTAGGTTTTGTTCAGTTGTTACCTGAAAATTGGGTATTAACAATACCTCAGCAACTTATAGCCCTACGGTCATTAAATATTAAGATTGATGATTTTTTCGCTCTTGAGCGAACAGTTTCTTTTCAATTAGCGTCTTTATTAAGTGATATAAATACAATACAAATTAATTTATTAGACGGTGTTAAATCACCTGATATATCATCGTTTATAACGAAGGCTTCTCACGCATTTTTGCCTACAGTTGTTCATCAACTTGAGGAATATGGTTTACCTAGAATGATTTCAAGGAAATTACAGCAATCAAATGTAATTGATTTTATGGAAGATAATATAAACTTGCATGGAGTCGTTGATAAATTAAATAACTTAGGCTTTGGGCAAGTGTGTAGTTTAACTAAAGATTTAGATTTCTTTGATGAGTATATTTTAAGGTTTTTCTTTGATGGAATCTCTACTGATATTAAGGTAAACCAAAGAGGTTTCAAACTCGATTAATTTTAAATAACACCCTTAGCCATCATAGTGCCCACCAATCGCAAATAAATAAACTGCGTCATCATCAAAGCGGTAAACCACACGATCCCCTGCTGATATTCGTCGTGACCATAAGCCTTGATAGTTATGTTTTAATTGTTCGGGTTTTCCTGTGCCTGTGGCGGGGTTGCCTCGGAGCATTTCTTTTATGAGTTTGCAGAGTTTTATGTGTAGCTGTTTGTTGTCTTTTCTTAATTTTTCGTAGGCTTCCCATGTGTCACCCTCAAAAATGAGTTTCCTCATGCGTTAGAGATCTCATCCATTACATCTTTGTTTGCTTTGCGCCCTTTGCCTGCTTCATGGGTTTGGATTGATTTGTTTATCTGTGCTGATAATGATTT
>JALSLM010000017.1 GCA_026988295.1 Thiotrichaceae bacterium
GCGGGCTTAATAGTGTCCTAGGATTTCTAGGACTCTTTAAATGGTGCCGATGGCCGGAGTCGAACCGGCACTGCTTGCGCAACACGCCCCTCAAGCGTGCGTGTCTACCAATTTCACCACATCGGCTGTTTGTTGATCTATTTTGGTATGTCTGTTGGTGCGTTATTAGCTGGAGCACTGCTATCCGCACCGTTATTAGCTGGTGCTGTTCCACCAGGCATATCTGCTGGAGCAGAGGCAGCGGGTTGCTCAGTGATTGCTGTTGGTACGATAGATTCTCCGCTTACATTATCAGGGTGAGCTACCAACCAAGCTAAAAATAAGGAGTTGGAAAAGAAAACGATGGCCAACACGGTAGTTAACTTGGTTAAAAAGTTGCCTGAGCCACGTGAGCCAAATACAGTTCCTGATGCTCCGCCGCCGAATGCTGCACCTGCATCCGCACCTTTGCCGTGCTGAATCAGAACCAGACCAATGATTCCTACCGCTACTAAAATTTGAATAATTAATAATATGTTATATAACATGAAAAACCCTGCCTTGCGGCTTATTTACTACTGGTTTTAACCAGCTTTACATATAGCTAGAAAATCTTCTGCCTTTAATGAGGCACCACCGATTAATCCACCATCAATATCTGGCATTGCAAATAATTCATCAGCATTACCACCATTTACACTTCCACCGTATAAAATTTGTACTTTTTCGGCTACTTCGGCATTTAACTTTGCAATCTTACCACGAATAAAGGCATGAACGTCTTGTGCTTGTTGTGGTGAGGCTGTTTTCCCTGTTCCTATTGCCCATACTGGCTCGTAGGCAATAACTGCATCTGCAAGTGCTTCAACGCCTTCAAGTTCTATAACAGCATCAAGCTGACGAGAAACAACTTCTTCCGTAATGCCCTGCTCACGTTCTTCGAGAAGCTCGCCAACACAAAGGATTGGTGTCAAGCCATGCTTTCTTGCAGCTGCAAATTTATTAGCTGTGTCTGTATCTTTTTCACAAAAAAGTGAACGTCTTTCTGAATGTCCAACGATTGCATATTTACAAGCAAAATCATTTAGCATAGGGCCAGATATTTCACCAGTAAAAGCTCCTGAATCATTTTCAGAGATACTTTGTGAGCCGTAGCCTACTTCTGTTCCTGCTAGAATATCCTGAACCAACGGGATATAAATATAAGGGGCGCATACTGCTACATCTGCTTTAGCATCAGATATTCCTGCCAATATACCTTTTAGCAACTCTTTAATTGTTTCTGTAGAGCCATTGAGCTTCCAGTTACCTGCAACTAATATCCGACGCATAATAATTCCCTTATTTATAATCTTTTTTGAATCGCGGAAGATTAACGCTACAGCACGAATAAAGCAATTAATTTTCTATAGTTAAGCCATTATTTTTCTAAATTATCAAAAATATGTCAAAAAAAGGGGGGGATGGGTTATATATACTTGAATCAGTGAGGTCACTACGGCACAGGATGCAGTTATATAAATTCAGGAGATTATTAACTGCTCATTAAAATTGAAACAACCGTGCTTGCAAGCAATAATCCCATGAATACATTAAATGATATCTGCCGTTTTTTCGTTGATAAAAAACGACCAATTAATTGCCCAATGGCTGCCCAAGTTCCTATCCCAAAAAAGCAGAAGAAAAAAGAAATAACGCTAAAAGCCATGATATAAATATACGTTGGCGTATTAGGTAATACGAATAGCCCAACCCCCGACATAGAAACCATCCAAGCTTTTGGATTTAAGCCCTGCGACAACATCCCCTCAATAAAAGAAGGGGGCTTAGTTTCATTATCTGCAATAAAGTCATCTGCCTCAAAAGATGCAGCGGTCGCTATCTTATAAGACATATAGACTAAAAAAGTAGCACCGAGGTATTTAAGTATCGCAGTAAACTGTGGGAATATTGTTAAAATTTGATTTAAACCCACACCCATAACAAGCACAATAAGCGTATAAGAAATAGTTGCTCCAATGATGTGAGGGAAAACCGCTTTAAAACCAAAATTTGCCCCAGTACTAGCAGCAATAATATTGACAGGCCCTGGTGAGATAGCACCAATCAAGGAAAAGACAAACATCGAAATAAAAATAGAAGTCATAATTTTGTGGGCAAAACCCAATCAGGACGCAAGTAATGGCAAGTGTAACCATTTGGAGTACGCTCTAAATAATCTTGATGCTCAGGCTCTGCTTCCCAAAAATCACTAGCGGCAGATACTTTGGTGACAGCAATACCTGGCCATAAACCTGATGCATTAACATCGTCAATTGTTTTTAATGCGATTGATTTCTGCTCTTCACTCGTATAAAAAATTTCAGAACGATAAGATGTGCCACGGTCATTTCCTTGCCTATTTAAGGTTGAAGGATCATGGATTTGAAAGAAAAAAGCGAGAATCTGGCGGTAAGTTGTTATCTCATTATCAAACTTTATTTCAATAGCCTCAGCATGTGTCCCATGATTTTGGTAAGTTGCATTTGGCACAGAGTCATCCCCTGTATATCCAACACGGGTTGCCACAACGCCAGGTAATTTACGAATTAAATCCTGCATTCCCCAAAAACAACCACCTGCTAGAACAGCACGTTCAATACTCATTAGTTTCTCCATTATAAATTAATTATGTATTCTTATTACCCATCCCCCCCTTTTTTTACACTTTTTAGATGCACATGCTAAATCGCTACTTTGCGTGCTTCTTGTAGATAGATTTCACGCAGCTTTTGTGAAACTTCCCCAGGCTTTCCCGTCCCTATTAGTTTTGCGTCAATCTCAATAACAGGAGTGACAAAGGTAGAAGCACTTGTTACAAATGCTTCTTTTGCATTTTTAGCTTCTTCTATTGAAAAAGGTCTTTCTTCTATTGTTAGATTAAGTTTTTCAGCGCATTTTAAAACGGCAATACGAGTAATTCCAGAGAGAATTTTATTTGATATATCACGTGTCACTATCACATCATCATGGGTTACGATATAAGCATTGTTCGATGTGCCTTCATTAATTTTCCCATCACTCACTAACCATGCATCATCAACACCCTTGTCTTTAGCTTCCATTTTTGACATTGATGCAAAAAGGAGTTGAGTGGTTTTAATATCGCATCGTCCCCAGCGTTTATCTTCTATCAGAATGATTTTAATGCCATTTTTTGCAGAAGGTGCTTCTATTAGATTCATTTTTTGGGTAAATAAGAATAAAGTCGGCTTAGTTTCACTATCAGGATAGAAAAAACTACGATCAGCAACACCTCGTGTTATTTGCATATAAACTATGCCTTCTTGTAAGTCATTTGCTTTTACTAATTTACGATGAATTTCCAGGAGCTTTTTGTCGTTACAGGCTTCCTGCATATTGAGTTCACTGAGTGAACGATGTAAGCGTTTTAAATGCTGAGGGAAATCAATCAATTTCCCCTCAAGTACAGAGGTAACCTCATAGATAGCATCAGCAAAGAGAAACCCCCTGTCAAAAACGGATACTTTGGCATCTTCTTCAGCAATAAAATCTCCATCAAGATAAACTGTACGTGACATAATAAGCCCCTAATAGATTAAAAACATGTAGCAGTGAATAGCAATATATAGTAGTTACTGCAATTTGTCTTAAATAAACAACCAATGGTTCTTCTTTATATAGGATTTCCCAGCACCATTATTTATTCTTGTTTATTTGATGGAGTCAGTAGGCAAATCAACTTTATAAATAACAACCTGAATCCGTGAGGTCACTACGGATTCAGGTAACAACTCCTCATTATTACAATAACTTACCTTTAGAAGGAATTTAAAATGAAAAATGTATCAACACTAGCTACTATCATCTTAATAAGCACTATTCTCACAGCATGTGGTGGTGGAGAAAATAAAAATACTGGAGGAGGCGGTTCTGGCACTGGCGGCGGAGATCAAACTGCTAATAACGGGCTTATTATTGATAATGGCCGTGGCACATCGAATGGTTATCAGACCGAAGTACCAAACTAAAACCCCACAAGTTTGTAGGTTGCTACTGAGCTTGCCCAACAAGCCTTGCTTGTATTGAGTTTTGTACCTCAGCCACAACCTACAATACCTTTGCAAACAAGAAAGCTACTACCTGAATCCGCATTGGACCCACGGATTCAGGTACTATATCAAAACTTCTTTAGAGCCGTGAAGGAAGCTCAATTAGTACTAATAAACCACCAAGTTTTGTGGATCTTTCAAAGCTCATAGCACCACCATAGAGTTTTACAATATCTTTACAGATGGCTAAACCTAAGCCATGTCCATCGACACTTTCATCAAGCCGTATGCCGCGTTGCGTTAGATTTAAAAGTTCATCATCTGTTTGTCCCATGCCATCATCTTCAATGCAAATATTGATGAAATTATTTTTGGGGTTTTTATTAATCTCACAAAGCACCTGACTTTTTGCCCATTTACAGGCGTTATCCAATAAATTCCCAAATAATTCAAGCATATCCTCACGATCGCCAAAGGTTGTCACTTTTTCATCAATAACAAAAGCTATTTCAAGTTTGCTCCTTTTATGTGCTTGTTTTAAAACATCAGATAATACTGGTAGTTCTTCATGAGGCTCAAAACGATGAGAACTATTTCCCAGTCCAGCCATTCTTGCACGTTTCAGCTCACGCTCCATTAACTGACGAATACGTTCTGCTTGAAGTTTTGCTTGTTTTTTATCGCCAATTTTCCCTTCACTATTCCCATCATCATCGAGTGCTTGAAAAAGAATACTTAAAGGTGTTTTTAAGGCATGAGCTAAGTTACCCAGTGAGTTTCTTGAGCGTTCAAGTCGCTTCTGCATCAAGGAAAGTGAGTGATTAAACTCCTTGACTAAGGGATAAATCTCACTGGGAACATTTTCTGATAGCAACTGTTGCTTTCCACTTTCAATATTTTTTATTTCATTTCGTGATTTATCCAAGTGTTTAAATAAACGTCGTAAAATATAGCTTTGCAGTGCAATCATTAATAGAAAACCAACATTCCCAATGGTGATAAAAACCCACGTAAAATGCTTACGTTGCTTCATTAATAGACTCATATTTTCAGCTACTGAGATAATAATATTATGACCATTTCTCTGGTATTTTTGGGTCAAAACAATTAAATGCTGACCTTCAGGACCATTAACATCATGCAAAATCACAGGTAGCTTGCTAGCATTTAAAGGTAACTTTGTATTTTGCAAAGAGGGCGAAAGAATGGTCTGTTGTTCAATTCCCTTATCACTCTTAGCGCTCTGGTTCTTAGGCTCTAGTTTAATTGCATAGTAGTGCCCTGAATAGGCAGTGTTATAAACGGGGTTTAAGCGTCGCCAACGAATCACGGTAGTATTTTCTGTAAATTTTAGGCTATCTACAATGCGTTTTGCATCAAGCTCTAAACGAGAGGTCACAAATTCACTGAGTATTTTACGTGTTGATAAATTAGCGATGATTAGTTGCCCTAAAAATAGTGACAATAAAAGAATGCCTAGCCCAATTTGTAATTGTTTTTCAAGTGATTTCATTGTCAGTAAAGATATAGCCTTGCCCACGTTTAGTAACAATCATTTTTTGCCCGATTTTTTTGCGTAAATGGCGAACATATACTTCGATAAGGTTACTATCCTTATCAAAATCTTGATCATAAACATGCTCGGTAAGCCTTGCTTTTGTAAGGATTTTATCAGGATGCAGCATAAAAAAACGTAGCAAGCGAAATTCCGTTCCTGTTAGCTCAATAGGATCAGCTCCATCAATACTCACTTTTTGGGTTTCTTCATCAAGGTTCAGCCTGTGGCTGGTGATGGTTTTCCCCAGTTTTTTATGATGACGGCGTAAAAGTGCATGAATACGAACCAGCAGTTCTTCAAAATGAAACGGTTTGCCCAAATAATCATCAGCACCAGCCTTAAACCCATCAACACGCTCATGCCAAGCATCTCGCGCAGTCAATACAATCACAGGCACTGGGTTATTTTCAGCCCGCCAGTTTTTTAAAACTTCCATGCCTGAGCGTTGCGGTAATCCTAAATCAAGAATCACCGTATCATAAGGCTCTTCATTACCCAAAAATTCTGCATCAATACCATTACCCACAATATCCACAGCAAAACCTTCTTTTTTTAACTGCTGATGCAAACTTTGACTTAATTCTGGATCATCTTCTACTAATAACAGTCGCATAAAACTCTCATAAATAAGGGGGTCAAATAAGGGACAAGGTGAGACTTCATATTATTGCTTCAAGATGAAATGAAGCTTAATTTAGAATTATTATATTGGTATATCTGCTACTACAATGATTTATAACTGGTGAGCGAAAAAGTATAAAAACAGGGGGGGGATGGGTAATAAACCTAAGGAAAACCAGATTAAGTTGATTGGAATTTAGCTTGCCGAGGTAACGTAACCAAACAAAGAATCACACTTTGTCGATTACGCTACCACTAATCCGATCTACAAAATATAGATTTAGATTAATCAGTGCGGCTAGTTACTTCTAATAAATGATAGCCAAACTGTGTTTTGACAGGGCCTTGCACCTCATTAAGTGGCGCACTAAATACGACTTTATCAAATTCAGGAACCATTTGACCTGGGCCAAAAGTGCCTAGATCTCCACCCTGTGCCTTAGATGGGCAACTTGAATGCTGCTGTGCCATTGCAGCAAAATCTGCACCTTCTTCAATCTGTTTTTTTATATCGTTACATTGCTCTTCTGTTTCTACAAGTAAGTGACGTGCGCCTGCTGATGCCATTTTGAATCTCCTAGATTCATTAATAAGAAAAGGAACAATAATGGCTTTTTATTATTTTTCAAGTTGATATTTTTATTGATCTAGTAATAAAATCTGGTCTTTAGTAATAACAACCCAAACATTTTGCCCGTTTGCCAAGATTTTATTACCACGCCGATGAGATTCATCGGCTAAAATATCATGCCCCTTACAGTGAACAGAATAACGCACTGTTTCACCCAAAAATTCACTGTATTCTACTTTTCCTTCAAGGATGTGTGAATGTTTGCTATCCACGACTTCTGTTTCAGACAGGGTGACAGACTGGGGACGCACTACTAAATAAACTTTTTCTGTTAAATTGCTTTCAACAGGGATTTTCAAACCATTATCAGTTATAAAAAAAGCATCTTTAATTGAGCCTTTAATAATATTTGCCGTGCCGAGAAAAGAGGCAACAAAACGATTTTGAGGTTGATCATATAATTCAACAGGTGTGCCAATCTGTTGAATTATGCCTTTATCCAGCACTGCCATGCGGTCAGAAATAGTATTGGCTTCTTCTTGATCGTGAGTGACAAAAATGGTCGTCAAACCTAATTCTCTTTGTAGTGCGAGAATATCTCGACGCATTTGCACCCTCAAATTTGCATCAAGATTTGACAAGGGCTCATCTAATAATAATACTTTAGGCTCTACAACAACGGTTCTAGCAAGTGCGATTCGTTGCTGTTGACCACCAGATAATTGCCCTGGAGTTCTATCAGCAAGATGTTTAAGCCCAACCAAATCAAGTGCATCATCTACACGCCCATCTATTTCGGTTGCGGCTACTTTTCTTTCTTCTAATCCAAAAGCAACATTTTTGCGAATGGTCATATGCGGCCAAAGTGCATAGCTTTGAAATACCATGCCAACATTGCGTTGCCATGCTGGTAAACCTGTTACTTCTTCACCTCCTATTTTAATACTACCTGTAGGGTCAGGACCAAAGCCTGATATGGCTCTTAGGAGAGTGGATTTACCTGAACCTGAAGGCCCTAAAAAGGAGAAGAATTCACCTGGCTTTATTTCGAGGTTTACACCTTTTAGCACTTCAGTTGTGCCAAAACTTAAGCCCAAATTTTGGATACTTATCCCTGCTGTGCTCTTGTTTTGTGTCATTTAGATTTCCTTAGGACTTTAATAGGCTATTATTGCTGATCTGGAGCCATTGCATTCTTTTGATTGGCTTTTTGAATAATTCGATTGGAGACATAAGTGCCAAGTGCCACTATAACAACGGCGAGTATGCCTAACGCAGCACCAGGGCCTCGCCCTGCGGCTGATTGCATAAAGACGTAGATACCATAAGCAATAGGCGCATCAGCCTCACTAGAAACGAGCATGATAGTCGTTGATAGCTCCACCGCAGCAGTGGCGAAGCTGGTCACAAAGCCCGCTAGAATTCCTCCCGTCATTAGTGGAATGGTGATACGTTTAACGGTACTCATCTTTTTTGCACCCAAACTTTCAGAAGCTTCTTCTAATGAAATCGAAACTTGCTGAAGTGCTGCGACACAGGCTCTCATAGCGTAGGGAAGTCGTCTGATAGCTAAAGCAATTACAATAATTAACCAAAAGTTTGCCAATGGTAAATTACTAAATGGCACGTCAAACTGATAGAAAGTTCTTAAATAGCCAATACCCAACACGACACCTGGAACGGCAAGTGCTGACATCGCCAAATAATCTAAAATCTTTCGACCTTTAATTTTTGTTCGCCAGACTATGTAAGCAATAGCAGTACCGATAACAACATCAATAGTTGCCGCCATACCGGCATACAATAAAGTGTTTTTAATAAAATCACCTGCCGAACTAAAGACTTCTGCATAATGCGCCAAGGTATAAGCATCTGGCAAAACACTATATGACCAGATTGTGCCAAAGGATAGCAAGGCTAAAGCAATATGAGGGGATAGCACAATTGCCAAAACAAACAGAACCAGCGCATAGGCTCCTAGTTTTTCTGCTGGTTTCATATCCCGTTTCATTAATCCACCACCACCTTTTTGAGTCGAGGCGTAATCTTTTCCTCGCATTGCAAGGAAAGCAACCCACATAGCAAACAATGAGAAAATGACCAGAATAACTGAAATAACATAACCCATTGGGTCAGAAATACCCACCGATGAGATGCGTAAATAGGCCTGTGGAGCGAGCATATTGTTTACATTCAATAACAAAGGTGTGCCAAGATCATCAAAGACTTTTATAAACACAATCGAAGCCCCAGCGACATAACCTGGCATACTCAGTGGAAATACAATGCGACGGAATAGACGCATTCCATTAGAGCCTAGCGATAAGGCTGATTCTTCCATTGAGCGGTCAATATTTGCTAAAGCGGCTGATAAGTTAATTAATATAAAGGGGAAATAATGAATACTTTGAACAAAAATAACCCCATTTAAACCTTCCATAAACGGAATCGTAAATCCAAAATAATCATCAAGCAAAAGATTGACACTACCATTACTCCCGAAGAGTAGCTGCATAGCAACAGCACCCACAAATGGAGGCATAATCAAAGGCACTATGCCTAAGGTTTGAATAATAACCGTGCCACCAAAATTAAAACGTGATGTAAAATAGGCTAGGGGTAAGGCAATAAACGAAGCTAGAACAACTGATACAGATGCAACGTAAAAAGAATTCCAGAATGACTCCCTAAAGAGAGAGGTGTTAAAGAAATCCACAAAGTTAATAAGTGTGAGAGAGCCTGTATTCGGATCTTGAAAGGCAACGATAAAAACTTTTGCAACAGGAATGGCTAAAAAGAGGATTAAAAATAAAGCAATCAGTATTGCTATTGCCTTAGGTCCTAAATTAGCTTTGGATAAAAATCCAGAAGACGAGTTAGTTGACATAAAATTGTTTGCCTTTAATTAATCTTGAAGCTTTAGGTTTTCCTCCTGACAAGTAGGAGATTTGGGGGGGGATCTTAACGATTAACTTATACTTGAATCCGTGAGGCTAATGCGGATATGAGGGATGAGGTATTGGTTTCACGGTGGAATTAAAAAATTTTAGCTTCACCCATAGGTTAAGTGAGTATTTTTTAAACTGCTGTGGCATCAATAACTTATTCATCATGCCGTAGTAGCCTCACAGATTTAGGTTATAGGTTATTTGAAAATAAAGAGCCTATGAAAATAACTATAAACCCACCCCCCCCCCTTTTTTGTATATTTTTATTTTTACACAGATTCAGGTTACAGCATCGACTTAGCTTTTTCAGCGAGTTCTTTTGCCTTGGCATAATTCTCTACTACAAACTTATCCCATTCTTGTTCAACTTCTGCTTGTCTGCCTGTTACTTTATCCGTTGCTTTTTTACGTTTCTTTTTGAAGATACCAGCAAAGTCTTTATCAAAGGATTTAGCTTCATCAATAGGTAGTTTTGCAATTAAGGCACGGGCTTCAGTAATTAGTTTAGCCGCCTCATCATTTGGTTTTTTAGCTAATGCTGCTTCGGCATCCTGAATCGCTTTTGTGGCATCGCGTAAATCAGCCAAACGATAGGTGATCATGACATCAAATAATGAATTGACAAGGTTGTAGCGATTCTTGGATTTAGCAAGGTCAAATTTAACCGCCGCACCGATTGAAGAATCTTTAAATGGATTAGGAAATCCCTCAGGTGCTTTAGCATAAGTAGCAGGGTTAACAGGTAAGCGTCTGATTTTTGGATCTAGTAATAGCTCTTGACCTTTTGGCATAAGGAGGAAATCAATAAACTTTCCCGCATTTTCTTTATTAGGCGCATTAGCAACAATGGCAATATTGGCAGGGACTAAAGTTGTCTCAGTTGGGTAAACAAAATCAACAGGGAAACCAGAGCCTTTAGAAGATAAACCAAAGAAATCAATGACAATGCCAATACCAAAGTTACCACTGTTTACACCATCAGGCACGCCAAAGCTACGTTCTGTAACTGTTTTAAAGTTTCCTGCAATTTCTTTTTGCATTTTCCAACCTGCATTCCAACCCTTTCCTTGCAATAATGTTTCAACTGTTAAGTGGGTTGTACCAGAGCGTGATGGTGCTGACATGCCAACGTGATTGTGATAAATCGCTTTAGTTAAATCAGCCCATTGCTGTGGTGCGGGTAGTTTTTTGGCTTTGATATAACGTGTATTCCACATAATGCCATAACCTGCTGCGGCAAAACCTTTGTAATATCCTTCAGGATCATTAACAGGAAACGCACCCACTTTATTTGGCAAGCCTTTTACACTACTTTCATATTTTTGTAATAAGGAGTCATCTTTAAGCACTTCAAAAGCATCAGGAGCCGAAGCCCAAAAAATATCTGTTCTATTTTTTGCCGAAGTTTCCTGAATATATTTAACACCTGCCGTTGTCTTCTTTTTAAGAATCTCTAATTTAATGTTTGGATTCTCCTTCTCAAATGCTTTTTTAAACACCTTGGTTAGATCAGATGGAAATGAAGTAACAATTGTCAGCTGATTATCAGCCGCAGTAACAGTTTGTGACAGCATCAAAGCAACACTGCCTATCAGCATGACTCCCATTGTTTTCATTATTCCGATATTGGGTTGAAAAGGGATAGATATTTCTCCTGTAGTTTGAGACGATGCAATAATAAAACCTGAATCCATGAAGCTAATGTGGATTCAGGTTATAGTTATATATAGCTCAAAAATGATAATATGCAATAATTTGTTATTATTCAGGAAGGAAAACCTGATTAAGTTGATTAGAGTTTTAGTAAGCTAAAACTAATTAGACCTGATCAGGATTTCCTTAAATACCCATCCCCCCCTTTTTTTACATTTTTTACAACAGAGAGAACCGCAGAGAGCAATCAATATGAATCAAAAGCAAGATTTTCAACGACGCTTTGGCGGTGTTTCTCGTCTCTATGGAAAACAGGCTCTGAATAAATTTTCAAGCGCACACGTCATCATTATTGGCATTGGTGGCGTTGGTTCATGGGTGGTTGAGGCTTTGGCTAGAAACGCTATAGGGACGCTCACTTTAATTGATATGGATGTTGTGGCAGAGTCTAATATCAACCGTCAGTTGCCTGCGCTCAGTAGCACTATTGGACGTAATAAAATTGATGTAATGGAAGAACGCATCCATGAGATTAACCCTGATTGTAAGGTTAATAAAATAGATGATTTTATAACGCAGGATAATATTGCTGAAATGATCTCAATAGATGCGACTTTTGTTATTGACTGCATTGATAGTTCACGCGTAAAAGCCGCTATGATTGCTTGGTGCAAACGTCAGAAAATTAAAATTATAACGATTGGTGGTGCAGGTGGTCAGATTGATCCTGCTTTAATCAAAATCGCCGATTTAAGCCGCACTGAACATGATCCTTTACTCTCTAAAACACGCAAGTTACTTCGCCAAAATTATGGATTTTCAATAAATCCCAAACGTCGCTTTGCTATTCCTTGTGTATTTTCATCGGAACATTTGCGTTATGCAACAGTGATGGGAGATATTAGCCAGCAAAAACCTAATGAGGATTCTACACCTAATAACAAAGGCAATGATTTAAGCTGTGCAGGTGGTTTAGGCTCATCCGTTATGGTCACAGCAAGTTTTGGCTTTATAGCGGTAGCGTATGTTTTAAAGAAAATAAATACTTAGCTGTATAAACCCATCCCCCCCCTTTTTTTACATATTTTTTATTAACCAGTAGGGCGTGTGCATTGCTTAGAAAGCCTGAGCTTTTAACCAGGGTTTCCTTAAGATTGTTTCTGGCAAATAAGCAAAGCTTCGTTACGAATACCTTGATGAAGATTTCCTAGCAAGCCATTTTCACTATAATAAATAATACGTGCTTTCGCACAGAGCTTTAATAATTCGCCAGATTCTAAACGGAAAGCGGGGTTGCTTGGCCCTTTTGTATCATCTGTACTGAGTTGCGACCATGTTTGATAATACAATAGTCCATTGGGTTTGAGTGCATTGATAAGCTGTGGAAATAAATCACGGTTTAAAAAATAACTTACCACAATGACATCATATTTCTTTTTATCTATTAAGCCTTGGGCTTCTACATCTCTTTCGACACAATTTATGCTTAAGTTTTGTTGATTAGCGAAAGCTTGAACCTGTTTTAACACAATGGGTGATATATCCATCGCATCAACATCAAAGCCTTTTCTTGCTAAGAAAATGGCGTTACCTGCTCGCCCACAGGCTAAATCAAGTGCATCGCCCATCTGAGGCAATAAATGTGCATTTTCACTTAATACTTGTGAAGCTAAGGCTGAGGATATATCTGCACCTTGATAGGCTTGATTCCATTTCTTAAGTTTAGGGTTCAATTTAGAATTCTCTGCTGAATATCAGCCATTACTTTCTCCAGAACATTGGGGTGAGTACAACTAATAGAGTAAATATTTCCAAACGCCCCAACAACATTGCAAGACAGAGTAACCACTTTGTAAAGTCATTTACTTCTTTAAAATTAGCGGCAACATCGCCTAAGCCAGGTCCAAGATTATTTAGTGTTGCGGCTACTGCTGAAAAAGCACTGACCTGATCCATGCCTGTTGCCATTATTAATAACATAAAAATCACAAAAATGGCGATATAAATTGAAAAGAACCCCCATACAGCTTGCACTACATCTCTTTCTACTCTTTTTTTATTTAGTTTTATAACGAGACGTGCATTAGGATGCACGAGGCGAGTAACTTCGCGCCAACCTTGTTTAAAGAGTAGTAAAAAACGGATAACTTTCATGCCGCCACCAGTAGAACCTGCACAGCCACCAATAAAACTAGCGAAAATAAATAGAATAGGTAAAAAAGTTGGCCAATGACTATAATCAGCTGTTGTAAAACCTGTTGTGGTGGCTATTGAAACGACTTGAAATAAAGACAAATAGAAGGATTCTGCAAAACCATAAGTGTTGGTAAAATAAAGATAGGCTATTGTAATAACAGTTAAAACAACCATTATCAGACCATACATTTTAAACTCAGAATCTAATTGGTAAGGTTTCAAACTTAGTGATCGCCAAGCTAAAAAATGTAAACTGAAGTTAGCTGCTGAAAGTAGCATAAAAACAACGGCGACCAATTCAATGGCATTGTTTGAAAAGTATCCCATACTTGCATCGTGGGTAGAAAATCCACCAATAGCTATGGTTGAAAAGCTATGGCAAATAGCATCAAAAACATCCATTCCTGCAAGGTAATAAGCTAGCGCACATAATATTGTAAATGTTACATAGATTATCCAAAGAAGTTTTGCAGTCCCTTTAATTCTAGGTGTCAGTTTGGAGTCTTTAACTGGGCCGGGAGTTTCAGCTCGATATAGTTGAATTCCACCAATGCCTAATAATGGCAAAATGGCAATAGCCAAAACGATAATGCCCATACCACCCAACCATTGTAATTGCTGACGATAGAAAAGAATGGATTTAGGTAAATCATCTAGCCCAGTGATAACCGTAGCGCCCGTGGTAGTAAGCCCTGAAATAGACTCAAAGACAGCATCGGCTAATGATATTTGCAGCTCATTTGAAAACATTAATGGTGCTGCACCAGAGACTCCTAATACAACCCAGAACAGTACAACAACTAGAAAACCTTCACGTAAACGTAATTCTCTTTTATTGTTACGAGCGGGAAACCAGAGAAATATACCAATAATTAAAAGTAGAAAAAAACCTTTAATAAATGGAGTTATGGAAAGATCGCTATAGATCAAACCAATTAATGCTGGGGGTAACATAGTAAAGCTGAAAACTACTAGCAGAATCCCAAGAATGCGTTGAATAACAAGAAGTTGCATATTATTTTATTAAGGTCTAGCTAGATATAGCCAACCCCCACCTGAAACATTTTTTCTACCGCAGAGACATAACGTTTATCAGCAAGGAAAAGAACAACGTGATCATTTTCTTCAATGACTATTTCTTGATGAGGCATTATAACTTCATCATTACGAACAATTGCGCCAATAGTTGCACCAGGTGGAAGTTTTAGATCAACTCTCTTGCGCCCCACGACTCTTGAATTTTCTTTGTCACCATGTGCTATAACTTCGATTACTTCTGCGGCTCCTTTACGGAGGGAGTGTACTGAAACCACGTCACCACCTCGCACATGTGCGAGCAAAGCACCAATAGTAATTTGTTGTGGAGAGACAGCATGATCTACATTGGCATTTTCTACAAGATCTATATAACCTGTTTTATTAACTAGAGCCATGACTTTACGCGCACCAAGACGCTTCGCCAGCATAGCAGATAATATATTGGCTTCATCATCATTGGTTAGCGCACAAAATATATCAATATCACTAATATTTTCTTCTACAAGTAATGTTTCATCAGCGGCATCACCTTCTAATACAATTGTTTTATTGAGTGTTTCTGCTAGTTGATTGGCAATTTCAGGTGATTTTTCAATAATCTTCACTTGATAACGCCCTTCTTCAAGAATATTTGCTAGACGACTACCAACATTACCTCCACCAGCTATCATTATGCGTTTATAGGGCTTATCAACACTTCGAAGCTCACTAACTACCGCTCGAATATGTTGTGCGCTGGCAATTACAAAAATTTCATCATCGGCTTCTATAACCGTATTTCCACTGGGAATAATGGATTTTCCTTTTCGAAAAATTGCGGCAACTCTTGCTTTTACTTCTGGTAAATGTTCTGCAAGTTGCTGAATTTCATGCCCCACCAAAGGACCTTCGTGATAAGCTTTAACAGATACCAAACGTACTTTACCTTCTGCAAAATCAATTACTTGAAGAGTTCCAGGGTTGGCGATCAAGCGTTGAATATGTCTAGTAATTAATTCTTCTGGGCTAATTAACACATCAACAGGAATCAGCTCTGGAATAAATAGTTCTTGATGTTGCAAGTAACCCGCTGCTCGTACACGGGCAATTTTAGTCGGAGTACGAAACAAACTATAAGCAATTTGGCATGACATCATATTGACTTCATCGCTATTTGTTACAGCGATCAACATATCAGCATTATTGACATTTGCCTGCTCCAAAACATCAGGATGAGAAGCATGACCAAAACGGGTATGCACATCTAGTTTCTCACGTAGCTCTTTCAATGCACTTTTATCTCTATCGATAATGGTTATGTCATTATCTTCATTGGCAAGATTTTGTGCTAATGATCGACCTACCTGCCCAGCCCCCAATATAACTATATTCACTATCCTGATTCCTTGGTTAATTTTGAATAGCAGATTAAATCTGTGTTTTCTAATTTAATATATTTTTACAAATTAACCCAGCAAACTATTGTACTTTGTCTGATTACGCTATCGCTAATCCGATCTACAAAAAACAGATCTAAGCCATTTCCCTATTTATTACCATATTCTTTTGGATCAATATTTAAAGAGCGCATTTTTCGGTAAAGATGAGTACGTTCCATTTTGACCAGTGTGGCCAAACGGCTCACATTACCATCTACCTGTTTTAATTGAAAATCAAGGTAATCATGCTCAAACTGCTCACGCGCCTGCCTTAACGGTAACTCAAAAAGAGTATTCGGTGTCTGGCTTACTGACTGTGAAAAAATAGGGACATCTATGCCGATAGATTCCTCAACTTCTTCTTGAGTAATTTCTGCATCCACACCCATAATCAACAATCGTTGCACTAAGTTTCTTAGCTCACGAACATTACCAAACCATTGATGATTTCTTAAATAGTTTTGTGCTGCAACTGAAAAATGTCGATACGGCAAACCATCCTGCTCAGTTAATTGATCTACATAATAATTAAGCAATTCTGGCACATCTTCAGGATGTTCATTCAAAGGAGGAATAACTAAAGGAATTATGCTAATTTGTGAGTATAAATCTTTATCAAATAAACCTGCCGTAACATCATCACGCAGATCATGTCGTGATGAAAAAATCAGCATAAGGCTTAATCTTATTTTGTCATGACCATTTACTCGCGTATAAAATCCCTCGCGTAAAGCACTTAATAGACGCTTTTGTACATCTTCAGGTAAAGCCACTATATTCGAAAGATAAAGTGTGCCTCCGCGTGATTCCTCAAATAAGCCATAATGAACTTTATCTCCTTCTTCCCATCCGAAAAGAGCTTTTTTTACTTTATCTGATTCAAAAGATGATACCGTCGCCTTAACAAAAGGATGCTCATTATTGCTACTTTTCTTGTGAAGATACCTTGCAAAAACCTCTTTGCCGACACCTGATTCACCATAAATAAGAATCGTATTATTATGTTGAGCAATACGTTTAGCTTGCTCTCGCAAGGATGTCATGATTTGACTGGAACCAATCGGTTGGCTAGGGGAGTGTATTTGATCCCGTAGTCCTTTATTTTCCTGTGCAAGTTTTTCAGAGCGTAAGACATTATCAATAGCTAATAACATTTTTGCCATTGATAGTGGTTTTTCAATAAAATCATAAGCACCAAGGCGCGTAGCTTCAATGGCTGTTTCGATAGTTCCATGACCTGACATCATAATCACAGGGCTACTTAATGCGCCTCCTTGCTGCCAACTTTTGAGGAGTGATATACCATCTTCACCAGGCATCCAAATATCCAATAAAATTAGATCAGGTCGTCTTTTCCTTCGCAGGTCTTTAGCTTGTTCAGCATTTTCTGCAACCGCGACTTCATAGCCTTCATCTTCCAGTATTTCACTCACAAGCTGACGAATATCAGGCTCATCATCAACCACTAGAATAAACTGAGCTGCCATATACTTTCTCTCTTAGGTTATATCATTATTTATATACCTGAATCCTGTACCGTAGTGACCTCACGGATTCAGAATATACTAAGGAAACCCTGATCAAGTCCAATTATTTTTAGCTTGCCAAATCTGCCGATATTTTCCACGAAGATCGACGCAATAGAATAACTATTACGGCTCACTTCATGAAAAATAGCGACAGATTTTTCTACGCTAAATTCTAATCAACTTAATCAGGTTTTCCTTAAAAAATCTGCGTTATAAATAGAAAAGTTATTACATGCACATTCCTAAATAAACACTAATAGTAGCACCATTATCTGCATTATTCTTTGCTGTAACCCAGCCGTCATGCTCTTCAACAATTCTTTTTACAATTGCCAAACCTAAGCCTGTTCCCTTTACTTTTGTTGTTTTATAAGGCTCAAACAAATGTGGTAACAACTCATCACTGATACCACGACCAGTGTCACTAATATGTAATACAAAAATATTTCGTTTGTCATTAACTGCATCCATTAGCTCTATTTCTGAAGAAATAGATAATATTGACTCTTTCTCTGTTGGATTCTCCTGCATGGCTTCCAGCCCATTTTTAATCAGATTGATTAATAACTGCCGCATTCTATCCGCATCGGCTGTAATTATGGGCTTTTCTTTTAAATCAAGTATAATTTTGGCATCAGTCTGGTTTGTACTATAAAGCTCCGCAACCTCCCTGATCAGATTATTTATATCAATATTTCTCAAGTGAAGCTCAGGAATACGAGCATACTCACTAAAGGCATTGACCATTTTTTTCATGGTATCCACCTGATTTACAATAGTGTTACTCATGCGTTGCAGGAAGACTGCCGATTCTTCATCCAGCAAAGGCTTTATACGATGTTGTAGACGTTCGGCAGAAAGCTGAATTGGGGTTAATGGATTTTTGATTTCATGAGCTAAACGCCTTGCAACTTCACCCCATGCGGCATCGTGCTCAGATTGAATTACTTTACTAATATCATCAAATACCAGCGCATAACCATGAGTTCCGTCTATCGACTCTGGCAGAATTGCCCCTCGGCAAACTATTGTGTGCTTGCTTCCAGCCAAAAAAAGACTGGTTTCGGTTTGCCATTCTTTTTGATTAGCGGTATTGCTTAAGTATGGCAATATCACATCACAAAGAGGCAATAAACCATCTGTCTCGACAAAAAGTGTTTCTAAGGTTTTGCCTTTGTATTGTCTTAATGGTGAGACAAGAAGTTGCTCAGCCGCTGTATTGATACGTCGAATAACCAAATCATCATCAAGCGTTATTACTCCTGAGGTTAAATTATCCAGCACTATATTGAGGTAATCATGTTGTCGCTGTACTTGCAAACGACTCTGCTCACTCTCTCTTTGAGCTGTCGATAAACGTGCCGTCATGGTATTAAATGAACGCGCCAATAAACTAAAATCATCTTTAGCCGCAACTGGAAGCTTTTTTTGTAAATTTCCCGAAGCTACTGCCATTGTGCCTTCTAGTAGCTCTCGAATAGGCTTAGTTAGCCTGAGAGAATACATAAAAGCGGCCCAAACTGAAAACAAGATTGATAGCAGCATAATGAGCAATAAAGTCATACGAAAACTTTTCTTAGTCAGACCACGATTAAAACTAATTTCCTGATAATCGTTATAAGTATTTTGAACATTATCTGCAAGTAGCAACTCTTTATCTGAAAAGGTAAATAAAGCCGTTAGAATTAATTTTTTTCCACTAAAACCAGGGGAAATAGTAATAGCAACCCGTGAAAATAAACCATCTTTTCCCGCAGGCTCCAACTGATACATATAATTTCGGCTGGAAATTTTGCGAAAAATATCATTAGCTGGCAAATGTGGAAGCAATTCACCAGCATCATTTCCACTATATACCAATATGCGTTTATTGCTATTTAATAGTACTATCTCAAAAGCACCCATTTCATGTAACTGACGCTCAATAAAAACTGGGTAATCAAGCTCATCCAATGATGAAAGAGCCTTACCCATGCGCTCCAAATCAAACAAGTGCTGGCGCATTCTTACATCCAATGAGCTTCGTGCCAATTCTAAAGAGTCATCAAGCGCACCTTCAATTTTAATATTAAACCAGTTATCAATACGATCACCGATAAAGTTTAAAGAGAAGTATGACACAACCAATACAGGTAAAATTGTTAGAAGTGCAAATGCGTACATAAGACGCAGGGTAAAATGTGAGCCTGCTTTGCCTGAGCGAAGATAATGCAATGCTTTGACAACATTGATTAAAATCAGGCTACTTAAAATCACAAGAATACTGATATTTAGAGGAATTAACCAAGTATTAATAACACTAGACTGCTCTGGGTTATTTGTTGAAATATTTAATAGAACCAGAGAGATCGCCAGTAATAAAAAAGTAATCGCAACAGGAAGAACCTGAAAAAAAAGTATTCTTACGGTAGAGGCCACAAAACACCTTTACTGGTTAATTTAAACTTATCACTAAAAAATGACTGAATACGCAATGGCAAGCGTAATGTTGCTGGTATCATATCGGCTATAACAAATAAGGAATAATCACCTGACTTCAAAGGTGCTTTAATTGCGGGTAGATCATATTTGCGTAATTCTCCCAACTTCCTGATTGCCGAGGGGAAAGTGGTAAAGTTCCAGTGTTCATTAGTATCATTACGAGTCAATAAATAATGTCTGCTCAAAGCATGGTACTTTAAATGATAGGTGATCGTGAGTAATGGATAATCTTTATCAAACCACCAGTCCTGATGTTCCCTTAGACGAAACTGTACGCGGGCTTTAAGGTCAACTCCATTTAATAAAGCCTGATGCAAATAATCATCTAGTTTAAATTCAACACGCGTCAAAACTTGGTATTTGGCAGGATAACCAATCAGCCTAAAATCCTTGAAATCTATCTCCCCTGCTATTGCAGGAATAGAAACAATAAATAACAGTATCGTTACAAGAAAAGTGTTTTGTATTTTTTTAAAATACCTCATAAGTATGATTTTAGCATTTTTAGGGGCTGGTGAATAAGACAATGATGGTTTTAATAATAAGCAACCCTATTTTAAATTACTGACTTGCTACCTCACTAAAAAAATATAAAAAAAAGGGGGGGGTATATACTAAATACACAAAGCTCAACAACAACTAATAAACAAGCTGCACATTGTCTTCACCTAATTCTTTTCTTAGTCGCTTTATATCATTATCACTCAACGGTGCGCTGACATCTGCGCCTAGTCGCAGTTGTGCTTTTTCATTTTCTGTTTTATAGCTGATAAATACAGGGCATTGTATATTTTGGTCATCATTGGCTTCAGAGCTAGGCTTAGAACTAAGCTTAGAATCAGGCTCAAAATCATCAGGATTATGAAAATGTGTAGGTAATAATTCATCTAGTTTATCTAATAAACCATTGCCTGTTTGACTTTTATCTACTGTTAAAACCAAACGACTTAAAAATTGCTTTCGAGCACTTTCTATATCGTGTAATTCATTGGTATAAAAACGAATATCTCCTGTTTGATAAAGTGTATTGAGCGTTCCTTCAATAATCAGTGGTTCGTCTTTTATTAAAAAGTGTTCAAATTTTTCTATTTTTTCATCATAAAAACGAATGTCATAATAGGCTGTTTTATCATCTAATGTGATGATGGCCATTTTGCCTCTATCGGTGGTGCGTATGCTGATAGTAGAAATTAGCCCCACCAGAGTCACAGGTTTTTTCTGATATTTTTGACTTCCATCATCTTCAGCCATCTGCTTTAAGGTGCGAGAGCGTAGCTGCTTAACTTCTTCAGCATAAGCATCTAAGGGATGCCCTGTAAGGTATAAGCCAATCGCTTCTTTTTCAAACCGTAGGCGGATTTTTTCATCCCACTCTTCCAGCTTTGGGGTGACTTTTTCATCTTCGACTACGGCCATCGAGCCACCAAATAGATCAGCCTGACCGACATTTTCATCACGATGTTGTTGATTAGCAATGCGCACTATTTCGGGCAAACCTTCCAATAGACTGCGGCGATTTGTACCGAGGCTATCAAAAACACCTGCACGAATAAATGTTTCTAATATACGTTTGGATATTTTACGGCTTTTCACACGTTGACACATTTCAGCCATTGATTTAAACGCACCATTGGCATTACGTTCTTCGATAATCTCTGCAATGGCACTTTCACCTGCGCCTTTAATTGCACCTAATCCAAAGATAACATTACCTTCATGTTCACTGGTGAATTTATATTCAGAACGGTTTATATCAGGGGCTACAACTTCTAAACCGAGCTGCAAACAATCATCAACAAAAATCACTACCTTATCGGTATTATCCATATCAGCCGATAATACCGCTGCCATAAATGCCGCTGGATAATGTGCTTTCAACCAGATGGTCTGATAAGAAACTAAAGCATAAGCCGCCGAATGCGATTTATTAAAACCATATTCAGCAAATAATTCCATAAGATCGAAGATTTCAGTAGCATTATTAGCTTCAACATTATTCTTCTCTGCGCCTTCCATAAAGATAGAACGCTGCTTTGCCATTTCTTCAGGCTTCTTTTTGCCCATTGCACGACGCAACATATCAGCCCCGCCAAGCGAGTAACCTGCTAAAACCTGTGCAATCTGCATAACCTGTTCTTGATAAACGATTACGCCATAGGTCGGCTGCAAGATAGGCTCAAGATCAGGGTGTGGATAAGTGACTTTGGCAATACCTTTTTTACGATTTACAAAGTCATCCACCATGCCAGACTGCAATGGTCCTGGGCGATAAAGCGCAACCAAGGCGATAATATCTTCAAATACATCAGGGTGAAGTCGCTTAATCAGCTCTTTCATGCCTTGAGATTCAAGTTGGAATACCGCAGTGGTTTTTGCTGCCTGCAAAAGCTCAAATGCTTTTACATCATCCAAAGGAATATCTTCGATACGAATAGGTTCTTTGCTTTTTTCAGCCCGTTGCTGATTAATGGTTTTAACTGCCCAATCAATAATTGTGAGATTGCGTAAGCCCAAGAAGTCAAATTTAACCAAGCCGACTGCTTCAACATCATCCTTATCAAACTGCGATACCACACTACCGCCACCCTCTTCACAATAAAGTGGTGTAAAATCAACTAACTCACTGGGGGAAATCAACACACCACCCGCATGTTTGCCCACGTTGCGAGTCAAACCTTCAAGCTTTAGAGCAAGATCCATCAATGTGGCTACTTCTTCATCCTCCTCATAAAGGCTTTTAAGATCAGGCTCTTGCTCCATCGCCTTGGTGAGCGTCATCTTCATCTCAAAGGGAATTAACTTGGCAATCCTATCCACAAAACCATAGGGATGATTTAAGATTCGCCCAACATCGCGCACCACCGCTTTAGCCGCCATTGAACCATAGGTAATAATTTGTGAAACTTTTTCACGCCCATAAGTACGTGCCACATAATCAATTACCAAATCACGCTTATCCATGCAGAAATCAATATCAAAGTCAGGCATAGAAACACGTTCAGGGTTGAGGAATCGCTCAAACAGAAGATCATATTTAAGTGGATCAAGATCAGTGATTTTTAACGCATAAGCAACCACCGAACCCGCACCTGAACCACGTCCAGGGCCAACGGGAATATCATTATCTTTTGACCACTGGATGAAGTCGGCAACAATCAAGAAATAACCAGGGAACCCCATGCCATTGATAACATCGAGCTCAACTTGCAAACGCTCATCATAGGGCTTACGAATCTCTGCAAAGTCATCGGCTTTGGTGTCAAAAAGCTGTCCAAGACGCTCTTCCAAGCCTTTGCGAGATTCTTGTGAAAAATATTCTGCCTCAGTAAGCCCATCAGGAATAGGAAATTCAGGCAAATAGTTTTTGCCTAGTGTTAGCTCGACCGTACAGCGTTTTGCTATTTCAACAGTATTCTCAATCGCTTCAGGAATATCAGAAAACAGCTCAATCATTTCATCAGCATTACGCAGATATTGCTGATCACTATAAAGCTTAGGGCGCGTGTTATCATCAAGCGTATAACCATCATGAATACAAACACGTGCTTCATGAGCTTCAAAATCTTCAGGTTTTAAAAAGCGCACATCATTGGTAGCAACTACAGGGGTATTGGTTTCTTGTGCCAACGCTACCGCAGCATGTAAATATTCATCTTCATTCGGGCGACCTGTGCGTTGTAGCTCCAGATAATAACGATCAGGAAAAACCACACGCCATTCTTGCAAACGTGACAATGCCTGTTCTTGATTGCCTGCTAACAGCGAATAAGCCACATCGCCATCACGCGCACCCGAAAGCGCAATCACACCCTCACTAAACTCCTTAATCCAGCTACGTTCAACACGTGGTATCCCTAGCTTTTGCCCTTTCATATAGGCTCGTGAAATCAAGCGAGTGATATTTTGATAACCCGTATTGTTCTGACACAATAAAATCATGTGGTAGAGAAGTGACTCATCCTCCTCATCTTCAAGTAAAACATCTACCCCAAAAATAGGCTTTAAACCCTGCGCTCTAGCAGCACGATAAAACTTCACCATGCCAAATAGATTATTCTGATCAGTCATCGCAACGGCAGGCATCGCAGCCTCTTCAACCGTAGGCATTAACTGCTTAATACGAACGGTACTATCGACCAGTGCAAACTCAGTATGAAGGCGTAAATGAACAAAGCTCATAAGGTTTCACCCTCAAAGCTGTTAGGGAAAAAATGCAAAAATAGGGGGGGATGGGTCAAAGTAAATAGCTCAGGTTTATTAATTCAGCTGTTAATAATACACCTGATTTTGACAAAGAAAAAAGACTTGTGCTTTAATTTGTCGTCCATTACGTATTAAGGAAATCCTGATCAAATCGATTAGAATTTAGCAAGCTAAAAATAATTGAACTTAATCAGAATCTCTCTAAGAAACGTGTGCGAATAATTAAGCAATTATTCAAAAAGTAAATGTAGATTTATGCTTAACGCCCACAAGTGGTTTTACAACGGCTTCAAATAAAACGGTGCGCTCGAATTTGTCTTCGATTCGTTCTACTTTTAGGGCGTGCATTGCTGGTTTAGAGCCAACGATAATAAAAAGCCTGCCATTGGGTTTTAATAATTTCTCAAAGAGGGGTAAATATTCAGGAACAGAGCTAGTTACGGCAATTGCATCATATTTTTTATTAAAGCTAGATTCTGCTGCAAGTACATCTTTGTTTTCAAGGGTAAAGTTGGCAAGGTTAATTTCAGCAAGATTAATAGCAGCTTGCTCTAAAAGGTCATCATGAATATCAATACTATCTACATGTTTTGCCATATTTGCAATACAAGCTGTCGTATAACCACTACCCGTACCGACAAGCAGACATTCATCATCAATACTTAATTCAAGCTCTTGCAACATGCGCCCTTCTACACGAGGGAAAAGCATGGTTTCATCATGACTAAGAGGGACTTCAATATCAGCATAAGCCAGTGCTGCAAGCTCTTTTGGCACGAAGATATCACGAGGAATATCTTCCATTGTTTGTAAAACAGTTGCATCAAGTACAGACCAAGGGCGAACTTGTTGCTCTACCATATTAAAACGTGCTTGCTCAAGATTCATGATTAATAGTCCTATGGATAGTTTTTAACACTTTACAATCATAATATAAATAATTTGCCAAGAGTATGAATATTGGAAAATAAGCTAAATATTAAGGAAAGCCTGATTAAGGTTGTAAGCGTTCAATTTTCCAATTTCCGTTGTGATTAGTGTATTCAAAGCGATCATGTAAGCGGTTTTCACCACCCTGCCAGAATTCAATGGTTTCAGGGATTACACGATAACCACCCCAAAAATCAGGCAAGGGAATCTCCCCCTGAGTGAATTTATTCTTTATTTTATTTAGTTGTGATTCTAGTATTTGTCGAGAGCTTATCGGCGAGCTTTGTGCTGATGCCCATGCACCTAATTGACTGCCTCGTGGACGAGACAAAAAATATTTAAGTGATTCTGCGGTAGATATTTTTTCAGCAGTACCATTGATTTCAATTTGACGTTCTAACTGTGTCCAAGGAAAGAGCAATGACACATTAGGATTTTCACTAATCTGATGAGATTTTTGACTACTATAGTTAGTAAAAAAGATAAAACCTTTCTCATCAAATAGCTTTAGTAAAACAGTTCGCTGTGTTGGCTTGCCTTCAGCTGATACGGTGGCTAAAGTCATTGCACTGGCATCGGGTATATCTGCATCCATTGCTTGTTTAAACCATTTTTCAAATAGCTCTAGGGGTGACTCAGTTAGGTCTTCTCGTTTCAAACCGCCTTTGGTATATTCACGGCGGTAGTCTCCTATATCCATCTATTTATACCTTATGCTTCCAGCTCTTCCCAGCGTTCATACTTTTGGGAGAGTGTAGCTTGCAGTTGCTTTAGCTCATCTGTAACTGCTGCTACTTTTTTATGTTCCTGTTTGAAAAAATTAGGGTCTGCCATTTGTGTTTCAAGCGTTTCAAGTTGGCTTTCCAATGCCTCAATTTCAGCAGGAAGTTTTTTTAATTCATGCTGTTCGTTAAAGCTTAGTTTTTTTGTTTCAGTTTTCGTTTCAGTTTTTGTTGCGGCAGGAGCTGGCTTAACTTGTTTTTTTGAATCACTTTTTTTACTGTTGGTTTTTTGTTTTGGTGCAGATACAGCAGGGCGTTGTCGCAACCAATCATCATAACTTCCGACGTATTCACTTATTTTTCCATTGCCTTCAAAAACAAAACAACTTGTTACTAAATTATTGATAAAGGCTCGATCATGGCTAACAATCAGCACTGTTCCGCTGTAATTTAATAATAATTCTTCAAGTAGCTCCAAGGTATCTACATCAAGATCATTGGTTGGCTCATCCAGCACCAGCACATTGGCAGGCTTAATAAAGAGCTTTGCTAAAAGCAGACGATTGCGCTCACCACCAGAGAGTGCATTTACAGGTGAATTTGCACGATCTGGAGCAAATAGAAAATCTTGAAGGTAGCTAATAACGTGTTTTTCTTTGCCATTCACAACAATCTTGTCTGCGCCACGATCTAAGTTGTCTTTGACTGAGCGATTTTCATCAAGCTGGCTTCTGAGTTGATCATAGTAGGCAACTTGTAGATTAGTGCCTTCAATCACTTTGCCA
>JALSLM010000018.1 GCA_026988295.1 Thiotrichaceae bacterium
TTCTCGGACAGCCTCCTAGATAGCAATTACTCAGCTAAAACAGGATTTGCATCAATACGCTTTAATTTTGCTATCAATTTACCATTCTCTCTAAACTCTGCATTTAATTTTTCTTTTGAAACGACAACAAACTTCCGAGCCTGATCGGTATTTATCGAAGATGTACAATCAAGCTCTAAGGTTTGATCATCCAGTTTACCCCAAAAGCAATGCCAGTTTGCTTCCACAGGCTTACTACTCTTAAATTCTGCCTTACCTTCAAATGCTACTATCAATTTAGATAAACCGAGTTCATTCTCACTCGCAGTTTTCCAAACACCTGTGCTAGGGTGAGGAGAGCAGGACGTAAGAAAGAAAAGTGAGCTGATGACAAGCAAATAACAGCTTAAATGTTTCATAAAAATACAGCCAAAAAAACTGAGAGGCTAACATATACCCCTCAGTAATTTTAGTTATTTTAACCTCAACGCTCTACCAAAACAGCACAATTAGCATGACGCACTACTTTCGCGGCAGTAGAACCCAATAAATAATCTTCAAAACCTGGTTTATGCGAGTTTATAATAATCAAATTAACTTGGTTCTCTTCAGCTGATTCAAGAATAGAGTTGTAAGAACGACCTTTACGAACTTCAATCTGTGCATTACCTAGCTCTGATTTTTCAAGCAACTCATTGAGTTCTTTTTTAGCATTATTGACCTTATCTATTTTGAATTCATCAGGAAGATAGTTCTGAACATAATCAGGAACCTCTTCTACCACATGCAAGAGAATTATTTCCCCTTCTGAACAAAGTTTTTTGGCTTTATTGATAGAAGCTAATGCTTGCACTTCATGTGCAAAATCAATAGGAATAAGAATTCTGTTATACATTTTCTTCACCTTTTTTGGTTTCTAAGTTTGATGTTATTTCAGTAGTAGTCGTTAATGGTGTTGCCAAAGATATATTTTTTTCAATGGCGGTTTCTAGCATTAATGCTAAGAAACGCTGGCGTGTCACCATTAGCTTTTCTACATTTTTAGTATAGTAGTAAAATTGCCATTCAACCGCATGATCTCCCGTGTCTGTTATGCCATATTCTAGATCGTATTGATCCTCTATTGCTATCTCGGAATTATCTTTGGCAAGCATATAAACTGCTTCAAATAAATCCTTAACTTGACTCGTGCTAACATCGTAACCAATCTTAAATTTAAGGCTTTCGCGTAAACCACGAGCAGATGCAAATTTTGAGAGATTATGCACAGTAAAACCACGAAGTTTCGAGTTTCGTATCATAATCCTATGATTATTAACAATATTCAAAATAACAGTATGAAATATTTTGGTTTTATAAACTAAGCCATAAATCTGCTCATCATCATTAAACAGGATGACATCACCCTCTGAAAGCATATCGCTATTCAAAATAATCAGCCCATGAAAAATATCAGGAGCCCAGATACTTGAAGTCAAAGCCAGAAAAACACCGATTAGACCAATCACACCACCCGCTTCAAGTACAGAATCAAAACCCAATAGGCGGATAATGCTAATCAAAGCAAGAATACCAATGGAAATACTACTAAAAAAGCTTAATAAACGTGTTTGATAGCTTGAAACATAACGTTTCTCCCCCTTAATCTCACGCTCTTTTCCATATTGTCGCACTAAAAATAAATGAGCCAGATGCATTGCCAAATAAGCAAAGTAGATAATGGATAGTACGGCCAGAATATGCAAAACCAAACTTTTGCTTTCTTTATCCTGAAAGAAACGATAATAACCATAAGAAATCATAAACAATAGGTTTAACGCCCTAAATATCATGACCTTACGCTTTACACCTGAGGTATCATTGGCCCTCTGATGGTTTAGATAAAGAAGCTTAACAATTTGTGGTGCAAAAATTAATAACAGGGTATTGATACCTAAAACCATATAACCAAAGGCATCAATCTGCTCAAAAAATATTTTTAAATTATCCATACATGAATAATACCCGTAGTTATTCAGTTTTTATACTTGAAACCTGAATCTATGAGTTCGATGCGGATGACAGGGATATGCTAATCATCTAAGAAACTAATCATTCCCACAACAGGCAGAACCTGTGATCTGTGACTGCGGACAAGGATAATCACCATAACTACAAAACACACAGCAATCCCCTTCTCTTGTTTTTATCACTTTTTTGCAAGAAGGACAGTGATAGCTAAACTGACAGGTATTCTCAAGCATTGTTTCTTTCATTTTATGCCCACATTCTGGACAAGTTAGGATGCAATCTATAATCATTTTAACGTGCTACAAGCCCGACTTCACGCTGGACACTTCGATATATTTTTTTCACCTGAATTTGTAAATTAATGGATTCTAGGAGGCTGTCTGAGAACTCGGATTGAAACGAAGGCGATAAAACTTCAATAATCAAACAAGGATTCGTGCGGTAATACGGGTCGCCTGTATTCTCTTCGCAGGATGCCATGACATCTGGATAATAAGAAAATCCTCTTCCTTGATATTGATATTCACCAACGACTTTCATATTAGATTGCCAGACACGACATTCATCAGGTAAATGACTATTTATAAGAGTATGAAACTCTGCCGCAATCGTATTATGGACTTCACTTGCCCCTGCCATTGCATAGACCTGACCATCAATATATTCACTACGAATATCAACATCACGCTCGCCTTCGAGGTAATCATCAAGGGCGAGAGTTTCAGATTGTAAAGCATGTGACATAATTGATAACCTCAGTAACTTATTGTTGTTTATACTTTTGCTAATAAATTAAAGCAGAATTCTTTTATTACCCTGTACAAACCCATCCCCCCCCTTTTTTACATATTTTCTGTGTAATCTCTGTGATTGAGAACAAGCAAGCAAATATTTACCAGTTATTTACTAGCTCTCTTACATCTATCAGTAGTTCTTCTATCAGTACAGGTGGCATATTGGGGGCTTGTACTAGGGCTAGATTTTTCATTATTTGGTTGGCTTGTTCTTGATTTACCCAGCCATTATTAAGGGCTTCAGTATAAACCCAGATGCCTGCCTCTGCGGGGGTTGGTGCTTGTTCTAACCCTGCTATTCCTGCAATATAAGCTAGCTGTGCAGTGATAAGTAAATTAGCGGCTACGCTAAACATATCTTGTTCTAATAAGATTTCTGCGGCTTCAAGTTTTTCTTTGGCAATTGCAATAAGTGGTGATTCGCTTGACTGTGCTTGTTGATCCACTACATCTTGCGCATCATAGTAAGTTTCTGTGGTTTGAATCGGGGAGTTATCCCCTAAGCGTTGTAGCCCACCCAGAGTTTGACTATCAATAATAGCGACGGGGATTTCATCACTGGAGAGCTTTCGGGCTTCAATATTGGCTTCTGTATCAACATGCTTTAGTACAACTAAAATACCGCCACCTGATCCTAAAATTTGTTCTATTTCATGACCAAAACTTTGTTGGATATTTTCAATAGCGTGTTGGATATTCTGCTGGATATTGCTATCTAAACCGTTGCCTGCTTGCTTGCCTTCGCTTACTTGAGTTTGAGGCGATGTTTCTGTGGCAACACTATCGTTGGCTACCTCTGTATCTTCTAAATTTTCTGTATTGCCTGTGTTTTCCGTGTTTTCTGTATTTTTATGTGTTTCTTGGTTTTCTGATTTTTCATCTGTGGCAAGGTCTTCAACCAAAGTTTCGAGTAGCTTTTTACTAACACCAACAACATCTTCACTAGCATCAGGATCAATCACATTATCAAATAAATCACGCTTTCCTTTAACAAGTAAAGCCACTTTTTCTTCATAAGAATCAGCACTGGTAATCAAAATAGACTGCACCGTATTCTTTTGCCCAAGGCGATGCACACGTGCAATACGCTGATCTAATATTGCCGGATTCCAAGGCATATCAAGATTAATAACAACCGAAGCACTCTGCAAGTTTAGCCCAACACCACCTGCATCGGTTGATATAAAGACTTGTATAGCATCATCATTTTGAAAGCGATTCATTAATTCGCCACGGTTAGCGGTTGGCACACCACCATGAAGATGCACATAACCAACTCCCATTTTATTTAGGCGATGTTCAACCATACTAGTCATGAGTTTCCATTGCGAAAAAATTACCGCTTTTTGACCTGATTGCACACAGAGCTCATCAATCAAGCTTTCCATTTCATCTAACTTAGGTGAACCTTCGGTCTCTTTATCCACCAGACCTGCGGCATTACACGCCATTCTTGCCATTTGCAAGGATGCCATCATGCGGTTTGATTCACCTGGTGTGAGCGGACGTGATTTAGCAATATTGGCTAATTGCCCCGCTGTACTCATAGCACTATCGTGTAACTCTCTTTGCAAATTGGTCAGTTCAACATCCAGACGTTGATCAATTCGCTTGGGTAGCTGAGCGCTCACTAAACGTCTATCACGACGCAACATAACAGGTTCAAGTCTGCGCCTAAGTTCTGACAAGTTGCGATAACCCAGCACTTTGCCACGCTCATCGGTGATATGAAAATCAATCAGATAACGCCATAATGGACCTAATACATTGGTATCCACCACTTGCATCAAACTAAACAAGTCTTCCAAGCGATTTTCCAACGGTGTACCAGAAAGCACAAATGCGTAGGTGGTTGGAATGAGCTTAATGGTGGATGCAATTTTAGTACGCCAGTTTTTAATACGTTGCGCTTCATCCAAAATCAATAAGTCAGGATTCAAACTTTCATTAATTATGCTTAAATCACGCAATACCAGCTCATAATTAATAATATAAAAGCCTTTTCCCTGACGATATTGCACCCCTCGCGTTTCTGGTTTGCCTTGAATAACCTGAGCAGAATAGTCAGTGAATTTTTCAATCTCACGCGCCCATTGCTGCTTTAAAGAAGCAGGACAAATAATCAAAACACGCTCAACACCCGAATTTTTAATTAACCAAGTGGCGGCAGCAATTGACTGTAGCGTTTTACCCAGCCCCATATCATCCGCCAATAAACCTCGTCCATTAGCAGCTAAAAAAGCAACCCCTTCAACCTGATAGGGATAAAGCGTAGCTTTAATACCTGATAACCGACCTGCTGATGCTTCGATTTGCTCACGAATTTTTTGCGCATGAATTTTCTGACTTGCCTGAGTCGATAAACGCTGCACATAGCCCTGTGCATCATCACCGATATGCAGATCATCTCTGTCTTGTACCTGCGCGGAAAAGTGGAAAAAATTATCAGGCAAACGACCTTTAAACACACCTCGTGCATCAAAATAATCATCAAAAAAAGTCGCCAGCTCAGGCTTTATATTAAAACTTCGATGCAATAAAAGCTGTGGCGGGTTTTCAACATCCCAACTTAAATAAACATAAGAAACAGGGGCAGGTTCAGCCTTGATTTTCTCATAATCATCACGTTTTCTAATGGTGTGTAATACCGCCTCAATATGTTTACAAGTTCCCAGTTGATTAATGGCAAAATCTTGACAATTACAAACATTGCTACGCTTGCTTAAAGAACGAATAGTAACCCGATAACTGCGAGGAAATGCAAGGCTTGAAGTAATGGAAGCCGCCTTCCATGTACCAAACCACGGCTCACCTTCAAGATGCTCTACAGCAACTTCATTACGCCCTCGCTTGGCGCGTAGCTCAATTGCGCTTTCGACTGCACCCAAAAATTCACCACCAACCGCCTCAGCAGCATAAGCATATAAAACCGCAACCGCATGAGCGCAAACAAAAGCATGATTTTTTACATGATGCATCTTTTCAGGATAGGTATGACACTGGCAATCAACCTGCAAATTCCCATCCGCAGAATAAGAAAGATGACAAGCAGTATCCGCCTCTAACTCCTCTCCCAAACTCGCATCTTCCACCATTCCTAATAAACTATCATCCTCACGGCTAAGGCTATGCACACTATTATCCTTAAACCATGCCAAGCCCTGCCGAATCGTTTCCTCATCCGCTATTGCATTGAGCTGTTCCGTATCATAAAGAAAAGCATCATTAGAAGAAGCTGGAGATGTAGAAAGAGAAGAAGAAGAGGAAGTAGAAGATGCGGGGGTAGCAGATTGTTCACTCATTGTTATTTCAAGCCATTTATTTAAATCAAAGGGGAATAGGAGGCTATTCGAGAACTAAGAATTGACTACAAATCCTAGCTCTCAGATAGTCTCCTAGGTCATTACATGATTGAAATATAGCATCTAAGAATTAAAAAGCCAGTACAGAGCTAATACTCCATCAACTTTGGCTTAATGAATGCAGAACAAATTTCTAGGAGGCTATCTGAGAATAGGAGTCGTAGCGAGGGAAAGCTGATTTGAGCTAGATTTTTCACCAATTTGAGGAGAATAGTTGTTCTATTCACCGAAAATTGGGGGAAAACATAGCCAAATTCAGCTTTTCCGCAGTAGACTCCTATTCTCGGACAGTCTCCTAGATACCCATCCCCCCCTTTTTTTGCATTTTTTATAATGAAGGACAACCTGATCAAGCCGATTAGAATTTAGCGCAGATAAAATATCGACAGATTTTTCTTCGCTGAATTCTAATCGACCTGATCAGGATTTCCTTAAGCCCTATTAGCCATGCGCAACCAGCAAATAAATCACCAATAAGAAGATAGCAATCATGGTGCTTGTTTCGACCCAGTTTACTTGACCATCATCCTGTACAGCTTTCCATAAGATCAGCATAGAAGGAAAACCTAAAATAATGGTACTAGTAGTATGAATATCAATAGGAATAACACCATTGCTATCATTGATATGAGGAATCAAACCCGTTTGGGTAAATACAGCCAGCATAATCATAGCTATGGGTAGCACCAAGAACGGCACCTGAGTAATTGCACCTGAGGCATTTGCCATCGCAATACTGTATTTTTTCTGAAAATGAGCTGTACCGATCATAACAAATGCACCAGCTGATGCAAAAATGCTAAGTATCACCGCTCCGAACATTTCCGAATAGCCTGCCTCTTCAAGCTTATGCACTAATATTCCTGCAAATTCACCCACAGAATGACCGCCAATAATAGAAGCAACTAAGCCCGCTAAACTAAAGGTAAGAATAGTACTGATTGACATTAAAGATTCATTTTTAGCCATTTCGACAGGAACATCCTCAACCGAGCTAGGTGCGTGATCTTTTGAAAAGCGTTTCACTAAACGAGTAATCGCAACCACCTGAATCAACAGCAAAATAACACCAAAAACATATAGATCCGTAGTATTTAAAAAAGCATTGCTAGCAGTAACCGTACCGACACTAAATGCCTTCATTAATATCATAATCATACCAATACTAAAAAACACACCTGCGGCAGCTGCGTATAAGTCAGTACTTAAGCCAACCAAGGGCTTAGGCAAAGTAGCATTACCTTCAATATCTCTTGGCAAAGCACCGCAATATAAACCAAAGGCAGCAGCACCAACATGCAAAGTTAAAAGAGTAACAATAAAACCCACTCTAGGCGTTGCAATCAAAACAAAAGCAAGCATAACCAGCTCAGGAATATTGCTAGAAAGACCCGCCATCGTACCAGCCACAAAAGCATTCATTTTTTTACGCTTAGCATAACCATCAACTGCCTTAATCATCATTTCAGATGAAGCGAACACCACAACCAAGCCACCAACACCCAATAATGCAGCCAATAACCAGCCATGAGAATCAACAGCAAAAGTACCAATAGCAATTAATAAAAGCCCAGAGAGCAACAGCCATAGCCACTGCTTACCTTGATGAGCGCCCTCATGTGCGTCTTTATCAGAGTGTAAAGAAGAATCGTTAGACATAAAATGATACCTATTATTATCCTAAATTTGTAAACCAAATACGGATTCGGGATAATATAAGAAACAACCTAAAAAAACAGCAGATGATTTTATCTAATACCTGAATCCGTGAAGTCACTACGGCACAGGATTCAGGACATTATTATTAAATTTAAGTATAGAAAAAAATAAACCCGAAGCATAACTTCAGGTTTTATTCATGATGCAGAGCGTCTATGGATGAATTCCCACGTGGAAGTGGGAACTAGAAGGCAGTTAAATCTATGGTTTGGAGTGCTTTGTCGGATTACACTATCGCTAAGCCGAGCTACAAAAACATAAGCTTTACTCCGTTAGCCATTTTTTATCATACCCACCCCCCCCTATTTTAATACTTTTCTCCTTCTACTCTTTTATATTATAAAGTAACGTAATAGACTCCCTGCATATCTCTTTCTGTGTCTATTGCAACAAACATGGCAACAGACATGACAACAAAGAGCGTCCATAATTCTATCCACTACAACCTACCGTTTATTGCTATTTTTATAAAAATATTATATGGATACACTTTATTTATGCACTATTAGTTTTAAATAGCCCTGTTAACTTTTTGAATAATATTCAAGTATGAATTACCAACCACCTTACAGCATCACGTCTAACATCTTAAATCTGGTCGCTGAGATTGGTGAGTTGCTAGGTCGTTTGTCTGTTTTAGAGAAACTGCAAGAGCAACAGAAGAGTCGCTTACTTTTGCGACGTATTAACCGTATTCGTACCATTCAAGGATCACTTGCTATTGAAGGTAATACGCTTAGCGAAGATCAAATCACTGCAATTTTGGAAGGTAAGCCTGTTATTGCGCCACCACGAGAGGTGCAAGAGGCGCGTAATGCAATTAAAGCTTATGAGCAGTTTTCAAACTGGCAAGCAACAGATAAAAAAGATTTACTCAAGGCTCATCAAATACTTATGTTAGGCTTAATAGATGATGCGGGGCAATATAGAAACAGGGGCGTAGGCGTAATGAAAGGAGATCAGGTTATCCACATGGCTCCGCCTGCTGATAGAGTGAGTAAGTTGCTGAGTGATTTATTCACTTGGCTAAAAACCAGTGAGGAACATGCCTTAATTAGTAGTTCTGTTTTTCATTATGAGTTTGAATTTATCCATCCCTTTAGTGATGGTAATGGTCGCATGGGTCGTCTATGGCAAACCTTAATATTAAGCCAGTGGAAACCCATTTTTAAACATATTCCTGTAGAAAGCATGGTGTTTGCGAATCAAGCTGATTATTACAAAGCAATTAATCAAAGCACAGAGCAAACGGATTCAGCTCCTTTTATTGAGTTTATGTTAAACAGAATTTTAGAGGCATGTAATTCAGGTTTTGAAAATGCAAGCGATCAACTTAGCGACCAAGTAAACGACCATGTTCGCGACCAAGTAAATAAACCAATAAAAGCCTTGTTAAATATACTTATCAATCAAACAGCCATGACAAGCAGTGATCTAATGAAACAACTTGGTTTAAAACATCGCCCAACTTTTCGTAAAAATTATTTAAACCCTGCATTACAAAAAAACTGGATAGAAATGACGCAACCCGATAAACCACAAAGTCCAACACAAAAATATCGTTTGACCGAGTTGGGAAAAAAGTTACTCCAATGATTAAATTTAACCAGAAGTCATAAAATCTACATAGGAAAATGCTCCAATTTATAGATTTATCGGGTATTATTTGCTATTACATCTAATCAAAGACTACATTTGATACTCTAAATTTTTTGTAAAAAATACCTATAGCCAATAAACAAAGAATAAAATTAATTATGAATATATCCTGTATTGATTTATTTTGTGGAGCTGGTGGTCTCACATACGGCATAAAGAAAGAAGGAATACATGTTACTGCTGGTATTGATACCGACCCTGCTTGCCGCTATCCCTACGAGAAAAATAATAAAGCTAAATTTATCGAGAAAGATATTAAAGAGATAACAGCTGAAGAGCTAAAAGAGTTATTCACTGAAGATGGCTATACTGTCCTAGCTGGTTGCGCGCCATGCCAACCATTCTCTAGTTATCGTCATGGTCAAAATAGTAAAGATGATCATAAGTGGGGGCTACTCTATGAATTTAGTCGATTAGCTAAATCTGTACAGCCAGACATTATTACGATGGAAAATGTGTCAACGGTATCTAAACATCAAGTCTTTGATGATTTTGTAAATGAGTTAAAAGAACTGAATTATCATGTCTGGTATAGCGTTATAGACTGTAGTAAATATGGATCACCACAAACAAGAAAAAGAATGGTTTTACTTGCCTCAAAACACGGTGAGATTCGTATGATTGATCCTATCTACGATAAGCCAAAAACAGTAGAGCAAGTCATAGGGAAATTAAAACCCATCAAAGCAGGTGAAACATCATCAATTGATCCACTTCATGTTTCCGCATCACTTACCCCTTTAAATCTAAAACGAATTAAGGCTTCAAAACCTGGAGGAACATGGCGCGATTGGCCCACTCATTTGGTTGCAAAATGCCATAAAGAAAAATCAGGTAAAACCTATCCAAGTGTATATGGAAGGATGCAATGGGATAAACCTGCCCCAACAATGACAACTCAGTGCTACGGCTTTGGGAATGGTCGCTTCGGTCATCCTTCACAAGATAGAGCAATATCCCTACGAGAGGCTGCTTTATTACAAGGTTTCCCTGAAACATATCAGTTTGTTCCTGAAGATGAACAAGTAATGATGACAAAAGTAGGCCGCATGATTGGGAATGCTGTACCAGTGGATTTGGGACAAGCTGTTGGCCGTAGTATTGTTAATCACCTATCCAGTTTATAAGACGAAATCATCTGTAACTCACAACTTTAACAATGAGTTATTATACTATTGTTAAAAATTAGGCATAATATCCCCCTCATAAACCAAGGGGGTGATCTTGTCAGTTACAGCAGAAAATCTTAATACTCTTATCCAAACCACTCCAGAAGCAGGTCAACTCGTTGAAGTCCGCCGTCGTCACTGGATTGTCTCTGATGTCAAATCTTCGGGGTTATCTATCAAGCAACACCTAGTTTCATTATCTTCAATTGAAGAGGATGCTCTGGGTGAAACACTGGATGTTATCTGGGAGATAGAACCAGGAGCACATATTGTAGAGAAAGCGGGTCTGCCTTCTATATCGGGTCAAGATAAAACAACCGAGTTAGAAGCCTTTCTGGATGCTGTACGCTGGGGTGCAGCAACAAACGCTGATAGAGGTTTTTTACAAGCTCCTTTTAGAAGCGGAATAAGCATTGAAGACTTCCAATTAGATCCCCTTGTTCGTGCTATTGATATGGCACGAGCTAACTTGTTAATTGCCGATGATGTTGGATTAGGGAAGACGATTGAAGCGGGTCTTGTTATTCAAGAACTAATTTTGCGTCATCGAGCGAGAAGCGTATTTATAGTTTGTCCTGCCTCACTTCAAGAGAAGTGGCGTTTAGAGATGCAGGAAAAATTTGGACTTGAATTCAAGATTGTTAATACTGTCTATATCAAAGAACTACGTCGAAAACGGGGAATTCATGCCAATCCTTGGAGTTCATTTCCTCGCTTAATTGTTTCAATGGATTGGATGAAAGCAGGCGAGGCAATGCGATTACTGCGAGAAATTCTCCCTGTAAATACAAGTTACCCCCGAAAGTTTGATATTCTCGTTGTTGATGAGGCACATAATGTTGCCCCTTCTGGGAGTAAAAACTATGCATTAGATAGCCAAAGAACCCGCTTAATAAGAACCTTATCCCCTCACTTTCAGCATCGCTTATTCCTCACTGCGACTCCTCATAATGGCTATACCGAATCGTTTACTTCATTACTTGAATTATTAGATAATCAACGTTTTTCACGCAACATTCTGCCTGATGAAAAACAACTCTCACAAGTTATGGTACGACGATTAAAAACAGAGCTTGTTGATAAACAGGGAAACCCACTGTATCCAAAACGTAAACTTCAAGCTCTTGAAATTCCATATAGCACTGAAGAAAGAAGTATTCATCGGCTTCTTAATGACTATTGTTCAAGTAGAGAAAGTTCATGTAAAGGCAGACAGGTAATAGGCACAAAGTTTGTCAATAGTTTGCTCAAAAAGAGGTTGTTTTCATCTCCCGCAGCATTTGCTTCTACACTTGGAAAACACTACGACACGCTCACCAGTGAAGAGCAACCTACTCAAAAAGACCCATTAATAGAAAGAATACTAAGAAAAGCTATTTTAAAAGCAGAGGAAGATTATGCCGATGATAATCAAAGCAAAGAAGCACAAGAAGAAGCTATTATTGAAATAACAAAATACAGTGCTCCACTGACACAAAATGAAGAATCGTTACTAAAGCAGATGAGAAGTTGGGCACAAAAAGAGAGGAATCGAACAGACTCAAAAGCCAGAGCAATTATCGATTGGATTAAAACAAACTTACAAACATTAAATGGCGACTGGAATGATCGCCGAGTAATCTTATTTACTGAATATCGTGACACTCATACTTGGCTACATGAAATATTAACGACACAGGGTTATGGTGATGATCGACTGTCCATATTACATGGAGGGATAGATCAAGAAGAAAGAGAGGTTACAAAAGCAGCCTTCCAAACCAATCCAAATGATGCAAAAGTCCGCATACTATTAGCAACAGATGCCGCATCGGAAGGTATTGACTTACAAAATTATTGTAATTGTCTTATCCACTTGGAAATTCCCTACAACCCGAATGTAATGGAACAACGAAATGGCCGAATTGATCGACATGGACAAAAAGCCAGTGAAGTATTAATTTGGCATCCTGTAGATGGTGGTTCTGCAAAATCTGACACCGTTGGTGGTCATAAAAATGACATTCTACGAGCATTAAAAAAACTCGAATCTATGCGTGAAGATATGGGAAACGTCAATCCTGTTATTGCTCCACAAATGTCAGGGCTGATTGAAGGTTCTATTACAAATTTGCATACAAAAGAAGTTGAAGCAAAACTGGATAAAACCAAAAAAGCCTTAATAAAAGCCAATCGAAATATAAAAGAACGGATTGAAAGTCTGCACAACAAACTTGAAGAGACACAGAAAGATTTTCACTTAACTCCTGACCGTATTCAACAAGCCGTTGAAGCAGGATTAAAACTAGCCGACAAACCAGCTTTAAAGCCTTACAGCCTAGAAAATACGCCAACAGGTAGTGTATTTAAAATGCCAACTCTAACAGGATCATGGGCAAAGTGTCTGGAAGGCTTATCCCATCCTCATACAGGAAAAATACGCCCTATTACTTTTGACCATGATGTGGCTAAAGGTCGTGATGATATTGTTTTAGTACATCTAAATCATTGCTTAGTACAAATGTGTTTAAGACTCATGCGAGCTGAAGTGTGGGCAAAAGAAGATTCCAAAAAATTACATCGTATTGATATTAGATCACTCCCTGATAGCGAATTAGCAGAGCCTGCTGTCATTACCATATCTCGATTGGTCATTACAGGAGGACACCACCACCGTTTACACGAAGAGCTAATTGCATCAGGTGGTTATTTAAAAGAGAGTGGTTTTGTAAGAGAGGTAAAAATAGGCACAATAGATAAATGGCGTGAAATCGCTATCGCTTACTATGCAGAGGAGGAGTTATTTACTACTCTAAAGAATCGTTTTGAACAAACAGAAAGCAACATACAAAAAGCGATTGAAGCTCGCTCCAAAGAACGATTAAGAAATCTACGCAATACATTACAACGAAAAGAACAACAAGAAATTAACAATATTACTCAAGTTTTGGATGAGTTGGCACAATCTATTGAAAATGAATTTAAAACAGAGCTAGAACCCTTACAGTTAGATTTATTTGGGGCAGATGAGAAAACTCAAATACATCGAGACAATGAAGCTCTGAAAGCTCGTTTAGCAGAAATCCCCAAAGAAAAGGAACAAGAAAAGAAAAACATTCAACAACACTATGCCAACCTGATTGAGCGAACATTTCCTGTCGCCGTGATCTTTTTAACGCCCGAATCTTACAAGGGGGAACAAGTATGAGCACAACATCTATACATGCTGAATGGCTCTCTCTATTAGATATATCGGGGCCATTTCTAGCCACTCCTGTTCTCAACAACGTTTTCCCACAAGGACTAGCGAAACTAGATCCTCAAAAAAAGAAGCTACTTCGACAAGGCTATGAAGAATGGCGTGAGGTAATTGATGATGAGGACGAACAACTAGAAGCGATTCATCAAGCATGGATTTCGTTGGTTTTAAAACAAGGATTAGAGCTGGATGAAGATGATGATGAAGAAAACTTAAAATCTGATCAATCACTCTTAGAAAAATTAAGCTATCTCATCCCAGAGACAGACCAACCAATAACACCCAATTATGTACTGATCGATGATCAAACAGATGCATCCTTAATGCTCATAAAAACCTATCCACATAACGAAGAATTAAATGACACGCTAAAAACCCAAATTTCTCAATTATGCAGAGCCAACAAAATTCGACTTGCTTTGATCACTAATGGCGAACAATGGATGCTAGTCGATGCCCCTGAGGGATCTGAAAGCACTTATGCCAGTTGGTATAGCCGCCTATGGGGAGCAGAGCCTGTCACACTACAAGCCTTTATCAGCTTACTTGGTATTCGACGATTTTTTGTCGATGTAAGCGAACAACTGCCTGCCTTGTTTGATGAATCGCTTAAACATCAAGATGAAGTTACTGATGCCTTAGGTAAACAAGTTAGCCGTGCTGTTGAGGTCTTAATTCAGGCTCTTGACCGTGCTGATATAGATAGAAACCGAAAATTATTAGCAGATACAAAAGCAGAGGAGATATATGAAGCAGGTTTAACCATTATGATGCGATTGGTTTTCATCCTGTCTGCTGAAGAAAGAGGCTTATTATTACTGGGTGATGATCGCTATGAAAGCTATTACGCCATATCAAGTTTGCGAATGCAATTGCATAATGACACATCAGAAATTTTGGAGCGACGGTTTGACGCTTGGGCACGTTTATTAGCCGTATTTAGAATTGTTTATGCTGGGGTTGAGCATGAAGCACTACGATTACCTGCATTAGGCAGCTCATTATTTGACCCTGACCATTTTCCCTTTCTTGAAGGGCGAAAAGAAGGCACGCATTGGCAAGAGACAGAAGCCCATCCACTACCGATAGATAATAGAACCGTGCGTTTATTATTGGATGCCATCCAACTGTATCAAGGGAGAACCCTGTCTTATCGTGGTCTTGATGTTGAGCAAATTGGCTATGTCTATGAAGGTCTGTTGGAACGCACAGTGGTACGTGTAAAAGAAGTCACCTTAGAACTAGATGCTACTAAAAGCTCTAAAAAACCGTGGCTAACATTGCAAGAATTGGAACAAGCTCAACAAGAAGGCGATACATCACTCGAAACATTATTAAAAGAAAGAACCAAAAGTGCTGTTTCTCAAATACGTAAAGATCTCAATAAAATAGTTGATGACATATCAACTGAAAAGTTACTCACAGCGTGTCAAAGCAATAAAGAACTAAGGGATAAACTAAAACCCATCTTCCATTTGCTAAAAACAGATGACTGGGGGTATCCGCTTGTCTATCCAGAGAATGCATTTAGAGTTACCAAAGGTAATGATCGTAGTGACTCAGGCACACATTACACGCCAAAATCACTGACAGAAGCTATCGTTAAAGAAACACTAGAGCCTGCTGTTTATCTAGGCCCTGCTGAAGGAAAACCGCGTGAAAACTGGCAACTAAAATCTCCAGACGCATTATTGTCATTAAAAATATGTGACCCAGCAATGGGTTCTGGGGCTTTTCTGGTGCAAGTGTGTCGCTGGCTATCAGAGCGATTATTAGAAGCATGGCAAGCCAGCGAAAATAAACACGAAGTAATAACGTCAGAAGGTGAAGTTCTCAAAGAATTAGGTCGCTGCGAACCACTCTCAAAAGAAATCGAAGAGCGAAGGCTAACCGCACGCAGATTAATAGTCGAACGCTGTTTATATGGTGTCGATATTAATCCAATGGCAGTTGAGTTAGCCAAACTCTCTATCTGGCTTATTACCCTATCCAAAGGCAGACCATTCACCTTTTTGGATCATAATTTATGTGCAGGTGACAGCCTGTTAGGAATTCATCATCTTGATCAATTGGTTCATTTGCATATGAATCCAAAGGAAGGGAAAATATTGCATAGGGGACTATTTAGCCACGAACAGAATATTAAATCTGTGATTAATAATGCCGTGCAACTTCGAGAAGCGGTGCAAACCTGCCCTATTCGTGATATTCACGATATTGAAACCATGACACAAATGGACTCGGCGGCTCGCAAGCAATTAGAAGTGTTAACCCTATTGGCTGATAACCTTACAGGCTTATCTTTGGCATATAGTAATAAGCCCAAAGAGTATAAAAATCACTTAATACGATTATCAGTAGTAGCCAATGAATACCTTCAAGAAGGTGAGCATGATCTAAATTCATTGCGTCAAAAAGCACAAGCATTGCTGAATAATGATTTGCCAACTGGAAAATCATCACGACAAGCTGTTCATTGGCCTTTATCTTTTCCCGAAGTGTTTCAAAGAGAGCAATCAGGATTTGATGCCATTGTTGGCAATCCTCCTTTTCTTGGTGGGCAGAAAATCACGGGAGCAATGGGGACGGCATATCGTAATTATTTAGTTCATTGGGTTGCAAATGAAGTAAAAGGCTCTGCTGATCTTGTAGCTTATTTCTTTTTACAAGTGTTTAGGCTTCTCGGAGAAAAGTCTCAATTTGGGCTTCTTGCGGTAAATACTATTTCAGAAGGGGATACTAGGGATGTTGGCTTAAGGCAATTACTAAACAAAATGGAAGCCGTTATTTATACGGCATATCCAGATGAGTCATGGCCTGGAAAGGCTGCTGTGATAACAAGCCGTCTTCATATTCGTAAAGGAAAATGGGATGCTAGTGCTTTACTATCAGGTTCTTCAGTTAAAAAAATTTCCTATATGTTATCAAGCAGAGACGAATTTACTCCAGTGAAGTTAACTTGTAATAAAAAAATAGTCTTCCAAGGGTCTGTTATCTTAGGAATGGGGTTTACTTTGGAGTCTCATGAAGCACAATTAATAGTTCATAATAATCCTAAATATACAAAAGTATTAATACCTTACTTAATAGGGAAGGAAGTAAATCAATCACCAACCCATACATCAAATAGATGGGTAATAAATTACTGGGATTGGGATATTAATAAAGCCAAAGGATATATTAAGACCTTTCAAATAGTTGAAGATAAAGTAAAACCAGAAAGGTACTCCTTAAAAGATAATCCTTCTGCACGCGGTTATAAAAATAAATGGTGGTTACATGGAAAAAATGGTATTTCATGGTTACACACAGTTGGGCGAGGAGAGTATTTTTATAAACACCTTCAAGAATGGAAAAACGACAATCATTTTTTAGAGAAAGTAATCGTTTTCGCAACAGGTGCTACAAAATATCCATGCTTCACATTAGTACCAAACACATATATTTTTGCAAATTCATTATGTGTCGTAGCAAGCGAAAGCTATGCATTATTCGCCAGCCTGACATCTGATATACACACTATCTGGGCCTGGAAATATGGCTCTAGAATGAAGAAAGACCTCAGATATACACATGGTGATATTTTTGAAACATTCCCCTTTATTGAGGGGGTATTAGATAATCTGCAAACGGAGGTCACGCTGGAATTAAGCAAAATAGGTGAGCTATTCTTCAATGAAAGAAAAAACCATATGGTTAAACACAATAAAGGGATGACCAAGTTTTACAATGACTTCCATGATCCTGAAATTTCCTCCGATCAACTTGAATCATTACGAAAAATACAATCACAACTAAACTATCTTGTCCTAAGTCAATATGGTTGGGATGATATTGACCTCAATATAGATTTTCACGAAGTTTCTTACTTACCCAATGTGAAATATATACGATATACCATGAGTGAAGAGGCCAGATTAGAGCTACTCTATCGCTTATCAATGCTCAATAAAGAAAGACACGAGTTTGAGATACAAACCTCAACACCATTGAAGCAAACCTCAACCAAAAACACAAAATCATCACCTGTCGCTCAAAGTGATCTATTTACTACACCAGCACAAACCAATATGCCCACTCGAACTCGCAATCAATGGGGTGATAGCACTGATGATCAAATACTGGCATGGCTCGAAGCCAATACGGGCTGGCATCCTAAACAAAAAATCATAATAGCCTGCCAAGCCAAGTCAACTGAATGGGATAAAGCAATTAAAGAACTTTTAGCTGAAGACTATATTGAAAAGAAACAGACAGGGGAAACTGCATTTTATCGTGCAGTACAATAATAAAGGTACTCTATGAATCAAGCAGTTACCCAACTAGGACAGGCACAATCATGGCTAATGATGACAGATGGAATCATTGTCGATCACCATCAACACATACTTTGTATTTATCGTAATACACAACTGTTTCAAGCTATTAAAGAGGCAGACTGGCTACTTATTTGCAACTCGCAAACTGACGTTACCGCGATTGCTAGAGTTTACAGGGTTAGATATGAAGCCGAAAGAGTGTGCATTTATTTAGACAAAGAATTACTGTTAGAGCCAGCCATATCACTAACTAAAACAAGCTTGAGTCCGCCCAAACGAGGTCATATTGCTCGTTTACAATGGACAGATTTCTCTGAAGCCATCCCCTCACTTTGTAATAGCACACTGGCAGATATTCCCTTAATTGAGGATGTCACCTATGTTCGAGAGTTACTTCAACTTGCTGTAAATGATGATTTACTGGGGCCCGCTAATGGCCCTAATGAGCATATTGTCGATATGGGTGTTCGAGACCGTTATTTGGTGGGTAAACTTGCACCCGTTAATACAGTGACCACGGGTATAACTGATTCGGAAAATGATGCCACAGAGGATCAAATTCATACAGGTTATGATGATCAAGGTGAATTTCATTCTGCTACGGGGAAAGCTGACCCAGAATCAGATGCTTCTGATGAAAAAGATTCTATAAATAACCAATCGCTAGTGCCTACCAGCTTTGGTCTCACTTTTTGTGTGGATAGCGAGGTAAAAGCAATTGAGGTTGATCTGCGTTGGGGACGTTATGAGCGATTACATGAACATGCTTATACTAAAAAAATAAAGAAAAAGAAGGTTGATGAGGAAGGTAACGAATCATTTGAAGAAATCGAGGTAAAAGCTAGAGTCTGGCAACGTATCCCCTGCGGTGGAATCATAGTGCTTGAATTAAAGGAAGGGGTTGTTTCTCGTCAATCTCCCGATAAAGAACAGCCGCAAGTTTGCATTCAAGGAAGTATTCGGGGGAAAAGTCAAAAAGGTGATCGTCTAATCACTTTGTTTTTACGCAATACTCAAGAAGAGCCCGATACAAATCGAGATGTTGCGTGGGTTTTTCAGCCAGAAATTATTGTTCGGGCGACGACAAACTCAAATCATCCAGCCATCTTTAGAAAACGACCTATTTTGGATAGCGACTTAAATGACCCTGAACGTAAATCATTAGAAATGATTTATCGCAAGGAAGTGGAATATGCGGTTGGTCATGGTGTATCCGTTCATGCCAGTGTTAGTGATAACAGTAGCGATCAAGCGACCGAAATTCGCAGTGTTGTTATTCCTCAATATGAAATGCCTGTGACAGAGACACCAGGCCTCAATGAAGAAGACCGCCCTGCCATGAAAAAAATGGTCATGAAGGGCTACTTGGATATGACTGTATTGGCAGAAATGGATAAAGACCCATTAATTGAGACACTTTTTATACTGACACAAGATTATGCCGATTGGATTACGGAACAAGGTTCACGGGTTGACTCAGAACTAGCCAATTATTCAGAGCAGGCAGAAAAAGCATTAGGGCAATGTACACATATTTTACAGCGTTTGAACGAGGGTATTGAAACACTGGCTAATAATGAAATAGCACTCTCGGCATTTCGTTTTGCAAATCAGGCAATGGCTCAACAACGTATCCATAGCATTTACTCTTTGCTGCGCAGACGGGGTGAAAAAAGTAAGTTAAACGATATTGATGTGCCTAAAAATAGATCTTGGCGACCTTTCCAGTTAGCTTTTGTTTTGTTATCTATTCCTGCTCTCGCTGATCCTGAGCATCGAGATAGAACCAATGATGTAGACGCAGATGCTGACTTACTTTGGTTTCCCACGGGTGGTGGTAAAACAGAGGCTTATCTTGGTGTTGCCGCTTTTACTATGGCGATTCGTCGCTTGCAAGGAGATTTAGGCGGCTATGATAGTGGCCGTGGTTTGGCAGTGATTATGCGATATACCCTACGCCTGTTAACACTGCAACAGTTTCAACGAGGGACTGCTTTAATTTGTGCCATGGAGGTCTTACGACGAACTAATTTGGCTGCGGGAGATGCCTCCCTAGGTGAAGAGCCTTTTACTATTGGTTTGTGGGTTGGGGAGCGTGTTACACCGAATACAACACAAAAAAGCCATGAAGCTATTGAGCTTATTAGAAACCCGAATAAATACAGTGCGGGAGCATCTTCCCCCGCACAACTCACTAGTTGCCCTTGGTGTGGTTCCGAAATTGAAGCAGGTCGTGATATTGAGGTGAATCGAGATATTGGTCAGACATCTATTTATTGTGGTGATAAAAAAGGACGCTGTGAATTTTCCAGAGGAAAGTCTAGTCAATTAAAAGTATCGGGTATTCCCGCAGTGGTTGTTGATGAAGAAATTTATCGCCGACCTCCTTCGATGATGATTGCAACCGTTGATAAATTTGCAATGATGGCGTGGCGTGGCGAGGTTAAAAATCTATTTGGCATTGCTTCACAAGAATGCTCTCGTCACGGGTTACTTTGGTCTGATGCTCCGTGTACTGGCAATCATCCTGCAAGTAAGGGGCAAGCAAAAAGTAGTGTGCAAAGTATTTCCCCCATACGCCCACCCGATTTAATTATACAAGATGAGTTTCATCTTATTAGTGGTCCCTTGGGAACAATGGTTGGTTTATATGAAACGGCTGTTGATGAGCTAAGCACATGGCAGTTTAATGACAAGCCGATTAAACCTAAAATAATCGCTTCTACTGCCACCGTTCGAAAAGCTGATGAACAGGTAAAAAATGTATTTATGCGGAAGGTATCTGTTTTCCCTCCTCATGGTTTAGATATTGAAGATAACTTTTTCTCTATTCAACGCCCCATTGATAAAAAAGCAGGCCGACGATATTTAGGTATTTGCTCTCCTGGCAGCTCTCGTCCCGCGATGTTAATCCGCGTTTATACCGCTTATTTAACGGCAGCACAGGCTTTATTTAATCGGTTTGGTGAAGTGGCTGACCCCTATCTTACAACGGTAGGCTATTTTAATTCATTGCGTGAGTTAGGGGGAATGAAACGACTAGCAGAAGATGATGTGCAAACTCGATCGTATCGGGTGAAAATGAGTATGGTTGAACGCCCAGGTTTAGCTCAGCGTAGTGTTCGTAGTAGTGGTATTCGAGAGTTAACATCACGAGTATCCAGTCAGGATATTCCTAAATATCTTGATCAATTAGAGCTTAAATTCAGCCCTGTATATAATAAAAATACGCGTCAATTTGAGCAAAAAAAATGGCAAGAAGGCGAGGATATGCCGATTGATATTGTTTTGGCTACCAATATGCTTTCCGTGGGCGTAGATGTGAATCGCTTAGGCTTAATGGTGGTGAATGGTCAACCTAAAGGGACTGCTGAGTATATACAGGCAACCAGCCGTGTTGGACGGCAATTCCCTGGTCTGGTTTGTACGGTGCTGACATGGGCTAGACCGCGTGATCTTTCTCACTATGAAACCTTTGAACATTACCACGCAACTTTCTACAAGCATGTCGAGGCTCAATCAGTTACGCCGTTTTCTCCGCGAGCAATAGATAGGGGGCTAACAGGTACGATGCTTAGTATTCTTCGGCTGAAGCATGGTGATTTTAATCAAAATATTGGTGCAGATGAGTTAGATGATATTACAAGAATTGAGGCTGTTTCTACCAAGCAAAACATTGTAGATCGTACCTTTAAGGTGACTGGTTTAAATTCACGAAAAGACCAAGCTAATCATGCAATTCAAAAACGCTACCAAGAGTGGATTGGTGAAGTTAATCGGGGTGGGCGTACTATGGGTTATGAGAAAAAAGGGAAAGGTAAAGATACGATGGTGGCTTTACTTAATAAACCAGGTATTTGTGCATGGAATAATTTCACTGTTCCTATGTCCATGCGAGAAGTCGAGCCAGGTGTTCGTTTAATTATGAATATTGAAAGGTTGAGTGAAGGCCCTAAGTGGAAAGCACCACCACTTGAGAGTGACAAAAATAAAAGCACCCCTGATACTGATAAATTTTTAAAAGAGCTAATAGGTAAAACACTTGAAGGCAATGTGTTTGATATTGAACTACCCAATAACCAAGGTACTCAGCAATTTCGTTTTTTGAATAAGGGTGATAATAAGCCAAATAAAAACACTCTCGTTATTGTTGCTCACAATAATATCTCACAAAAAAATACTGCTAAGGGCTTTGCTATAGGAAAACTCAGGTATTCGTCTTTGCAAGATGCCGCTACGGGTAAAAAACAAATCAATATAAAAGTTAGGGGTATTGGATCTCCAACATCTTTGAAAATTTTTGAGGATGAATGGAATACATTTTATGGGTTCGCTGTTCCAGTCGCTAAATCAAAAGGGGGGCTTTAATGGCTCGTTTAATACCGAATATCCAAGTTAGTGAAATAAACCTAAAGCCTGAACGTGATGTCGCAAGAGCATTGGTAGAACAATTACCTAATGAGGTTATTGTTTACCATAGTTACCCTTGGTTACGAGCTGATCGTAATGATCGCACTGGAAATGTGACGTTACAGCAAGGCGAGGCTGATTTTCTCATATTGTGGCCAGATAGAGGATTCTTGGTATTAGAAGTTAAAGGTGGTGAAATTACTTACGATTCTGAAACAAGAAAATGGAATAGAGTGGGTGGAAGGTATCAAATTAAAGATCCTTTTGAGCAGGCTAATGGAAGCTTGCATTACTTGATTGATAAAGTTAAAAAACAGGTTTATTTCGGTAACAACCCCGACTTTACCTATGGTTATTCTGTTGTATTCCCTGATTGTGTTTATAGTGGCGATGTCCCTCCTGGTTCAGATTCAAGTATTATTTTATCAGCCAATGATTTATTAAAAATAGATGAGAAGATTTCACGAGCATTAAATCACTGGTGTCGAGGTCAGTCTCATAAGGGAATTCCTGAGGCTAATATTAATCAAATAAAGCAGGTTATTTTACCTGTTTTCAAACTTTTGCCCGTTTTATTCAGAACCATTGAGGATCAAGAAGAAAAACTGTTTAGGCTGACGGAAGATCAGTTAAAGCTTCTGGATTTTCTTCGTAATCAACCAAGGGTTGCTATTGAGGGGGTTGCAGGATCAGGGAAAACCATGCTTGCAAAAGCACAAGCTGAGTATTTTGCGTCTAGAAATAAAACAACACTATTTCTCTGCTACAACAAAGTATTAGCTCAATGGTTACAAGATACTCTACCTGAAGAGTACACGGATTTAGTTAAAGTGGTACATTTTCACAAACTTGCAAAAGACTGGTGTAAGAAAGCGAATGTTGAATTCAAACCTGATAGCAGTGATGAATTTTGGAGACATGAGGCTGCTGACTTGCTTGGTGATGCTATTGATTTACTTCCTGATGAAAAGTTTGATGCAATAGTGGTTGATGAAGCTCAGGATTTTTTTGCTGACTGGTGGCTTCCAATCGAAATGCTGGATAAGCAAGAAGGTGAAGGGTTGTTGTATGTTTTTTATGATCCTGAACAGAATTTATATAATAAGGATGGCGTTTCTATCCCTCCATTAGGAAATCCATTTTCATTACCCACTAACTGTCGTAATACCAAATCAATTGCTAAAACCTGTGGTGATATTCTTCACAAGGATATTGCGACTCACCAACGTTCTCCTGAAGGTTTAACTACTGAAATTATTCAAGAAACTACGCTAGATAAAATCGTCAAACAATTAAATGCATGGATCAAAGAATGGGTTAAAAAAGAACACATCAAATCTTCTCAAATAGTTGTATTAGCACCATCAGTTAAATCAAAATCTAGCCTTGAATATAGAGAGCACCTTTCAAAGGTTTCTATTACAGAAAATATACATGACTGGCAGGCGAATAAAGGATTTTTATTTTCTACCATTCGTTCATTCAAGGGGTTAGAAGCTGACTTTGTAATACTTATTGATATTCCAGAACCTGATAAGCATCCAATTTTTAGTAAGTCAGATTTTTACGTCGCCTGTTCACGGGCTAAGCATGTTTTAAAAATAATTACATCTGTTAAACCTGATATTCTTCTCAGTAACATGGATAATTCATAAATGAATAATAGTAAAACACCTGTTGGTGAAGTGAGACCAAGCCAATTGTTATGGACTTATGGGCCGGGTGCTTTAATTGATCTTCCTAATTTATCAGTTATAACGCTTGGGATAGATCACTGGGAAAAAGATCGGTGTCAGCCTATTGAAGAAGCGCGTTTATTAGCCGCTGTAAGAAAGCAATTAGGTTCTCAAGTTGAAAGTCTGAGAATGCCTCCCTTTCAAAAAAATGAGCTTGCCGACCCTTGGTCTGCTGAGGCTAATATTGGCGTCCCTGTTAAGCCCTTTCCACGCTGGTTGCGTTGCGTGAAGTGTGGGTTATTATCTGAATTTGACTCAAAATTATTTGAATGCAAAGAAAACAGGTTTAGACCTGAACTCACAAGGTTTGTACACAAAGGCTGCAAAGGCTCTAAAGGTACTTTACCCGCAAGTGATGCCGATGCTGTACCTGCTCGTTTTTTATTGGCTTGTCGTAATGGACACATGGATGACTTTCCTTGGAGATACTTTGTACATGGTGGTTCTGAAACATGTAAGGGGAAATTGCGTTTTTTTGAGAGTGGAGCTTCCCTGCAAACTGAAAATTTAAAAGTTAAATGTGATGAATGTGGAGCTTCTCGTAGTATGGCTCGTGCATTTGGCAAAGCAGGAAAAGAGAATTTACCAGCCTGTCGCGGGAGACATCTTCACTTGAATGATACATTTGACACTGAATGCGATGAAGAAGCACGAACCGTTCTCTTGGGTGCTACAAATAGCTGGTTTCCTATCACCATCTCGGCACTTGCTATTCCTGTTATGAAAGATCCCATTATGCAGCTTGTACAAGACGGATGGGATTATTTTGAAGATGTAGAATCATTACTTGAAGTAAAAACAGCGATTAAAATACTAAAAAAGACAGGTAATTTAACAGGTATTGATAAACACTCTCCTGAAGCTGTTTGGAAGTGTATTGAAGCTATTAGTAATGGTAAATCAAATGAAGATCAAACTTCAGAAGACGATATTAAGCAACCTGAATGGGAAGTGCTTATTGATCCTAACCCACCTTCTAACTGGCCTCATTTTTTAAGTAGACCTGTAGATCCTCCACAAGGTTTTGAAAACAAAATATCGAGTATTTTATTGCTTGAACGATTACGAGAGGTCAACGCCCTTATAGGTTTTACCCGTGTAGAAGCACCAGAAGAATCTCTTGATGAAGATGAACAGGCTCCTAGAGCAAGTCTTGCTAAAGGTGCTCCTAATTGGGTTCCTGCAAGCGAAGTACATGGTGAAGGAATATTTCTTCGGTTTAGTGAAGGTGAACTAGATTCGTGGTCACAACACCCAGCAGTTAAACAATTAGATAACAACCTTTTGGATGGACATCGAAGCTGGCGAATTGCTAGAAAACTAAACCCAGAAGAAGGATACCCTGGTATTCGCTATGCTATGTTACATACACTGTCTCATTTACTCATCCGAGAGTTAGCTCTGGAATGTGGTTATAATGCTACAAGTATTAGAGAAAGAATTTACTCCAATACTGAGACTTCTCAAGCAGGTATTCTGATCTATACCGCAGCCGCTGACTCTGATGGCACGCTAGGTGGATTAGTTGATTTAGGTAAACCAGAGAACCTTGGACGTTTACTAGAGCAAGCACTTAATCGAGCCAAAATTTGTTCATCTGACCCTTTATGCTCTGAGCATGATCCTGTAAAAGACCGCTCCCTTCATGCCGCTGCTTGTCATGCGTGTACATTTGTGAGTGAAACATCATGTGAGAAAGGCAATAGGTATTTAGATAGGGCTTTACTTGTGCCTACGTTGGAATGTGTTGAGGCAGCTTTCTTTGAGTAATAACTAATTCATTAAACCTAGAATACATTACATACCTGAAGTTCCTTAAAAATTAGAAATCTACACTTTTTATCAATATTAGGTATTAGGTATATCAATGAGTCATAAAAAAGGTGTGAATTTACTTATTTAAAAATGATTAATACATGCCTAAAATCGCATTAACTTAATATATCTTACTGAAATTAAAAACAATTATATGCTCAACATCTATTTTCATAATTAAAAGTAGCAGTTACTCGTTGTTGATTTTCCATTTTTTTACGCAGGGTTTGCCAACTATCGTGTATACCCTCTATGTCAGGCTAGTTGTCCCCCTAAAATTTACAAGCAAATGGGGCAAAGAGGACTTACTCAACCACTATGCACTACAAGTGCATAGGTTGCTTCAGGACTAAAAGTCCTAACCTTATTCAAGGATAATATTTCCACTATCTTCGTTTGAAGGATTACGATGATGCTCCAAATAAGCTTTTA
>JALSLM010000019.1 GCA_026988295.1 Thiotrichaceae bacterium
GAGTCTTTTTGGGGATAATTTACGCTTTTGTATCATTGATAAGGCTGCGAGCAACTCTTCTTTGGCAAAGTCAGCACGTTTGCCATGATAGGCTAAGGTTGCTAATGAACGCAGTATATTATTTTTTCCATAATTACGTCCAAAGTCACTCTCCATTGCCCAAATAGCAAGAATAATCTCACGTTGTACGCCATATTCTTCTTCGATTTTATCAAATAGTTTTTTGTATTTTCTTAATAAAGCCCGACCTTTTTTTATGCGCTTTTTTGAAGTGGCATTATCAATATAATCCCAAATATTACGAGTAAATTCAGGTTGATCAGAATCTAATTTAATAACATTAGGATCAAATTTTACAGAGCCAAGAGCTTTCTCAAATACACTTGCTTTAATACCTTTTTCTAGGACTTCTTGCTTAAATGATTTTTTCCAGATTTCAAAATCAGCATCCGTATATTTTGCGGCTCCAGAAGATACCTGCTGGCTTACTTCACCATCTTTTTTATTATTAATTGCATCATTAATTGTGCTATTTGTGGTGCTTTGAGGTAATGAGTTAGAGTTAGAAACAGAAGAAGGAGCGAGGCTTATTGAACTTGTATCAGCATTTGAAAGTGATGGAAAGTAAAGTGAAAATAAACACAAACAAAAAAGACTAATACCCATCCCCCCCCTTTTTTGCATTATTTGCAAATTTGGCGTTATTGGCATTAAGAACTTTTCATTCTTACTTAAAGGTTTCATTTTAGTAATTGCTTATTCGAATACTGTAAATATAAAAGAATCAAACGTGCTGCTTCAGCATATAAACCATTGCGTATTTGCTTTTCTTCTTCAGCCTTACCTAGTGCAAAATTAACATCATAAATAAAAGTTTTATCAAGACTGAGATTTTGTTTAGGCTGTTTCTGTCTATTTTTACTCTGAATAGTGTATTCAAGCTTTAAAAATACCAGATAAATTCGCGCTTTACGCTCACGAGTATAGGCAACTACGCGCTTGCCTACACGTAAACTATTGATAATTACTTTAGTACTCGCTGTATTATAAGCAGTCTTTTTAGAATTAATCTGAGGGTTTACTAACTGCCCACCTGCTTCTTCCAAGGTATTTTCAAAAATCTTAGCAAAATCACTCTCAAGAGAAATATTCTCAAGTTGAATTTGTTGATAGCTTTTAGCTAAAGTTACCTCCTTTCGCAAGTGGAAACTGCTACTACAAGCTGACAAAAAAATGCTTTGCAGTAGAAAAAACACTGCAAAGCAAGCTACCAATAATTTTGTTTTAATTAGCAACAATATTCACTAACCGCCCTTTTACAACAATAATTTTACGCACTGTGGCATCTTCAAGAAAGCGTACTACATTCTCATGCGCTAATGCCAGTTCCTTAACGGCATCCTCACCATCATCAACATTAACATCTATCTTGCCACGTAGTTTACCATTAATTTGAATCATCATTTGTATCTTAGTCTGCACTAAAGCTGATTCATCAACTTCTGGCCAAGGCATATCCATGATTACGCCTTCCTTGCCCAAATTTTCCCACAATGTTTGTGCTACATGCGGCATAACAGGTGAAAGCATCAAGGCAATATTCTCTAGTGCCTCTTGGCGTAATGCCTGTGCCTGAGCACTATTCTCATCGAATTTGGATAAATCATTAATCAATTCCATATTCGCTGCAATTGCCGTATTAAAGGTAAAGCGACGCGACATATCATCGGTCACTTTTTGCAAGGTAAGAAAGACCTTGCGACGAATCTTCTGTTGCTTATCGGTTAAATTATCTTTATCAAGCACTGTATTCGGACTCATGCTGACATGCTCATAAACCTGTCGCCATAAACGCCTGATAAAACGGTTAGCACCTTCAACACCTGAATCTTGCCATTCCATACTTTGATCAGGCGGTGCTGCAAACATTGAAAACACTCGCAAAGTATCTGCGCCATAGGTTTCAATAAGCTCAGCAGGGTCAACACCATTATTTTTTGATTTTGACATCTTGCTCATGCCATGAGCTTTCACAACGCGCCCTTGTGGATCAATAATTTTTAGGATTTTTCCCTTACTGTTTCTTTCAATAGTAACATCTTTAGGTGCAATCCACTCCTGACCACCATTCTCAGCCTCAATACAATAGGTATCAGCCAGCACCATCCCCTGCGTTAAAAGCTGAGTAAATGGCTCATCACACTCAACTAAGCCTTCATCTCGCATTAATTTATTAAAGAAACGAGCATATAAAAGATGCAGTACAGCATGTTCTATACCACCAACATACTGATCGACTGGCAACCAATAATCAGCGCGCTCATCCAACATAGATTGATCATTATCTGGCCCAGTATAACGAGCGTAATACCATGATGATTCAAAGAAAGTATCGAAAGTATCGGTTTCTCTAGTCGCATCCTTGCCACATTTAGGACAGCTACATTCATAAAACTCAGGCATTTTCTTAATCGGTGAAGAACCCGACTCATCAAAACTAACTTCAGTGGGTAGCTCAACGGGAAGATCTTCATCAGGCACTGCTACCGCGCCACAATCATCACAGTAGATAATCGGAATAGGACAACCCCAATAGCGTTGACGCGAAACACCCCAATCACGCAGACGATAATTAATGGTTTTGCGTCCTTTATCCATCTCTTTCAAGGCATCCGCAATCGCATCAAAAGCCTCTTCTGAGCTTAAACCATCGAATTGATTTGAATTAATTAACATACCTTTTTCGGTATATGCACCTTCCTCAATGCGAATACTACTCACAGCCGTTTCATTAGGAGAGGTAATAACTTGTTTGATTGCTAAATCATACTTCTGAGCAAATTCCCAATCACGCTCATCATGGGCTGGCACTGCCATAACAGCACCTGAGCCATAGCTCATTAAAACAAAGTTAGCGACCCAAACGGGTATCTCTTCACCTGTAATAGGATGAATAGCATTGATCCCCGTAGCAAAGCCTTTTTTCTCCATCGTCGCCATCTCGGCTTCGGTGGCTTTCATATTTTTGCATTCATCAATAAAAGCAGTTAAGTCAGCATTATCAATTGCTGCTTTTTCTGCCAACGGATGTTGAGGCGCAACAGCAAGATAAGTTACGCCCATTAGCGTATCAGGGCGTGTAGTAAAGACACTCAATGACTCAATGCCACATTCTGCATCTGCCGACAGACCAAATTCAAGCTCGACACCTTCTGAACGACCTATCCAGTTCTCCTGCATAGTGCGAACCTGCTGAGGCCAGTTTTCCAACTTGCGTACATCATCCAAAAGTTCATCAGCGTAAGCAGTGATTTTTAAAAACCACTGATCTATCTCGCGTTGCTCTACAATCGCACCCGAACGCCAACCACGCCCATCGACAACCTGCTCATTAGCAAGAACCGTTTGATCAATCGGATCCCAATTTACCGTAGCTTTTTTACGATACACCAAGCCTTTCTCAAACAATTTGAGAAAAAACCACTGCTCCCAACGGTAATAATCAGGTTTACACGTTGCTAGCTCGCGTGACCAGTCATAGGCAAAACCCATTGTTTTAAGCTGAGCACGCATTTCAGCAATATTCTGATCCGTCCACGCAGCAGGTGGCACATTGTTTTTGATAGCCGCATTCTCAGCGGGCAAACCAAACGCATCCCAACCCATAGGTTGTAATACATTTTTGCCCTGCATCCGTTGAAAACGGGAAATCACATCACCAATGGTATAATTGCGCACATGACCCATGTGCAACTTCCCACTGGGGTAAGGAAACATCGACAAGCAATAGAATTTCTCTTTATTAGGGTCTTCTGTCACCTCAAAAGACTTATTCTCTTCCCACATGCGTTGTACGACGGGTTCTATACTTTTATGGTTATATTGGTCTTTCATCTTAAATACTATTAGCCTTCTCTCGCAACTCTTAACTAACCGTACAATATAATAGGTTTAAGAAAAAAAGGATAGCGAGGAATTGAGGAAGACATCAATTAATAGCGATAAACTGAAAGACGGTATAATAATAAGGCTAAACTACCCATCCCCCCCTTTTTTGACACTTTTTCCCGAATCCGTGAAGCCAATTCAGGTAAGGAAAACCTGATTAAGTCGATTAGAACTTAGCGCAGAACAATCTGTCGGATTACGCTATCGCTAATCTGACCTACAAAAATACAGATTTAACCCACTACCCTATTTATAACTTATGGATGTAAGGCGGTTATAATCTAATTGGCATATAATTAGGAGACAGTTAACAATACCTGATTAAGTCGATTAGAATTTAGCACAGAAAAATATCAGCAGATTTGGCAAGCTAAAAATAATTGGACTTGATCAGGGTTTCCTTATATGAATGTATTTTTATTATTCAGTTTTGGTTTAGCTAAGTTATAGTAATATAATTTATTACGGGTCTTTATACAGTTGAATATTTACTAATAAAACTGGTCATAATAAAAAATAGCTAAAACCTAAATCCCTGAAGTCACTACGGCACAGGATGCAAGCCATTGATTCATCACGGGTTTGGGTGAAAATGAGAAAGAGGAAAGTTTATGAGTGAGATAATCGGTGCAATGGGGTTAATGGCATTCCCTTTGTTTATTAGTTCAATTATTGCAATTGCGGTTATTGCCAGTTTATTTGTGACCCTAGCGAGGAAAAAAGTTATTCCTGATGGTGTTGCCGATACAGCAAAAAAGCTAGCATTATCAGGCAACATAACTCCTGGACATATAAAGCAAATACATGATAGCTCATTGCTAGGGCGTGTCTTGGCAAGTGGCCTAGAAAATATCGGGCAACCACGGCATGTTATAAAAGAGAATATCGAAGAATCTGGTAGGCACGTAATCCATTCAATGGAAAAATACATGACTACATTAGGAACAATAGCAGCCATAGCCCCTTTGCTAGGCTTGCTTGGAACAGTTATTGGTATGATTGATGTCTTTAGTGTTAT
>JALSLM010000020.1 GCA_026988295.1 Thiotrichaceae bacterium
ACATACTCGAACTTAGCGTTAAAGTCGGTGGCACAATCACTGGCGAACACGGTGTAGGGCATGAAAAAATTGATCAGATGTGCATACAATTTAACGAGCATGAACTGACTCAATTCTTTGCAGTAAAAAGTGCTTTTGACCCAGATTCATTATTAAACCCTGGTAAAGCAATTCCTACACTACATCGTTGTGCAGAGTTGGGTGCAATGCATGTGCATAATGGTGAATTACCTTTCCCTGATATTCCGAGGTTTTAGCTTGATGCTTTCTTTCTACTAAAATTTATATAAACCCATCCCCCCCCTTTTTTATACTTTTTTAAATCCTCATACCAATATAAATGCCTATACTAAGCCCTGAAACAAATAGCCAAGATTTAAGCCAAAGCCTTCAAGAACAGGTGCAAGAGGCTATTCAACAGCAATCACCCTTATTTATTCATGGTGGCAAAAGTAAATTATTTTACGGCAATGCCGTTGATGCAAAACCACTAGATATTAGTGCGCATTCTGGTGTTATCAACTATGAACCATGCGAACTTTGTATAACCGTTCGTGCTGGCACTTTGCTAAGTGAACTAGAAGCACTACTGGCTGAAAACCAGCAGATTCTACCTTTTGAACCGCCTCACTACTCAGAAAAAGCAACCATTGGTGGAGCAATAGCCGCAGGCATCTCAGGGCCGCGCCGTGCTTATACAGGTTCAGTGCGTGATGCTATTCTTGGCGTACAAATCATTAATGGCGAGGGTGAAATAGCTAATTTTGGCGGACAGGTCATGAAAAATGTAGCAGGCTATGATGTCTCTCGCCTAATGGTTCGCTCACAAGGCACACTCGGCGTAATCTTAAATGTTTCATTGCGTTTATTACCCAAACCAGAAGCCAATCTGACACTAAGCTTTGAAGCAGAACAGCATCAAGCACTGGCTTATTTTAAAGCAATGCGTACTCAGCAACTCCCTATAACGGCAACTGTTTGGCATGACGAACTGCTAAGCATCCGACTTTCTGCATCAGAAAACATATTAAAAAATAGCAAACAGACTTTAATAAAAAATATAGCAACAAATGGAATAAGTAGCATAAGCAAAGAATGCAATGAACAAGAAAATGCCGATAACTTTTGGCAAAGCATTCGTGACCATCAGCATCCATTTTTTCAAAATGAAAACAAACCACTTTGGCGCTTTTCACTACCGCCATCCTCAGAAAAATTTACCCGTATCGACAACCATCCACTCATAGAATGGGGAGGCGCACAACGCTGGGTGCAAACGAATATGCCCACCAATACAATACAAAATATCGCAAGCTCAAGAAAAGGCTATGCCACATTATTTAAAGGTGATTTAGCGGGTGTTCCGCACTTTCCTGTGCTTGAAGAAAACCTCTTAAAGCTACATAAAAGTTTAAAACAAAAAATGGATCCTCATGGTATTTTTAACCCTAATAGAATCTACCACGGTCTATAAAAACCCATGAAAACAGACATTAAAATATCAGCACTTAGCCCCGAAGATGCGATAACCGCTGAAAAAATACTGCAAAGCTGTGTTCATTGTGGTTTCTGCAACGCTACCTGTCCCACCTATCAGCTAATTGGCGATGAAAATGATGGCCCTCGTGGGCGAATTTATCTTATTAAGCAAATGCTTGAAGGCAAACAGGTCAGCGCATCAACAAGAACCCACCTTGATCGATGTTTGACCTGCCGTAACTGTGAAACAACCTGCCCATCGGGTGTCGAATATTCACAACTTTTAGATATTGGCAGAAAGATAATCAACACCCAATCACCCAGAGACCTTAAAGATCGTTTAATCAGAAAATCACTGCGCACTATTTTGCCTCACCCAAAACGCTTCTCCCCCCTATTAAGAATAGGGCAACTTTTTAAACCTCTGTTACCTGCAAAAATTAAAAAGAAAATTCCACCTCGAGTTGCCAAAGGCAAATGTTATATCACCCGTCATAAACGCAAAATGATTATTTTAGGTGGTTGTGTACAGTCAGCTATCTCTCCAGATATTAATCAGGCAACAGCAAGAGTTTTGCACAAACTAAATATTTCACTAATCAAACCCAAAGGTGCAACCTGCTGTGGCGCTGTCAGCCAGCATTTATCCGCAGAAGATGAAGCACTGCGCTATATGAAAAAAAATATTGATGCATGGTGGACTGATATTGAAAGTGGAGCTGAAGCCATCATTATGACAGCAAGCGGCTGTGGTGCTATGGTAAAAGAATACGCCTATTTTTTACGCAACGACCCAGACTATGCAGACAAAGCACAACGTGTCTCTACGCTATGCAAAGATATTTCAGAGATATTAATTAATGAAGACCTGAGTTTGCTAGTCAAAGACAAAGCCGAACAAAATAACAAGCAAAAAATAAGCTGGCATCCACCCTGTACATTACAACATGGGCAAAAAATCACAGGCGTAGTGGAGCAAATCCTGATTCAATGTGGCTACAAACTACCTATTATAAAAGACCAACACCTGTGTTGTGGCTCTGCTGGTACTTATTCAATCTTACAACCTGTTATCTCAGAAAAACTCCAAATCAATAAAATAACTGCCTTATTAGAAAGTGACCCCGAATTAATTGTTACCGCCAATATAGGTTGCCAAACACACCTACAAGAAGCAAGCAAAGTACCCGTAATCCACTGGATACATTTACTGGATAGCCTTTGATAATTGGCTTAATCCACAGCTATATGAGAATAGGAGTCGTAGCGAGGGAAAGCTGAATTTGATGGATATTCTTTTTATTTACCTTCATCCCCGCATGTTTTAAGCGGGAATGACGGATGTGTAGGTGGCACATGCAGGAATGACGACGTAGTAGAGACGCAATGCTTGCGTCTCTACAAAAACTCTGCGGCTCTCTGCGCTACCAAAAAAATGCAAAAAAAAGGGGGGGATGGGGTATTTAGAATTGTAATCAAACACTGTCACTCTGGCGAAGGCCAGAATCCATGCCTAATACAACGTGCCATTGGTTAAAATAGATACCGGCCTGCGCCGGCATGACAGTTTTTGTAGGTTGGGCTGAGGCACGAAGCCCAACCTACAATTCTTTTGGTTCTATTTTCGGGAAATACAGGGATTAACGGGTGTTTTTAGCTGATAAAATTGTGGGTGTCCATTTAATTTTCTGTTCAGCTCGTGGCTTCTCGCTGCGCTCGAATCACGAGCTAACCTTATTCGTTAGGCTTTTGTTATTTATTTAAAAAGTTTATACATGCTTTCTAAATAAGAGTATCTTGAACAACAATATTTCTTTTTTGTTTATTATAGTGATTGCTTAGAATAGCTAAAAACTCTGATGAGGATGTTAAGGCTTTTTTAAGATAACCTGTTTTTTCAAGACTTACATATAAAGCAACAGAATGAGCCTGACAGTTAATAGATTTTTTTGGATTAAATTCTATATCACTAAATCCTTCATAATTTAAAATTTCTTCTGAAAGAGATTTGTTCTGTACTAAAGCATTTATATAAAGCCAATCATAAAAAAAGGTTCTTGGCTTCAGCGGAAATATTTCACCAAAAAAATCAAATGCAATTAAAGAACCAGATTCCTTTAAGCGAATATCTCTCTTAGCGGCTAAAGAGTCCATCCCAAATAAGTCCTTGAAAGGACCACCATTCTTAAAAACTTTACTTCCTTGAAATGCAGTTTCAACTGTAAAAGTATTATTATTTTTTTTTGTATTTATTAACAAATTAAAAGCTGATAGTTTGACACCTAGTTCTTCTTCAGATTTACTAGAAATTTCTAGAATTTTTTTAATACCACACTGATTTGCTGTTTTATGCAGTTCAGCTATTGATTTTTGCTTTTGTGATTTAGCAAAGCCTGCAAACCACTTAAACTCTAAAAGCTTTTCTTCCACCTTTGGATTTTCATGAGTATTAGGTATAAATATAGGTCTTGTTGCCATTAATTCACCAGTACTGATAGTCTAAACGAGCTGAATAAAAAGCTCTATGATAAAGAAATTCATAATTAGGGTATTTTGCTTTATATTCATTTTCTCTTTCTTTATTTGGAAGAATAGCCCCACTAATATAATTTGGTTCTATTACACCGAATACTAACACTTCTGCTTGTGGATTAGTTGGGCAATTATCTGGTAGTCCTAGTGTTGCTCTATCAGGTTTTCCCTCAGTAGGAATAAATAGTCTTTCAAAAGCAGGTACACCCTTTCTATTTAATAAGGGAATTGAAGTTACTTCATTACTTGCGGCATTTTCATAACAAAATGCACAATCTTTGCGCCAAAGAGCTTTTCGTTTTACCGCGACAACAGCCCATTCTTGCTCTCTATCTTCCATTCGTAATCGATAAAACATTTTATAGTTTGGATGTCCAATTGATAAACAACTTGCATCTGTGTGCCCATCTAATCGATACAAATCATTAAATTCCATGTTTGCATTATTAGCCTCCAAAGTTGCTCTCGGAATTAAACCATTTTGTAAAATAGAATCTAAATTTTCAATTTTTGTAAAATGCCAGATATAATCAATTTTTCTTCTCTTTACTGCATTTTTCATATTACAACCCTGAAGTTTATATGTTTTTTTTATGTCCTTATTGTATTTATAGGCATTAGATATATCAACTATTTCCGATAAGCGACCTTAATATACTTGTTTGAAGTACACCTCCCCCATTTTTTGCACTTTTGTACCGTTTTGTTTTGCCTAACAGTTTATTAGACAGCTTCTATCTATGCCACCATCCAATATATAGCATTGCCATTATCTATTTTATGTAACCTTAAATAAATCAACTATATAGCATTTTTCCGATAAAAGAAGAAAAGGACAGCCATAATTTTATCCATCATAATCTACCGTTAATAGGTATTTTTATATCAGAATTTAATGGATGTCTTTTTTGCTATAGGTAATCTTGCAAGACGATTTTTTCTATTTCACTGGG
>JALSLM010000021.1 GCA_026988295.1 Thiotrichaceae bacterium
AAATCTTGAATTGTTAGCTTTTGGCACAATAGAATTATTGCTTTATCCAATCTTATTCGCTGATTTGTAAGTGATTTAATATCATCAAAAACTTGCGAATCAAGTCGCTCTGGATTCTCGATTTGATCAATAAAAGCAAGTATTTCTCTAGTATTTGAATGCTGATAAAAACGTTTAAGCCAAAGAATATCACCCACTAAAATATGGTTTAAAGTGCCTAAAATAGAGCCAAAAAATGCCCCCTTATCAGCTATTAATTCTTCCTTAGATACGTTTTTAGCAGCCTCAATCAAGCGTTGATTCATCAACTGATTATACTCTGCCATTATCTCTAACTGTTTTTTCTCACTCATTATTCATCATCTCACATATCAAAGGGCGTAAATAAAAAGGACATCCACTGTAGTGGTCTAATTATCATCAAAAGATAAAATCCAATAGTTCCACGCTCTGCGCTACGAATAAAATAAGCTATCTATTAATGACTCGACGCGGAGCGTCTGTAACTACATACCCACGCAAAGCGCAGGCACGACAACTCTGCGGCTCTCTGTATAATAAAAAAATGCAAAAAAAAGGGGGGATGGGTATCTATAACCTTGCTATTAATGGTTTAAATCAAACAAGAGCTAAAAAAGCATCAGCCTGTCGTTGTAGTTTTCTTCTTTCCCAGAGAAGTTTCCAACGGTTGCCTCCCGCCTGTCGCCACAGTGCGGGAGGTTGGATAAGTTTACGCCATCCAACAATTGATTATTAACAGGCATGGTCATGTGTCGGATGGCACTATCACTTATCCAACCTACCGCGCTGGTATTTATTACTCTCTCTCAATTGAATATTACTTTCAATTTCATTTCTTTTATCAATCAGTGTTTTTTCAGGATTATGTTTGTTACGACCTCTTTTACGTAAGCTACCTAAATCCCTTAGTTCATCTACATATTTAATTGCTAGCAACCCTAATTTTGCATAAGCATATTGACGTTCTTCAAATATTTCTTCGTAGTCTGGAGGCGATGCTACATGCTCTTCGACACTACTTATTCTTTTATTCGCCTTATAAATTTCATTGGGCAAATCTAATATTCTATACATTAAACCTGATGGGAGAGACTTCCAATCTACATCAAGTGATTTTAGATTTAAACTTGGTTCTTTTGCATGTGCTTGCCTGCAACCCTCTTGATTGTATTGACCGTGATATAAACCATCATCTTCAACTATTTCAGCACATTCTTCTATAAACCTTTCTAAAAGAAAAGAAACATGAACTGATAAAAACTCTGCTTCTTTTTTTCTTTTAAACTTTAGTATCCACCACTCCTTAAATGAGCTTAAAATAAAGCCAATGAAAATACCACTTAAGCCATATAATGCTTTTTCCACAAAACCACCTAAAATTAAACCTGAAAATGTATGATTCACTATCCTTTAGCATAACGCCTTGCTAAAGGGCTTGCCGATTTGAAACTACAGGAGAAATAAAAAAAAGAATATCCATAATTTTATAAGCCAAAAATATCCGATAATCCCAATATTTCCCATAATTAGATGGATATTCTTTTATTCGTATTGGTTTAAATCAAACAAGAGCTAAAAAAGCATCAGCCTGTCGTTGTAGTTTTCTTCTTTCCCAGAGAAGTTTCCAACGGTTGCCTCCCGCCTGTCGCCACAGTAGTGCTGCACGTATACCTGCTAAGAGCAAGGTTCGAATTTTTGCGGCATTTTTAGGATTTGAAAGGTGTATCTGCTCACCTTTTACGATTATTTTAGGCCCTAACTCGCTAATTGTATTTGCATAAACATCGGCAAGTGCTGCGGTGATATTTTCATGATCAATATCGAAATGTTTGAGCTTTTCTTGTGTTTTTTCAATACCTGTTAGAAGTTCTTTAAAGATTTCAGGGTTCTTGTCGAGCCTGTTTTCAAGATGAAGTAAACCTAGCGTATAGCGGGTAGCTTCCATATCTTTTGGTTTTCCATCAGGTGTGAGTTGACCACTTCCTAATTGATACATCAAAGATTTTAGCCCTGTTTTAAGTGCAGATATTGAGCCATAAAGACTCTCGGCAGATTCATTTTCATCTGTTAGTACACTGTTAATACAGGTGTGAAAAAGATCACTATCAACTTTTCCTGTATTAGCAATTTGGTTGACTCCTTCGATACATTGAAAAAGTGCGGCCAAGGCAATGGTACGGTTTTTGGTATTAGATTCCACTATCAGATGTTCTCTAGTTTTATTGGTTATACCTGAATCCGTGAGGTCAATGCGGATAACAGGGCGTAAGATATTGGTTTAGTTATGAATCAATGGCTTGCATCATGTGCCATAGTGACCTCACGTATTTAGCTTATATATACTCTACACATTTAAGGAAAACCTGATCAAGTCGATTAGAATTTAGCGCAGGAAAATATCGGCAGATTTGACAAGCTAAAAATAATTGGACTTGATCAGGTTTTCCTTAGGAGCATTTTGCCTGCATTTTATCAATGATACCACCGCCAAGACAAATATTATCCTGATAAAAAACGATAGACTGGCCAGGTGTGATTGCACGTTGTTTTTCATCAAAGCAAACTATGCACTCATTACCATTGACATTCACTTGACAGCTTTGCTCTGTTTGTCGATACCTGATTTTTGCTTTACATTTAAATTTATTTGAAGGTGCTTTGCCTGCCACCCAATGTAATTGAGAGGCGTATAACTGTTGTTTTAAGAGCAAGGGATGATCATGACCTTGCGCAACGATTAACTGATTTTCCTTAAGGTTTTTAGCGACGACAAACCAAGGTTTTTCACTGGCTGTTTTCATGCCACCAATACCTAAGCCTTGCCGTTGCCCTAGTGTGTAATACATAAGCCCTTGATGTTTGCCTATTTCATCACCTTCGGGGCTCATAATCATCCCTGGTTGAGCGGGTAGAAATCGCTGTAAAAACTCGGTGAATTTACGCTCACCAATAAAACAAATACCTGTGCTATCTTTTTTATTTGCGGTATCAAAACCAGCTTTATCTGCTAGCTCTCTGACTTTTGATTTTTCTAAGTTACCAATGGGGAAGAGGCTTTTTTGCAGTTGATGTTGTTGCAGGGTATATAGAAAATAAGTTTGATCTTTATTGTCATCAATACCTTTTAGCATTTTTAGAGTAGCTCCCCTACTTCCACTACGGTCTATCTGTGCATAATGCCCCGTAGCAATAAAATCAGCACCCAAATCAAGGGCATATTCAAGAAAGGCTTTAAATTTAATTTCTTTATTGCACATTATGTCGGGGTTAGGAGTCCGACCAGAGCGGTATTCTGCCAAAAAATACTCGAAAACATTGTCCCAGTATTCGCCTGAAAAATTAACGGTATGAAGTTTAATGCCTAAATCATCAGAGACTGATTGAGCATCAGCTAAGTCTTCCGTCGCGGTGCAATATTCTTCAGTATCATCTTCCTCCCAGTTTTTCATAAACAAGCCTTCGACTTGATAGCCTTGTTCTAATAGAAGCAATGCGGCAACTGAGGAATCAACGCCTCCAGACATACCAATAATGACTTTTTGCTTGTTATTTTTCATGATATTTCTCATGATAATAACAAAATATGCAAAAAAAGGGGGGGATGGGTATTATGTACATTACCAAGGAATAATACTTCCATCAATATCATAAAACTTACCCGTGTCGCTAATATCGCATTCATCCAATATTTTTCTCAATTTTTGAGCAGACTCTTGAGTAGAAATTTCTCCATTTGGTCCGCCCATATCAGTACGCACCCAGCCAGGATGAAGAATTAAACAGGTAATATCAAGATGCCGTAGATCGTGAGCTGCACTCACCATAACTGCATTCAAAGCCGCTTTTGTCGCACGATAAGCATAAGCACCACCCGAGGTATTATCATCCATACTGCCCATTTTACTACTCATACTAGCAATAATTTTCTTATCACTAATTGCGACATTTTCTTTAAAGGCTTCCATCATTTTCATTGGGGCTAGCAAGTTAACCGCAACTGCCTCTTCCCAGCTCTTCTCATCCGTTTGTCCAAACTTTGAAGCTTCACTAGCATACACTCCAGCATTATTAATCAGCATATCAATAGCTTTGTTTTTAAGCACTGTTTTAAGCTTATCCATCTGTTTTTCTTTAGTAACATTCAACTTGTGAATACTAAGTTTTTTGTTTTCTTGTTTCAGCTTAGCAAGTTCTTTGGCTTTTTTAGGTTTACGGCAACAAGCGTGAACATCCCACCCTTGCTCAAGGTATTGCTTGGTAAGTTCTAGTCCAATACCACGATTGGCTCCAGTGATAAGTAGTGTAGGCATATTTGATTCCTTATTTGATTTTGACACAGGATTCAGGTAAAAATTACAGAAGTATTATAGCTGACTCTATGGTTCTCGGTGTTATAAAAAATGTAAAAAAGGGGGGGGATGGGTATTGTACATAACATACCTGAATCCGTGAGGTCAATGCGGATAACAGGGTGTAAGCTATTGGTTTAGCACGGGATTTAAAAAATCTTAGCTTCACCCGTAGGTTAAGCGGGTATTTTTTAAACCCGTGATGAATCAATAGCTTGCGTCCTGTGCCGTAGTGACCTCACGGATTCAGGAACATATCTATAAATTTGTTCTGTATCCATCAAACTAAAGTTACAGATTCAGGTTGAAACTTAATTTTGCCGCTGCCTAACAACCTCAAACAAACAAACTCCTGTCGCGACAGAAACATTTAGGCTACTCACCTGACCCGCCATAGGGATTGAGATTAGCTCATCGCAGTGCTCTTCCGTGAGTCGGCGTAAGCCTTTTCCTTCTGCTCCCATAACAATCGCTGTGGGTGTTTTAAAGTTTTGTGTATAAATATCTCCTGTTGCCTTATCACTTGTGCCAATAAACCAAATTCCCATTTTTTTTAGTTTTTCCATTGTGCGAACAAGATTAGT
>JALSLM010000022.1 GCA_026988295.1 Thiotrichaceae bacterium
GCTTGTTCGACGGTAGCAGGATTTGTAAGAATCACACTTAGAAATAGATATTACAGCATAAACTTCCGATAAAAGAGGTTTTTCTGACTTTAGATTATACAAAGATGGCAAAATTTATGTATTATCGCGGGGTTTTTGAAATAGTTTGAGTTTTTATTTTTAGAAATATTTGAATGCGTAGTGACTTCACGGATTCAGGAATGTGTAAAAAACACGGGGGATGGGTAGTTTATTTTTACCCGCCCCTATGAATCTATCTAACAGGAGATATCAATGAATATATTAGCATTCGGTCCAAATGGAAGCGGTAAAGGCACACAGGGAGCAATTGTAAAAGAAAAATATGGCATGGATCATATAGAATCTGGTGCAATTTTTCGTGAGCACATTAAGGGCGGTACAGAACTTGGCATGAAAGCTAAGGCATTTATTGAAAGTGGAGATCTTGTCCCAGATGAAATTACTATTCCTATGGTGCTAGAAACTTTAGCTAAATCAAAAGATAAGGGCTGGTTGTTAGATGGATTCCCACGTTCACTCGCGCAAGCAGAAGCTTTAGATAAAGCATTAGATGAGTCAGGCATGGGTCTTGACTATGTGCTAGAAATTGAACTTGATCGTGAAATAGCTAAAGAGCGCATAATGGGTCGTCGTTTATGTGCAAATGACAATAATCACCCAAATCATATTGCTTTTGACGCAATCAAACCCGTTGAGAAAGATGGTGAATTAGTTTGTCGTGTTTGTGGTGGTGAGCTATCAGCACGCGCAGATGATCAAGATGAAGAAGCTATCAACAAGCGTCATGATATTTATTATGATGATAAAACAGGCACAATGGCAGCGGTTAACTACTTTAAAAATAAAGGAACTGCTAAAGTAATTGCCGTTGATGGTTCAAAAGCTATCAATGCTATCTCAGAAGAAATCATGAGTCAGCTAGGCTAGCCTCCATCAATATTGTAGGTTGGTGCTGAGCTTGTGAAGCCCAACAAGCTTTGTAATGTTGGGCTTCATGCTTCAGCCACAACCTACAGAATTTTTTAGTATTTACCTGAGTTCTAATTAAACTTAATCAGATTTTCCTTAACCAAGTTTACCTTTTTTGATAAGCTCATTTTCTGGCATTTTATTATTTCTCTGCATCCAGTACCAAGCACCTAAAATGGTACGCAAAAGCATGAGTGCATTAATAAAAATCCCCATCGTTGTTAATTTTGCATTAGATAAGGCAAACCACATCATAGTAAAAATAGCGATAGCACCAACAGCTGTGCTATGCAATAGTTCTTTAGATTGAGCAATGGTAGCCGTTAAATAACCAGCTGAAAACATAATTCCAAGAAACACAGGGATAGCGATAAGATATCTAAAAATCCAACTTATTTCATGCAAATAAGGATAATCCTTAGCTAGCCCATTATAGGCAACCGCTATAAAAAGATAGGCAAGTTGCATTAATAATGAAGTAATAAAGATAAAAATAACACCAGAGATAATTGCTTTTAGACTATTCATAGATAGGTATTCTAACTCTCTTTGCAGTCAAACGCTCTTGACATGGCTCATTTTCAAATAGAATAATTGTTAGGAGTAGAGGAGAGTGTGAGATTGTGAATTCAGGTGTAACGTGTGTTGAAATATTCATTTCAACAAAATTTTATAGCCTTTCGGCAAAAAATAAAATGCTCCTATCCATTTTAGTGTTTTATAAGCTATTCTATCGTTTAGTTTTAGAATAAATCTGAATCTTTAATCAAAGGACAAAGGAGTTTTTATGAAAATAACAAAGCGTACATTTTTAACACTATTAGTATCAGCAAGTGTGATGCTACCAATAATCAATAATACTGTGCAAGCGGCTGAAAAGCATGTTGCTATTACGCAAATTGTTGAACATCCTGCGCTGGATGCTTGTCGCAAAGGGGTTAAAGATGAGTTAGCTGATGCCGGTTTTGTTGAAGGCAAAAACCTAAAATGGTCATTTGAGAGTGCTCAAGGTGCGCCAGCTACGGCAGCGCAAATTGCTAAGAAGTTTGCAGGTGAAAACCCTGATGTTGTTGTTGGTATAGCAACACCTTCTGCACAGGCTTTGGCTTCTTCGGCACGTGGTATTCAGCAAGTTTTTTCTGCGGTGACAGACCCTGTTGGTGCAAAACTGATTAAGTCAATGGATAAAGCAAATGGTGGGAATATTACAGGTGTATCTGATCTCTCGCCTATTGATAGCCACATGGCTTTGGTTAAAACCATCGTTCCTACAGCGAAAAAACTGGGGGTGATCTTTAACCCTGGTGAGGCGAATTCTGCCACATTGGTTGGCTTGGTTAAGAAATACGCACCAGCTCATGGTATGGAAGTCATTGAGGCAGGTTCTCCAAAGTCATCAGATGTTTTAGCGGCGGCACGTTCTTTGGTTGGTAAGGTTGATGTGATTTATGTGCCCACAGACAATACGGTGGTTTCTGCATTTGAAGCGGTAATTAAGGTCGCAACCGAAGCTAAAATCCCAGTGATTTCAGCTGATACTGATTCGGTTAAACGTGGTGCAATAGCGGCACAGGGCTTTAATTATTATGATCTTGGTCGCCAAACTGGAAAAATGGTTGTGGCAATTTTGAATGGTAAAAAGGCAGGGGATATTCAGCCAGAAGGTGTTTCTAAAACCGAGCTTTATGTTAACCCTGAATCTGCAAAGAAAATGGGCATAACACTCTCTGATGAGCTAATCAAATCTGCAAAAGAAGTGGTTAAGACTATGACAAAAGCAGAGCGTGAAGCAGCAGAAGCCAAGTAGAAACTAAGTTAAAACTAAGTTAAAACTAAGTTAAAACTAAGTAAACCCATCCCCCCCCTTTTTTTATACTTTTTTAAAATATATCAAAAAAGGGGGGGGATGGGTTTGTACTGATTATAATCAAGGATTAGCCTAAAATGTCTACAATAGCAGCCCTTGGGGCACTTGAGAGTGGTTTAGTTTTTGCACTGGTTGCTTTCGGTGTTTTTATGTCCTTTCGGATTCTTGAGTTTCCTGATTTAACGGTTGACGGTAGCTTTCCTTTGGGAGCGGCGGTTAGCGCAATTATGATTGTCTCTGGTGTAAACCCTTGGTTGGCAACCATTGCTGCTTTTGGTGCGGGTATGTTAGCTGGCATAGTGACAGCTTTTATGAATACTAAATTAGGTATTTTAAATCTGCTGGCATCCATTCTCACCATGATCGCCTTATATTCGATTAATCTGCGCATTATGGGAAAGCCTAATGTTGCCCTGTTGGGTGAGACAACGGTGCTGACACCGACAGAATCTTGGGGGATGCCTTATTATATGGCAACGCCTTTGGCATTCTCGGTAGTTGTGCTTGTTGTTTTCTTTTTTTTACTAAAGTTTTTAAATTCACAGCTTGGTCTTGCCATGCGTGCAACGGGCGCAAATGCACGTATGGCTCGTTCGCAAGGAATCCATACAGATCGTATGATTATACTCGGTATGGCTGTTTCTAACGGTTTAGTCGGTTTGGCAGGAAGTCTATTTGCACAAAGTCAGGGAAGTGCTGATATTACAATGGGTGTGGGCGTGATTGTGATTGGTTTGGCATCGGTGATAGGTGGCGAAGCGATTATTAGCCCGAAAACTATGTTGTTTGCGTTAGTAGGCTGTATTGTGGGTTCGATTCTTTATCGATTTGCGATTGCCTTGGCGTTGAATGCTGATTTTATCGGCTTAAAGGCACAGGATTTAAATCTAATCACTGCAATTTTAGTGGCATTTGCTATTGTTGCACCCAAAATGAAAGCCTCCATTAGCTCGCGTTTTTCCAGAACTAAGCAGTGATGATTTTAGATACGCTGTAATACGACTTCCCAAGGATTCTAAAATGATCAGTCTTAATGATATTCATGTAACATTTGGTGGCGGAACACCACTGGAAACCCGCGCCGTGCGTGGTATTAGCCTTACTATTAGCGAAGGTGAGTTTGTTACTGTGATTGGCAGTAATGGCTCAGGAAAATCCACCTTATTAAATACTTTGAGTGGTGAAGTTATTCTCACTCGTGGAAATATCAAAATAGGAGATCAAGATGTGACTCGTTGGGCAACAGCGCAACGAGCAAAATTGATTTCTCGCGTATTTCAAGATCCTCTAGCAGGTAGCTGCGAAAATCTCACTATTGAAGAAAATATGGCACTCGCTTGGTATCGTGGACAAACTATGAGCTATGGCGCGGCTTTAAATAACAAGAATAGGGCAATTTTTAAAAAACAGTTAGCCCGTTTAGGGTTAGGTTTAGAAAATCGTCTGCGTGATAAGATGGGGCTGTTATCAGGTGGGCAACGTCAGGCAATTAGCCTATTAATGTCAGCCCTGCAACCTGCGAAAATACTTTTGTTGGATGAGCATACTGCTGCACTTGATCCTAAAACAGCCGCTTTTGTACTTGATTTAAGCTGTCAAATTATTAATGAAAATAAACTCACCGCATTAATGGTGACGCACAGTATGCAACAAGCACTAGAAGTTGGCACACGTACCATTATGTTGCACGAAGGCAAAATAGTTTTTGATGTTTCGGGTGAGGAACGTAAAGGGCTAACAATTGTTGATTTGCTGGAGTTATTTAAAAAGAATCAGCAAGGAGAAGTGTTAAGTGATGATAGTTTATTATTGGGCTAGGAGGCTGTCTGAGAACTAAGAATTGACTGCAAATCCCATAATCTGGGCTTATCAAATTCGTTAAATAGAACAACTATTCGCCTCTTTTGATAAACCCACCTTATAATATTTCTGGCATTTTCGTTTCAATCCTAGTTCTCGGACAGCCTCCTAGGAATGCGCATGA
>JALSLM010000023.1 GCA_026988295.1 Thiotrichaceae bacterium
ATATTCGAGGCAACTTTAGAACCAAAGATGAAGTTTTCCGTCGTGAAATGCGTCAGTTAGAAAGCTCCTTTTTATCCAAAGAAAAAGTAATACGCTCTAAAGCACGAATTCAACGACTACCTTTTGTTAAAAGTGTCAAAATAACATCATCACCTGTTGCTGGAAGAAGTGACCAAGTTGATCTTGATGTGGTTGTCTCAGAACAATCATCAAATCGCTTTGATGCGGCTGTAGGATATTCAGGAAATGGTGTTTTATTTAGTGTTGGTATAACCCAAAATAACTTTATGGGAACAGGCAAAAGCTTATCACTAGCCGCAACAAATAGTAAATCAACCAAAAACTTTCGTTTGAGCTATAACAACCCTTACCATACTGTAGATGGTGTTGGTCGTGGTTTTAATGTTTATTACAATAAAACTGACGCAAGTGAGAATGATGTTTCTGATTATAGCAGTAACACCTATGGTGCTGATATTAATTACACCATTCCAGTTTCTGAAGATAACTCAATTCGTTTCAGTATTGGTGGAGAGCACCGAGAAATAATAACCTCTGATTCTGCACCTGATCATATCAAGAACTTTGTTCACGATAATGGTAATACCTATAATAATATTCTAGGCAAGGTGAGTTATGTGCATGATACTCGTGATCGTTTCTTATTCCCGACTAAGGGTGTGCGGCATAATGTAACACTTACTGCTGGTTTGCCAGGTAGTGATCTAGAATTTTATAAACTCAAATATCGCGGGGCGGCATATTTACCAGTAAGTGAGAAAATAACCTTTGCACTTAAAGGGGGGGTCTCATACGGCGACAGCTTTGGTAAGACTTCAGAGCTTCCCTTCTTTGAGCGTTTTTACTCTGGCGGTATTAGCACAGTGCGTGGCTTTGATAACAATAGCCTAGGTCCAAAAGACTCTAACGGCGATTCTAAAGGTGGGAATTTAGCAGTCAATGCTAGAGCTGAGCTACTCTTTCCTGCACCATTTGCAGAAGATGTTGAGGGCTTACGCATGAGTGCCTTTGTTGATGCAGGTAATGTTTTTGAAGATAAGTTTGAAGCAGATGAAATACGTTATTCAGCCGGAGTCTCTGCAACTTGGATTTCACCTATAGGACCATTTACACTAAGCTACGCAAAACCATTAAACGCAAAAGATGGTGATAATACGCAAAAGTTACAATTCTCTATTGGAGCAAGCTTCTAAAGTGATACATACTACCCTATGAAAATTGCTAGCTGGAATGTTAATTCACTCAAGGTTCGATTACCTCATGTACTATTGTGGCTAGAAAAAACACAGCCAGATGTTTTAGTGCTTCAAGAAACTAAAACAATTGATGAGAATTTTCCAGCCGAAGAGATAATGGCGGCTGGCTATCAAGTTGTCTATTCAGGTCAGAAAACCTATAACGGCGTAGCAATTCTTTGTAAAGAACAATATTTAATAGAAGATGTTATCACTGATCTACCCAATCTTGAAGACCCTCAACGGCGCATTCTTGCAGCAACCATTAATGGTGTTCGTATCCTCAACTTATATGTCGTTAATGGTGCAGAAGTTGGCTCAGAAAAGTTTGATTATAAATTGAACTGGCTTGAAAAAGTCACTGACTGGGTGACGGAGCAATCACAACAATATAAAAAAATGGTAATCCTGGGTGATTTTAATATAGCCCCTGATGATAGAGATGTTCACAATCCAAAATCTTGGCATGAAAGAATTCTTTGCTCAACTCCAGAGCGAAATGCATTAAAAAAATTATTAAATATTGGTTTTACAGATTCCTTTCGTCTTTTTGAGCAGGAAGAAAAAACCTATAGCTGGTGGGATTATCGCAGTGGCGGCTTTGATAAAAATATGGGGCTACGCATTGATCTAATTCTAGTTAGTCAATTGCTGACAGAACAATGCATTGCCAGCTATATCGACCCCGAGCCTAGAGCGTGGGAGCGTCCATCTGATCATGCTCCAGTCATTTGTGAAATCAGAAATTTATAAAAAAATCAGCATTCTTCATATACTTCACAATGGTATAACTTCATATTTCCAATTCTAGGAGGCTGTCTGAGAATAGGAGTCGTAGCGAGGGAAAGCTGATTTGAGCTAGATTTTTCACCAATTTGAGGGGAATAGTTGTTCTATTCACCGAAAATTGGAGGAAAATCTAGCCAAATTCAGCTTTTCTGCAGTAGGCTCTCTATTCTCGGACAGCCTCCTAGTTCTTTAGTACCCATCCCCCCCTGTTTTTGTATTTTTTATAACTCAGAGAAGCACAGATTTTTCTACACTAAATTCTAATCGAGTTAATCAGGTTTTCCTTATGTGATATTGATCCCTAAATACCAATAGCAAGGAAACCATTCTTCTGGTGATTTATACCAGTTTATTAATCTGATCGTTATTCATCCTAAATTTGAATAGGCTCATACTGCTTGTTCTTTATAAAATATAAAAAAACGCTATTGTTAACACATGTATAAGACCTACACAATTAAAGCTTACAAATTTAAAGAAATATCCAAAGGTGTTGGATCAATTTCATATTATCTAGTTGATGAGCTCGGGGAAGAGCGCACAGTCACGGCTAAAGCCAAACGTGGTATCATCAAAAAAATCAAGTCTGTTCAGGCTATTCATCATCGCGAAACACCCTTAGTTGATGCCTTAGCGCATTCTTCGGTTAATGATACCATTGTGGTTGATTTTTCTTCATTTAATAGAAAATTCCCACGTGTAAGCAATGGTAGTCAGTTTCGAAAAACAGCTAAAACGGTAGTTAATGAATTTGATAATTCACACGCTATTTCAACTATGGAATCGTTAGCAATTGATAAAATTCGGTTATTGCAGTTGTTTATTATTTCCTGCTTGTGTTTAGTGGTTGTATTAGCTGTTTCTAATTTATTGAGTTATTAAGAAATACCTGATTAAGTCAATTAGAATTTATTAAGCATGATTTCTAATCGACTTAATCAGATCATTGCTTAATGAATTAGAAAAATAATTTTAATATTATTACCCATCCCCCCTGTTTTTACAGTTTTTTTTGTATTATATTCGCTCTCCCTGTATTTAATAGATTCAGGAAAATTTAATAATTATATTTTAATTCACAAAGAGTGTCTCCCAAATGAAAACAGTTGATCTAAAAAAACTATCTTTACCTGAATTAATCGTTATTCAAAAAGAATTACCTGATGCAATTAAAAAAGCTAGAAAAACAGAAAAGAAAATTCTACGCAAAAAATGTGAAGAGCTAGCAGCAGAATCAGGATTTGATCTTGATGAGCTTATTGGCAAAAAGAGAACACAAAATAAAAGAGGCAAGGTTAAGCCTAAATATGCAAACCCTAATAATACTGATCAAACATGGACTGGTAGAGGAAGAATGCCATTATGGGTTCAGGAACATTTGAATAGTGGTGGCGAAAAGGATGATTTGTTGATTTAATTCTATAAATTAATATTTTTAAAATACATATCCTTTATATGTGAGTATTACCTGAATCCTGTGTCGCATTGATCTCACGGATTCAGGTACAGTTTTAATCTACCGCCTAAAATTAATCTATTTATATCGTGCTATTCTCTACATATCTGTAGAAACCCATCCCCCCCCTTTTTTATACTTTTTTATCACCTGAATCCGTGATGAATCAATCGTTTGCATTCTGTGTTTTAGTGAACTCACGGATTTAAGTATCAGTAAATCTATCAGTAAACATTAAGAAAGCTTAATTGTTTGTCTATTGAATTTACAAACTAGCTACCATATTTTAGCTAGCAATTAATAAGAACCAACTCATAAGAATGATTAGCTTTCATGCTAATGTATACTCGGCACAAATAATATGAAACAGGAAGATACAATGAGCACAGAGACAAATTTCAGTTCAGAGCAAGCAAGCAGCCCTGAGCGAGATAATAGCCCTGAGCAAGCAAGTAGCCATAGTGCATTTTCAAAGGCGCGTAAATATTTACAAACACGAATCATTGGTCAGCGTTTGCTAGTTGATCGGCTTTTGATTGCGCTGTTAGCAGATGGTCATTTGCTAGTTGAAGGCGCACCAGGTTTGGCAAAAACAACGGCAATTAAAGAACTTTCTAGTATTTTGGAAGGTGATTTTCATCGCTTGCAATTTACCCCTGATTTACTCCCTGGTGATCTGACAGGAAGTGATGTATATCGCCCTGAAACGGGTGACTTTGTTTTCCAAAAAGGACCGTTATTTCATAATTTGATTCTTGCTGATGAGATTAACCGCGCACCCGCTAAGGTGCAATCTGCGCTTCTTGAAGCAATGGGCGAGCATCAAATTACAGTGGGTAGCACCACTTATGCTCTACCGCGTCCATTTTTGGTGATGGCAACTCAAAACCCGATTGAGCAAGAAGGCACCTATCCTTTGCCAGAAGCACAGCTTGATCGCTTTTTGATGCATATCTTTATTGATTATCCTGATGCAAAAACAGAAAACCTAATTCTTGAGTTAGCCCGTCAACAAGCTAAAAATACCTATGAAAATAAGTATGTTGCCCCACTTCAACTGAGTCTTGAAGCGGTTAGCACAGCACAACAAGAAGTCTTGGATATTCACATGGCAAAGCCAGTACAAGAATATTTAGTGCAATTGGTTTTAGCGAGCCGTAACCCTGCCGCCTATGATGAAAAACTAGCGCGCTGGATAAACTACGGCGGTAGCCCACGAGCAACCATTGCGCTAGATCGTTGTGCGCGTGCTCATGCTTGGTTGAATGAGCGTGACTATGTCTCACCAGAAGATGTTCAGGCGGTTGCCTTAGATGTCTTGCGGCATCGTATTCTTATTTCCTATGAAGCTGAGGCCGAAGGCATTACGCCAGACCATGTCATCCATGAGTTAATCAAACAAGTTCCTGTTTCATAAACTATTTGTCGATTTTATAGATTTTTATATTAAATAATGAATGCTATTAAACGCTGGTTTCAGCGTAAAGACACATCAGCTCAAAGCTCTAAGACGAAGAGCAAAGCGGCTATTAATGCGGGTACGCATGTTTCTGTAGAAGAATTGATTCAACTACAGCAACAGGCGCGTAAGATTGATATGACACGCCGTTCTTACGCCAAAGCTTCATCGACAGGTACGCATCATTCACGTTTTCGAGGGCGCGGAATGGACTATCAGGAATCGCGTATTTATCAGGCAGGTGATGATATTCGCAATATGGATTGGCGCGTTACAGCCCGTGCTGGCAAGCCGCATACAAAGCTTTATCAAGAAGAGCGCGAGCGTCCTGTGGTGTTTTTGGTAGATTTTAACCCAGGCATGTTTTTTGGCTCAACCCAGTCATTAAAATCAGTAGTTGCCGCAAGGACTGCAGCATTAATCGCTTGGGCAGTAGCCAATAAGGGGGATCGCATTGGTGCATTGATTATCAATCAGACTCATCATGAGCTTCCACCCAAAATGGGTAAGCGTGGTGCATTGCAATTGATTCGTGAATTGGTCAATCACTCTGATCCTCAAAAAGTATTTGCTTCGTCGTCATTACCATCATCAGCACCATCATCAGCGACATCATCAGCGACATCAGAGACTAACTTATCAAAACATGAGAATCTAAATGATGAACTCAAGCGTTTACGCAAAATAGCCCGACCAGGCTCGCTGGTTTTTTTAATCAGCGACTTTTATGCGATTAATGAAGATACCGCGCATCATTTGCGTAGCCTGTCTCGTCATTGTGATATTCAAGCCATTCAAATTGTTGATCCGCTGGAAATCAGCCCACCACCACCAGACCAATATTATATTACGACAGGCAAAAACAGTGATGCTGAAAAAATCGCATTATTGAATACACGTTCTAAAAAAGGGCAAGAGCAATATCAAAGCTTTTTTGATCAGCATCATCAGCAGGTTAAAGAACTAATGCGTCAGCAAAAAATACCACTATTTCAACTTTCGACTAATGACAATCTGCTATTAAAAATACAGCAAAACCTTGGGCAAAGCCGTCAGCGTTCATCTTCATCAATTTCTAAGAAGGTTGTTTCATAATGGGTGATACTCTTAATAACAGCCTCAAGCTTAGAGATATTCATTTGCCAGGTGATCCCAGCTTTTGGCCATTGGCTCCTGGCTGGTGGTTGCTTTTAATTTTAGTCTTGCTCATAGGCGCTTGGTTAGTATTTAAATTATTGCATCGTATGAGACAAAAAAAGCATCAGCAACAGATTCTTAATGAATACACGCAGCTAGAAACTAAACTCTTAAATAATCCTAATAATGAAGCTATTGCCAATATCAATATTTTTCTGCGTCGGCTTGCGATCAGCAAATACCCACGTTCAGATATTGCCAGTTTAACAGGCGCGAATTGGTTACAGTTTCTCGATGAATCAGGTAATACACAAGAATTTAGCAAAGGCATAGGTCGCATTTTAGTTGATGCGCCGTATCAATCGGGTGAGTTGAAAAATTTTAATAGCAAAGAATTTACATCATCATTCATTTCATTAATTCGAGCTTGGATTAAAAACCAAAATGAAAAATCCCAAATGCAAACAACGCAAATAAGGGATAGGATCATTTTAAAAGAGCAAAATGAAAAATCCCTAAAAAAGGGGGGGATGGGTATATGACTTGGTTTTCGAGTTTAAACGTTATCCAATTTGCCTCAGCGTGGGTTTTTTATCTGCTTCCACTGCCGTTGTTAGTGCGTTTTTTAATCCCAGCGGCTCCCATAAAAGGGCAGGCGGCTTTGCGTGTGCCTTTCTTTAAAAATCTGCAAACAGAATTACAAACTCGCAAAAGAAATAAACCATTTTTACGTTGGCTATTAAGCTTGCTGGCACTTATCGCTTGGTTTTTACTGGTGACAGCCGCAGCGCGTCCGCAGTTTTTTGGTGAAACTATTCGCCAAACCATATCAGGCAGAAGCATGATGATGGCGGTTGATATTTCAGGCTCAATGCAAATTAATGATATGTTAATTTCAGGCAGAACCGTAACACGTCTCACCGCAGTAAAAGCAGTAGCACAAGATTTTATTCAAAAACGCGAAGGTGATCGCATTGGGCTGATTTTGTTCGGTACGCAAGCCTACCTACAAGCCCCTCTCACCTTTGACCGTAAAACAGTCAATATTTTATTGGGCGAGGCAGAGCTAGGTCTGGCAGGTCGAGAAACCGCAATGGGTGATGCCATTGGCTTGGCGGTAAAGCGTTTGCGCAAAGAGCCAGAAAAAAATCGAGTATTAATTCTGCTCACCGATGGCGCAAATACGGCAGGCAATGTTGAGCCACTTAAAGCGGCTGATCTTGCCGCTCAAGAAAAAGTGAAAATTTATACCATTGGCGTGGGGGCAGATGAGCGTATTGTGCAAACCCCTTTTGGTGCTCGACGAGTGCGCGGAAACGATTTGGATGAACCCACACTCAAGGCAATTGCAGAAAAAACCAAAGGTCGCTATTTTCGTGCGCGTGATGTCGAAGGCTTGCTAAAAATTTATGCGGTACTTGATGAAATAGAGCCTATCTCTAAAGATGAAATGAGTTATCGCCCCGTCAGAGAGCTTTATTATTATCCACTAGCCATTGCACTTTTACTGAGTGCAATAATTGCCTTGTTATCCAGCATATTTCAAGCGAAAGGAGGGCGGTTATAATGTTCTCATCTCTATCTCAACTGCATTTTCTAGAGCCACGTTGGTTGTTTGCATTTATTCCATTAGCACTGATTTTATGGCTATTTTTTCGAAGCCGCCCGAATGTTTCATCATGGGAAAAAGTGATTGATCACAATCTCTTGCCTTATCTGCTTCAGGGCAAAGAGACTAAAGTTTCCAAACTACCTAAATGGTTGCTTGGGGTCGGTGGCTTTATTGCCGTTATCGCATTAGCTAATCCAGTCTGGGAGAAAATAGCCCGACCTGTTTTTCAAACCAATTCAGCAAGAGTGATCGTGCTTGATCTATCCACCTCCATGCTGATTAATGATCTCAAACCTTCACGCCTAGCACGCGCACGTTTTAAAATTGAAGATATTTTATCGCGTAATGAAGAAGGTCAAACAGGCCTAGTTGTTTTTGCGGGTGATGCTTTTACCGCATCGCCTCTAACCCGTGATGTCGATACGATTCGTAATTTGCTACAGGTTTTCACCCCTCGGCTAATGCCAGCTCAGGGTAGCCGCGTAGATTATGGCCTGAAAAAAGCACATGAATTATTAAAACAAGCAGGTGTACGAAATGGGCAAGTTTTATTGATTGCTGATGGCGTGAGTAACCCCACAGCAGCCTTAAAAGCAGCAGAAGCATTAAAAGCCGATGGACATACTCTATCTGTACTCGCGGTAGGCACTGAAAAAGGCGGCTTGCTACGCTTGCGTACTAAGCAGGTCAATATAAAGCTAGATGCTGAAGTTTTGCAAAAAGTTTCAAAAAAAGGGGGGGGTGGGTATCATATTATCACCTCTAACAACACTGATCTAAACACAGTATTAAAAAAAGCAGTGGCTGATAACAATAGCGAACAAGATAAAAACCAAAGCAAAACAGATGACTTTAAAAGTGATGACTGGAAATCAAGCGGCCCTTACCTATTGCTATTGCTTTTACCAATAGCAGCGTTAGCATTTCGCAAGGGTTGGTTATTAAACCTATTTGTTGTCTTTGCTTTAAGCACTTTTATTGCTCAGCCCGAAGCGGTTTATGCGCTCGATAACGCAGAAACAAATACAGAAACAGAGCAAAGTTTTAGCAACTTAGTGAGCGAACAATGGCGAAAACTCTGGCTCAATAATGAACAACTTGCTGATAGAGCACTTAAACAAAAGCACTACCAACAAGCCACTCAGCTAAGTGAAGCACCCTTAAGAAAAGGCAGTGCTAGCTATAAAAGCAATGATTATAAAGAAGCCTTAAATGCCTTTAAAAAAGCACAGGGGGCAGATGCACTTTACAATCAAGGTAACACACTTGCAAAAATGGAGAAATACAAAGAAGCAATAGAAGCCTATAAAAAAGCATTGAAAGCAAACCCAAATATGAAAGATGCTCAAATTAATAAAAAAGCAGTGGAAGATTTTCTCAAGAAGAAAAAACAACAAGAAAAGAAAAAACAACAGCAAAAAAATCAAAAAGATAAACAGAAAAAAGACGACAAAAATAAAAAACAGAAAGGCGATAAGTCGGGCGACAAAGGCAAAAAAGGCAAGGATGATGCTCAAAAAAATCAAGAAGGTGATAAGCAGGGAGGCAAATCAGGCGACAAAGAAGGCGACAAAAAAAGCAATGAGAAGAACCAATTTGACAAAGCGAATAAAGATTTAGCTAAGAAAAAAGATAAAGACAATAAAGAAAAAGCTGAGAAAGCCAAAAATGCTGAAAATGCCGATAAGCAAAAACAGGCAGACGAAGAAAAAGAAGCCAAGGAAAAAGCCGCCAAAGCAAAAAAAGCAGAACAAGATAAAAACAAAGCTGAAAAAGCACAAGACGAAAGCCAAGCCAAGGCAACAAAAGCGGCCAAAGCAAAGGCAGAAGAACTAAGTAAAGAAGAGAAAATGGCAGCAGAACAATGGCTACGTCGCATCCCCGATGATCCAGGTGGCTTATTACGCCGCAAATTCAGACGACAATATCAACGTAATAATAGGAGACCTAATGATGATCAACAACCTTGGTAAATTATTCTCTTTATTGCTCTCTTTGCTATTGCTCGTATTATTAGTCAACCCAGCAATGGCAGAGGTTTCAGCGTTTCTAAATCAAAATACTTTCTATGAAGGTGATCAAATCACTCTTAGCGTTGAAAGCACTATGAATAGCAAAGCTCAGCCTGACTTAAGCGTCTTAGAAAAAGATTTTGTGGTACTAGGAACAGGAACCAGTTCACAAATAAATATAATGAACGGGCGACGCTCATTTAAAAAAACTTGGCGTATTAATCTAAAACCCAAGCAAAAAGGCGCAATACAAATACCGTCGATTACTGTAGGTAATGAAAAAACTCAGCCTTTAAATATCAAAATAACCGCGCTTCCACCCGAAATAAAAGCAGAAACAGAAAAGCATATTTTTATCAAAACTTCGGTTGGTATTCGCGCCAACAAAAGCGACAACGACAATAAAAGCGGCTATGAAACCTATGTGCAGCAACAAATCCCATACACCGTTAAACTCTATTTTGATTCTGCCATGCAATCAGGTGAAATTAGCCAACCAAGCGTAAAAAATGCAGTAGTTGAAGAGCTAACAGACGATAAGCGTTATAAAGTAATGCGCGCAGGAAAGAAATTTACAGTGATTGAAAAACACTTTACGATTTCACCCGAAAAAAGCGGCAAATTACATATCCCCGCAACCATTGTTAGTGGGCGCATTGCATTATCAGAGGATGACTCTGCACAACAGCGTAAAGATTTGGGTAAAACTGATGAGCTAAATAAATTTTTCAGTAATTTTGGCAATGACCCTTTCTTTAACGACCCCTTTTTTAAAGACAGTTTTGGCGAAGACTTTTTCTCACGTCGCACTCGCTCAGTCGGCCCTAGCAAACCTTTTAGCATACAGAGTCAAACCATTGACATAAATGTCTTGCCCGTACCCAAATCATTTACAGGTTCAGCTTGGTTGCCTGCTGAAGAACTAAGCATTATAGATAGCTGGACACGCTCACCACCAGAGTTAAAAGTAGGCGAGCCAGTAACACGCACATTAGTTTTAAGAGCCAAAGGTTTAGGTGGTTCACAAATTCCAACCATTGAAGTCGCAAAACCAGAAGGTATAAAAATTTACCCTCAACAACCTAGTAGCAAAACACATACCGATGGTGTAACCCTAATAGGCAGACAATATTTTGATATAACATACATCCCTCAAAAAGCAGGAAAAATGACCATCCCTGAAATCAAGGTAGACTGGTGGAATGTCAAAACCAAAAAGCAAGAAACAGTGGCACTACCAGCATGGCACTTGAATGTAGCCCCAGGAGTTTTAAATAATTCTGAGGAAGAATCAGCCCCTATAAAAAATGAAAAACAGCCAGAATTAGCAAAATCAAAGACAACATCAAAAACAACATCAAAAACAACAGAAAAAGCACAAGAAAAAAACAGCAACACATCAAAATCATGGAGCTGGAAAATAATAGCACTCATAGCATTTATTTTAATCGCAGTAGCTATTTTATTCTACCTAATCAAAAACAAGCGCAAGCGACCCATGCCAAATAATAACAAGCCAACCGTGAATATAAGCGCACTCAAAACGAGCGCACTACAAGCCTGTCAACAGAATGATAAGCAAAAAGCCGCTCAAGCCATACTCAAACTAGCTCAAGCACAATGGCAAGACAGCACCATTCAAAATTTAGGCACATTAGCATCAAAACTAGAAAAACAATCAGAGAAAAGTGTCGCCTCCATAAAAGAACTAGAGAAAAGCCTATATGCAGTCAATTCAAACCAATGGAATGGCGCTAAATTAAAAGCAGTCATTGAAGCCGGTTTACAACCTAAACAGCAAACAACTAGCAACAAAACAAAAGTTTTAGAACCACTTTATCCCGAAACATCGTAGAGACATCGTCATTCCCGCATGTCCCACTCACCTCGTCATTCCCGCATGTTGTTAGCGGGAATCTCGCTATACATGCACGCAACACATACACAAAGATCAAACAGATCCCCGCTTAAAACATGCGGGGATGACGGCGTGGGTGCGACATACGGGAATGATGGTGTGGGTGGATACATACGGTGGGATGACGGCGTGTTATATTTTTGCATCGCGAATACCGTAGGTTGGGCTGACGTTAGGAAGCCCAACAAAAGATAGAGTGTGATTTTTGTTGGGCTTCGTACCTCAGCCCAACCTACAATTTTGCATATTCAAACATAGCGAGCCTATGATAAAAAGTGCAAAAAAGAGGGGGGATGGGTAGCATAGATAATAAATACCCATCCCCCCTGATTTTTGCATTTTTTTGTAACGTAGAGACGCAATGCTTGCGTCTCCAATGCTTGATCTCTACTGCATCGTCATTCCCGCATATCCACTCACATCGTCATTCCCGCATGTTGTTAGCGGGAATCTCGTTATACATGCACGTAATTCATACACAAAGATCAAACAGATCCCCGCTTAAAACATGCGGGGATGACGGTGTGTGTGGTACATGCGGGGTGATGGTGTGTTATATTTTTGCATCGCGAATACCGTAGGTTGGGCTTCGTACCTCAGCCCATCCTACAATTCTGTAGCGGCTTACCCTGCAGATTGTGGGCTCGATAATCTAAGTTTACGGTTCTTTGTGTTAATAAAAACCACAAAAAATATTTCTGTCATAAAGCTGTCATATTCGACCTCTAAAATGTGTTCACATTACAAAACGGAGAGAAATGATGAAAACAATTAAATTAAGTTTAATGGCAATGAGTATTGCAACTGTGCTTACGACGGTCCCAGCTTCTGCGGCTTCTCGTGATCATATTAATATTGTGGGTTCTTCTACGGTTTACCCATTTGCTACGGTTGTTGCTGAAACTTATGGTAATAAGTCTGGTAAGAAAACACCTAAAATTGAATCTACTGGTTCTGGTGGCGGCATGAAGTTATTTTGTGCGGGTGCTGGTATTGATACACCTGATATAACTAATGCATCACGTCGTATTAAGATGAGTGAGTTTAAGAAGTGTCAGAAGAATGGCGTTAAAGATATTGTTGAAGTTCAAATCGGTTTTGATGGTATCGCTATTGCAAACGCTAAATCTGCGCCTGAGTTTAAGTTGACGCGTAAAGATATATTTATGGCTCTAGCTAAAGAAGTACCAGGCAAAGAAGCAGGTAAGCTTATTGCTAACCCTTATAAGACTTGGAAAGATGTTAATCCATCTTTACCTGCGACTAAAATTGAAGTGTTAGGTCCTCCACCTACATCAGGTACTCGTGATGCGTTCGCAGAGCTTGCACTGGAAGGCGGTTGTAAGAAGTTTGATTGGATCAAGCAAATTAAATCTGATTCAAAAGCAGCTAAAAAAGCAGGTGATAAGGCTAAAGCTAAAGAATTGAAGCATAAATATAAGGCTATTTGTCATACTATTCGTGAAGATGGTGCTTATGTTGAAGCAGGTGAGAATGATAACTTGATCGTTGAAAAGTTGACTAAAAACCCTAATGCGTTAGGCGTATTTGGCTTTAGCTTCCTTGATCAGAACTCAGATAAAGTTAAAGGCGCATCGGTTGATGGTGTTGCGGTAACTTTTGATACTGTTGCTGATGGTTCATATCCTGTATCACGTCCATTGTTCTTCTATGTTAAAAAAGCACACGTTGGTAAAGTGCCCGGCATTAAAGAATTTGTTGCTGAGTTTACTAATGAAGAGGCATGGGGTGATGAAGGTTATTTGACTGATAAAGGCTTGATTCCTCTTTCGGAAGAAAAACGTAAAGAGATTGCTAAGAATGCAAAGGATCTCGTTCCTTTAGATTTGAAAGCAGAGTAATAATAACAATAAGTCTCTCTTCTTGATTTGGACTTCCTAGCGGTAATAGGGGGATAGGTCTGTAATGAGCCTGTTCTCCTTAACAACAAGGTCAAGAAGAGAGTTTATTTTGGACTGAGTCGTTTTATATAAGAGATGGTGTACACCTTATGACGATTCAGACCAAAGTGAATATTTTATCTTTAATTGATTCAGGTAATATTTATTATTATCAATATTTGATATCAACATTTAACAACAGCGAAACTAAAATATGCCCGTTAATTTTATACTGATTACCCTGCTAGCCTTATTAATATTTGGTTTTATTCTTGGTAGAGCGCGTTCAATTAAAGTCGCGACTGAGGTGAGGAATGGACGTTATAACCTGCACTCACGCCCTTATTATTATGGCTATATGATTGCATTATGGGCGGGTATTCCCTCATTGTTGATCTTGTTGTTATGGACTGGCTTTGATTCAAGTATTGTCACTTCGTTAACAGCGTCAGATCTGCCTTCAGAAATTCAGGAGTTATCAAAAGATGAAAGAAGTTTGGTAATTAATGAAATTATTAATTTGGCAGAGTCAGGCAAAGCAGATGTGAATTCATCTGAGCCTAAGTTACAGGCTGCTGCGCATTATTTGAGCCTTAAAAATATTAGTCTCATGGCAAAAACGGTTGTTGTTTTTGCTTTGGCAATTCTTGGGATAATCATTGGTTTACGCTTTGTTAAGCCTGAGTTTCGCGCCCGCAACCAAGTTGAAAAAATAGTACGCTGGGTGATGATAGGCTGTGCTTCTATTGCCATTCTGACAACATTTGGTATTGTATTGTCGGTGTTATTTGAATCGTTGCAGTTTTTCAAAAGTGTACCTTTTACTGATTTTTTATTCGGCACACATTGGAATCCACAGACGGCAATTCGTGAAGATCAGGTCGGTGGCTCAGGTAGTTTTGGTGCGATTCCACTGTTTACAGGTACATTGTTAATATCAGCTATTGCGCTAACGATTGCGGTGCCAATTGGTTTAATGACGGCTATTTATCTTTCAGAATATGCAAACCAGGCAGTGCGCTCAATCGCCAAACCTGTGCTAGAAATTCTTGCGGGTATCCCGACTGTTGTTTATGGCTTTTTTGCTGCTTTGACGGTTGCCCCGTTTATACGTGAAACAGGTGAGGCAATAGGTCTTCATCCTTCTTCTGAGAGTGCTTTGGCGGCGGGGGTTGTCATGGGGGTTATGATTATTCCTTTTGTGTCATCGTTATCTGATGATGTGATTTCAGCCGTGCCACAAGCGATGCGTGATGGTTCTTATGGTATGGGAGCGACTAAATCAGAAACTATTCGTCAGGTCGTAATACCCGCTGCCTTGCCAGGCATTGTTGGTGGTGTGTTGTTAGCAGCATCTCGCGCTATTGGTGAAACTATGATTGTTGTTATGGCGGCAGGTTTGGCCGCTAATCTCACGGCAAATCCACTGGAGGCGGTGACCACCATAACGGTGCAGATAGTGACTCTGCTCACAGGGGATCAAGAGTTTGATAGCCCCAAAACACTCGCCGCCTTTGCGTTGGGCTTAGGGTTATTTACGGTTACACTTATTCTTAATGTTATTTCATTGCATGTGGTAAGAAAATATCGTGAGCAATATGAATAAGGAATGAAAGTTAGAGACGGTGCAATAATCAATTTTCATTTCTAAGCTGAGACAAATCAATGAGTAAACAATACAAAAATACCGACACAATACGCGCAGGTTTGAAAAAGCGTTATGCTAGAGAAAAACGCTTCCAGTTTTTTGGTATAGCTTCAATTTTTATTAGCTTTTTATTCTTGCTTGTTTTGTTGGTGAATATTTTCAGTCAGGGTTATCCTGCTTTTCAGCAGACTTATGTGAAGCTAGATGTAAAGCTTGACGGATCAGTTATTGGTGTGAGTAAAGACTCAAGCCCTGAAGAATTGTTTAAGGCAAGCTACGGCAAGCTTATTAAAAATACCCTAAAAGAAATGTTTCCTGGTGTTAAAGACCGCAAGAAAAAACGTGCTCTTAAGCAATTAGTGAGCAAGTCAGCGGCTTATGATTTACGTGATAAAATTATTGAAAACCCTGCATTATTGGGCACAACACAGTCGTTTTGGTTTTTAGCAAAAGATGATGTGGATGTGTTTATGAAGGGTGATATTGATCGCACTCTGCCTGAAGCAGATCGTCGCATTAAAGACTTTCAGTTAAAATGGATTGATAAATTACTAGCAGAAAATAGGCTGGAAAAGCGTTTTAATACCACCTTTTTTACAGCGGGTGACTCACGCGAACCTGAACAAGCAGGTATAAAAGGCGCGCTAATTGGCTCTTTGTTGACCATGTTGGTAACAATGGCACTCTCATTTCCTATTGGTGTTTTGGCGGCTATTTATCTGGAAGAATTTGCGCCACAAAATAACCGCTGGGTTGATATTATCGAGATCAATATTAATAATCTAGCTGCTGTGCCATCCATTGTGTTTGGCTTGCTGGGCTTGGCAGTGTTTATTGGCTTTTTTGGTGTGCCACGCTCGGCTCCGCTGGTGGGTGGTCTGGTACTGACGTTAATGACCCTGCCGACGATTATTATTGCTAGTCGTGCTGCTATAAAGTCGGTGCCACCTTCGATTCGTGAGGCTGCTTTAGGGCTTGGTGCATCAAAGGTGCAGACTACTTTTGGGCATGTCGTGCCACTGGCAATGCCAGGGATTTTGACAGGTACAATTATTGGTATGGCGCAGGCACTTGGCGAAACTGCTCCACTGCTAATGATTGGCATGGTTGCCTTTGTGGCAGATGTCCCTCAAGGCATCTTAGACCCATCCACAGTGATGCCAGTACAAATTTATCTCTGGTCAGATAGTCCAGAACGCGCATTTACAGAGCGCACATCCGCCGCCATTATGGTTTTAATTGCTTTTTTGGTTGTGATGAATTTTATCGCGGTACTATTGCGTAAAAAGTTTGAGAGAAAATGGTAACCGCTATGACAGATACGACAAAGGAAAAACAAATGACAGATCAGCGCGATAGTATTAATGACCGTGTGGCTAATAAAGAATCTGAAAGCAATGCGGCTGATAACAGGTCTAGCATGGATGATATCCATAAGAATGAAGAATTTGATATTGAAATAAATGGTACGGTGGGTAAGCCATTTGTTGATAATGTCAAAATGAGTTCACGCAATTGTGATGTTTTTTATGGTGATAAACAGGCAATTTTTGATGTTAATGTTGATATTGGCAACCATGAAATTCTTGCCATGATTGGTCCTTCTGGCTGTGGTAAATCCACTTATTTGCGTGTGCTTAATCGCATGAATGACACCATCCCAATTTGTCGGGTAACAGGTGAACACAAGCTTGATGGTGAAGATATTTATAGCAAAAAAATGGATCCTGTATTATTACGCGCTAGGGTTGGTATGGTGTTTCAAAAGCCTAATCCTTTCCCTAAATCAATTTATGATAATGTTGCCTATGGTGCTAAATTACATGGGTTGGTGCGAACTCGTTCTGATTTAGATGACTTGGTTGAAAAAAGTTTGATACGCGCTGGCTTATGGAAAGAAGTCAAAGATGATTTGCATAAACCAGGAACAGGATTATCAGGCGGTCAACAACAGCGTTTATGTATTGCACGTACCATTGCAGTAGACCCTGAAGTCATTTTAATGGATGAGCCAACCTCAGCACTTGATCCAATTGCAACAGCATTGATAGAAGAGCTAATGATTGAGCTAAGCGGCAAATATACTATCGCGATTGTGACCCACTCAATGCAGCAGGCAGCGCGTGTATCAAATCGCACTGCCTACTTTCATTTAGGCAAATTAGTGGAAGTTAATGAGACGGATAAAGTCTTTACTAATCCAGAACATAAATTAACAGAAAATTACATAACAGGTCGTTTTGGTTAAAAAAATTGGAAAAAAGGGGGGGGTGGGTATAACTATCTTCTCCGTAGGTCGGATTAGCGCGAGCGTAATCCGACAATGAGCTAGGAGACTGTCTATTCTTGGACAGCCTCCTAGAGTCAATATTATAGAGATAGTAATGTTGGATTACGCTATCGCTAATCGAACCTACATTTAAACCTGAATCCGTGAGTCCACTACGGCACAGTGAATAAGCTATTGATTCATCACGGGTTTAAAAAATACCCGCTTAACCTAAGGGTGAAGCTAAGATTTTTTAAATCCCGTGCTAAACCAATATCTTATCCCTGTTATCCGCATTGAACTCACGGATTCAAGTGAAAATATACAAAAAACAGGGGGGATGGGTATATACAGTTATTAATGTACAACTCTCCGCCAATTAACAGCAGGAAAATCAGATGATGGAACTCGGACAACATATATCACAACGCTATAACCATGAGCTTGAAGATATTCGTAGCAAAGTTTTAACTATGGGAGGGCTGGTTGAAGAGCAATCAGTCAATGCGCTTAAATCCTTGCTTGAATATGATAAGCCATTAGCTAAAAAAGTAGCCAATGGTGATGATAAAATCAATGCTATGGAAGTCGATATTGATGATGATTGTACTCATGTCATTGCTCGCAGACAACCTGCTGCATCTGACTTACGTTTGATTATTGCGGTAGTGAAGGTGATTACAGACCTTGAACGCATTGGTGATGAGGCCGCTAAAATAGCAGGTTATTCTAAGAAGCTGGCAAAGAAACCTGCGATTGATGGGATGCACTCTGAGCTTACTCATCTAAGCAAATTGGTACTCGGTATTTTGCATGATACGCTGGATGCTTTTGCGCGACTCGATGCGGATCAGGCTATTAGTATTCTTGAGGATGAGGGTAAAATTAATAGAGAAGTAGAAAATATTTCCCGTCTGCTGATTACTTATATGATGGAAGATCCTCGTAATATTAAAAGTGCTTTACGAATTAACTGGTGTGCTCGTTCAATCGAACGCATCGGTGCGCATTCACAAAATATTTGTGAATACATAATTTTCTTAGTGAAAGGCAAAGATGTGCGCCATACTAATCTAGAACATATTCGTGCTAAGTATTTTCCATACGATGATGAGTCAGATAATGAGTCACTAAATGATGAATAAGATATAATTTAAGTCATTAAAGCCCATGTACACTATCCTATTAGTCGAAGATGACCATGCTATTCGTGAGATGCTAACCATGTTTCTCACAACAAAGAAGTATGCAGTTCTTGAAGCGGAAGATGGTAAGGCAGCACTTGAACACTTAAGCCAGAAAACGCCTGATTTATTAGTGTTAGATTGGATGTTACCCGATACTGATGGTCTACAATTAATGCAAGAAATACGGGAAATCCCCGTGCATAAAGATTTGCCGATACTTATGTTAACGGCAAGAGCAGAAGAAACTGATAAAATAAAGGGTTTGGACAAAGGTGCAGATGATTATATGACCAAACCTGTTTCGCTAAAAGAGCTTGATGCACGTATTCGTGCCATCATCCGACGCACACAAGGTTTAAATCAGCAACAACAATTAACACAGGGAGATATTATTCTTGACCCTGATAATAAAAAAGTGAAAATCCGCACTGAGGCAGTTAAAATTAGTAGTATGGAATACAAGTTACTTTACTTTTTTATGAAAAACCCTGATCGTTTGTTTACTCGCAATCAGCTTTTAGATAGTGTTTGGGGGCAAACAACATTTGTAGAAGAGCGCACTGTAGATGTGCATATTATGCGCTTACGCAAAATTCTTAAAAACTATGGACTGGAAAAGATGTTAGAAACCGTGCGTGGCATGGGTTATCGCTTCCATAAAGAGCTATGAACAACTTTTAATGAAGAATAATGGTCATGATTATTGGGGGGTAGAACGCTGGCGTTTAATACTCATAGTTATGGCAGGTTTATTACTTGGTTGGATGACAGGCTTTTGGCAAACTTGCATAATATTATCGCTCACTAGTTACATTATTTGGCTTCTGTACAAATTAAATCAACTGCATAATTGGCTAGAAAAAGGAGGAAAAGCCCAAGATATTCCTGATAATGATGGAATTTGGGAGCGTATTACCTACCACATTCAAAGTACCAAGAAAAAAAGCAATGTGCGTAAGCAGCGCATGTCAAACCTGTTAAAACGCTTTCAGGGGATTATCACCAGCCTACCTTATGCCACCGTTGTATTAAATGCTAACAATGAAATTGACTGGGCGAATAAAGCCTCAATGGAATTACTCGGCATTCAACTTAGAATAGATCGTGGTCAGCGGCTTGAAAATCTTCTTAGAATTCCTAAAATACAAAAGTTATTAGCCATGAATGAACAAAAAGAAATTGAAGTCAGTATGCTATACGACAAGCAAACTAAACTTGCAATACAGCTCATTCCTATCCAAAAAAACTTAAAGCTACTCATTGCCCGCGATATTAGCGAACGTGTCTCTTTGCAAGAAATGCGCAAGAATTTTATCGCCAATGCCTCACATGAACTGCGCACACCGCTAACCGTTATTGCAGGTTATCTTGAGATTATGCAGGCAGATGAAGGATTACCCGAAAACCTAAAAGCAGCCGTATTAGCAGCCTCAGGGCAGTCAGCCCGAATGCAAAGCATTATCGAAGATTTATTAACCTTATCACGCCTAGAAAATTCAGAACTAGATGCCAATAAAATTGATACCATCAATATGGCAAAACTGATTCAAACAATCACTAACAATGAAACCTCAATTGATAAATATCCACATATTATTAAACTTGATCTTGATGAAAACCTCAGCATCAAAGGCATAGAGTCGGAGCTTGCAAGCGTTTGTACCAATCTGATTCACAATGCCATTCGTTATACACCTGAAAATACCGAAATTATAATCAGCTGGAATAAAAATAAAGAAGGCAATGCTGTTTTCTCTGTAGAAGATAAAGGTAGTGGCATTGCAGAGGAACACCTTTCACGCCTCACAGAACGCTTTTATCGTGTAGACAAAGGACGCTCACAAGATACCGGAGGCACAGGTTTGGGGCTTGCCATCGTGCAACATATCGTAAACCGCCACAAAGGGCGTTTAGAGATTAAAAGCGAGATTGGCAAGGGGTCAATTTTTAGTGTTGTTTTTTAGCTGAATCCGTGATGAATCAATAGTTTATTCACTGTACCGTAGTGGACTCACGGATTCAGGTTTTAGTAAAATTCTCTCAAGCTTGGAAACGATTAAAGCTCTGTGGCTCTCTGCGTTATAAAAAATGCAAAAAAGAGGGGGGATGGGTATCTGGAAATTAGATTCTTAACCCATTAACAATATCAATATAGTCTTCATCTTCATCTGTTATAAAGCCATGCCTTACCAGAAAATCTATAATGACTAGATTACAATTTACTTTAAAGTCATTGCTTGTTTTTACTATGTCGGCAACTTTTTCAATTGGCATTAAATAGAATTCATCTACTTCTCCATCTGTACATACGGGAGTAAAGGATTCATCAACTTCAAGATCGTAGCAGTAGATAATGTCTTCCTTGCCGCCCATATTATAATCATATTTATAGGAGACTAAGCCCACGCTTTTAGCTTGGGCTGCTAAGTCTGATGACATGCCCGCTTCTTCATAGCACTCTTTTTTTAAATTTACACTCGGTTTAATATCATAAGGTAATCCACCTGCTACCATCTGGTCTAGCTTGCCTGCTTCATAACCTCTGTCATAAGCTCTTCTGGCGATCCACATTTTCATTCCTGAGTCGGTATTAACATAGGTATTTAGATGTTGCCCTAGTGACATTAATCCTAAGAGTGAAGATATGCTACGGTCTGCAAAAGCTAAAGGTGCAGATGTAAATGATTCTAAAAGAGGGTAGTTTTCATGCATAAAGCTATCAGTAATTTGATCTTTATATGATTTTTGAGCAAAAATGCGCAAGGCTTCTGTGCGTTCATCAAAGCTTTTTAGGCTTTTAAATAATGTGAAAGTGTTATTTTCTAATACAAAAATATCACTTTCTAGTAAGTAATTTTTATATTTTTCAAGTATCTGACCAACCCTTTTGCCATCAACTAGAAAAGGAATTTTATTATCCTCAGTGTATTGATTGCACTCTTTTATTCTCTCTATATATGACATTTTAATTCCTTTTTGGTAATTCTATTTTCATGGGGTAGACATCCTAATCCTAAATCATAAATAATTACTCATAAAGAAGTATTGTTTGTCTGCTTATTGCGCGGTATGGTTATCATTATGACTGATATTAAAGAAGAAACTAAACAAGTAACTGAGCAAATAACAGAAGCTCAAGCTTATCCTAGCACTATTGCTGCTATTGATCTGGGGTCAAATAGTTTTCACATGATTGTTGCCCGTGTTGATGACTATGGTAATTTTGCGATGGTTGACCAAATTAAAGAAATGGTACGATTGCGTGGTGGTCTTGATAGCGAAAATAATATGGATGAGGCAGTGGCACAACGCGCACTGGATTGTCTGCAACGCTTTGGTGATCGAGTACGACACCTAGAAAAAGGTACGGTACGAGCGGCAGGTACAAATACCTTGCGAACCATGAAAACATCGAGTGATTTTCTTCGCAAAGGCTCTTTGGCACTGGGTCATAAAATAGAAATTATCCCAGGGCATGAAGAAGCACGACTGGTTTATCTTGGTGTGTCGCATACACTTTCTGATGATAAAGGCAAACAACTGGTTATTGATATAGGTGGTGGTAGTACCGAATTTATTATTGGTAAAAAGTTTGAGCCAAAAAAACTAGAAAGCCTCAATATCGGATCAGTCAGTATGACTCAGCGTTTCTTTGCAGATGGAAGTTTGCGAGAAGAAAACTGGAAGGCGGCTGATACTGCACTGCGTCTCAAAATTATGCCAATTGAGCGTGCTTTTTCATCTAAAAATTGGAAACGTGCCATTGGCTCATCAGGAACGATTAAAGCCGCACGAAGTATCATTCAAGCATTAGAAATTGAACAATTTGGCATCACGCTAGATGCGCTTTACATACTTCGTGATCGCATGATCGCCATGCAAAGCATTGAGCAACTAGAGCTAGAAGGGCTAAAAGATGATCGTGCCCCTGTGTTTGCAGGTGGTCTGGCAGTTTTAATTGCAGTTTTTGAAGCATTAAAGATTGAGCGAATGACTGTTTCTGATGGCGCACTACGGGAGGGCTTGCTTTATGACATGCTAGGGCGCATTCAGCATGAAGATGTTCGTAATCGTAGTGTGCAAGATTTAATGGAGCGTTTTAATATTGATAAAAAACATGCGAACTGTGTTAAGAAAACGGCGTTACACTGTTTTGAGCAGGTTAGAAAAGATTGGGGGATTCCTAAAAAGCGCGAACTATCATTAGCTTGGGCAGCTGATCTACATGAACTGGGGATGAGTATTACCCACGATAAGCATCATTTACGAGGTGCTTATATTCTTGAATATGCTGATATTCCAGGCTTTGCTCGTCGTCGTCAACACTGGCTATCATTGCTTGTTATGGGGCACAGAAAAAAACTGGAATCTGAGCATTTTCATAGTGTTCATGAAGAAGAGCAGCAAATGTTACGTTATCTTGTTATTTTATTACGGCTTTCCGTGCTTTTGCATCGCTCACGTTTAGATCAAGAAATGATGCCAACGGTTGAAGGTAGCGTTGATAGCCTGTTTATTAGATGCTCAAGTAATATAAAAGATCATGCATTACTTGAAGCTGATTTAGTACAAGAAAAGGCATGGTTAGAAAAAATAGGCTTTAAGCTCTATTTCTAATAGCGAGCAGTCCTAAAAAGTATAAAAAAGTGGGGGGATGGGTATATTAAGGGCTTATTTTGCAGCCGCAAAACTTGATCTATATCATAATTACAAATGAGAATCACTTGCATTTAGGAATTCTTGCATATACAATTGAGAACAATTCCCATTTAGGTAGGTGAGGCAACTAAACAATGATAGATTCTAATCCATTAGCAAGCTTTAAAGAGTCTGCACAGGTTCTTGTAAAAAAAATTAAATCTGATAGTAAAACTCAAGTTCGTTTGCTGGGTTTAGGGATTGGTGTTGGCTCTCGCCTTGAAATATTGCGTAACCGTGGCGGTGATATGGTGCTAGCTCAAAATAATAATCGCATTAGCCTAGGGCGTTCTATTGCTAATAAAATTCTTGTTTCTGATAATTCAGGAATTTAATCATGGCAAAGGCATGTTGCAATAACGATCAGGAATCACTTAGTGATTCTACCGCCAGCCTTGAGATTGCTTTGGTGGGAAACCCAAACGCAGGTAAAACAACTTTCTTTAATCTATTAACAGGCTCACGTCAAAGCACGGGAAACTGGCCGGGCGTTACTGTTGAGCATAAACAGGGCTTTTTTAATTATAATAATGAAACCATTCATGTTGTTGATTTACCCGGCACTTATTCACTAGATTATTCTGATGTATCGGCAGATGAACGTGTTGCGCGTCAGTTTGTATTGAATAATCCAAATCATTTCTTTATTAATATTCTCGATGCCAGCACTTTAGAACGTGGCTTATATCTCACTTTACAACTACGTGAATTAGGCGTTCCCACCCTCGTATTGCTCAATATGATGGATATAGCCGATAAGCGTGGCATGAAAATTGATGTCGATGCACTGGCTAAACAGCTTGCTTGCCCTGTGATTCCGATTTCTCTAAAGAAGGGGCAAAGTGCAGAAAAACTGCATAAACTTGTGCTGGATAGTCGAGCTGAAATTAATCAATCTGAGCCTCTAACACTTCCTTATAGCCCTGTTGTTGAAGCTGAAATACGAAAAATCCAACAGGCTAATAATATTAAGCGTGTGGGTGCATTAAAATATTTACAGGAGGAGGGCGCTGAGCATAAACAGAATATTGAAGCACAAAGCAATGAAGACCTCGATTTTTTATTGGCAGAAGTTCGCTTTGAACAAGCCACAGAGCTATCAAAAAGTATTGTAAAACAGCAGGGAAAGGTTAGTAGAACACGCTCAGACAAAATAGATAAATGGGTGTTGGGTAGCTGGACGGGGATACCTATATTTTTAGCATTAATGTATCTGCTCTTCACTTTTAGTATTGATATTGGTGGTGCATTAATAGACTTTTTTGATCAAACCGCGCAGGCATTTTTTGTTGATGGCTTGGGCGTAGTATTGGAAAGCATCGGCTCACCTGATTGGCTAACAACGATACTGGCTAACGGTATTGGTGGAGGCATTCAGGTGGTAGCAACCTTTATTCCAATTATTGGGGCGCTATTTTTATTCCTTACGGTGCTTGAAGAATCAGGTTATATGTCGCGAGCCGCCTTTGTAATGGATCATTTTATGCGGCGCTTAGGTATCTCAGGCAAAGCTTTTGTGCCATTGATTGTGGGTTTTGGCTGCAATGTGCCAGGCATAATGGCAACACGCACACTAGATAATATGCGAGAGCGTATTATTACTGTATTGATGTCACCATTTATGTCTTGTGGCGCGCGCCTTGCTGTTTATGCACTTTTTGCGGCAGCATTCTTCCCCGTTGGAGGGCAAAATATTGTTTTTTTGCTGTATTTGATTGGTATTTTATTTGCCATTCTAACAGGGCTAGTGATGCGTAAAACACTGTTAAAAGGTGAGGCAGATGACTTCTTTATGGAGCTACCAACCTATCAAGTTCCTAGTTTTCGTAATGTACTATTAAGTGCTTGGAATAAGCTGAAGGGCTTTGTTTTAGGCGCAGGAAAAATCATTATTATTGTCGTTGCACTGATAAATATTGCCAACTCACTAGGAACTGATTTTAGTTTTGGTAATGATAATTCAGAAAAATCAGTATTAAGTGCCACCGCAAAAGCAGTCACCCCCATATTTAAGCCGATGGGCATCACAGAAGATAATTGGCCTGCGACAGTGGGTATTATCACAGGAATACTCGCAAAAGAAGTCGTGGTTGGAACACTAGACGCACTTTATTCAAATATTGATAAACCGAGCGGCAAACCACTAGAAGAAACAGCTCCTTTTAGTTTATCCGCTAGTTTAGCAAACGCACTACAAACCATCCCTGATAACCTTGGTGATGCAATGCATAATTTAGCTGATCCATTAGGAATATCAAGTGTTGCAGACAGTGAAACTAGAGAGATAGCCGCAGAATCACAAGGTGTAGATATTTCAACCTTCGGAGCGATGCATAAACGCTTTGATGGAAAAATCGGTGCATTTGCCTATCTATTATTTATCCTACTTTATTTTCCCTGTGTTGCTGCCACAGGTGCAATGTTACGCGAAACAGGTATGGGCTGGACAATTTTAGGAGTCAGCTGGAGCACGGGATTAGCTTATACAACATCAGTTATTTTTTATCAGTTAGCAACCTTTGCAAGGCATCCACTACAGTCATCACTATGGACAATCGGTTTATTAGCAATTTTATTTGCTTCTATTTATGCCTTTAAATTAGCGGGTGATAGGCAGGCAAAAGAAGCTTCTAGGAGGCTGTCCGAGAACTCGGATTGAAACGAAAATGCCAGAA
>JALSLM010000024.1 GCA_026988295.1 Thiotrichaceae bacterium
TCTAAGTCTTAAAACAGAAGAGTCTGTGAAGAGACTGTTTGAAAGCTTGTCGGATTACACTATCGCTAATTCGACTTACACATAATTAACCCAGCGATTTAGGGTGAATTCTGATGTTTAGGAATGAGAACTTAGTTATCCCATAAATCTGGAAAATAATTCTTTTGAATAGGTGCACGTTTTACTGGCTTTACTCTGTTAGCATTTTTTATACTAAAGTGGTTTTTTTTACTTACAAACCGAGAAAAACCAACTTTTGCTACACATTTTTTGACAGATCCATTTCGCACATATTCCATTTTCACATGAGAACCCATGGGTAAATTTCCAATCATGCTTTTAAGATTAGAGCTATTTGCAACCACAGCACCGTTAACACGAGTTATAATATCACCTGTTCTAATTCCAGCGCGATCAGCAGGAGAATTAGTCGCCACACCTGAAATAAGCGCGCCCTGCCCGTTTGTAAGATTCAATTTCTTTACCATCGCAGGTTTAACATCCTGAATCTCAATCCCTAGCTGACCTCTTTCGACACGACCATATTTAACCAGTTGATTTTTAATATTAATAATCATTGCAGAAGGAATAGCAAAACCTATACCAACATTTCCACCGCTACGTCCACCAAGAATAGCTGTATTAATACCAATTAATTCACCTCTTAAATTAACCAGAGCACCTCCAGAATTCCCTGGGTTTATCGGTGCATCTGTCTGGATAAAATCCTCAAAATCTTCAATACCCAGACCTGTTCGACCCAGTGCACTAACAATACCAGAAGTAACAGATTGTCCTAAGCCATAGGGGTTTCCAATAGCAACAACAAAATCACCTACTCTTATTTTCTTGCTATCCGCCATACGCATAGCCGTTAGTCGCTCTGGCTGAATGCGAATAACAGCAACATCTGCTTTTAAATCTGTACCAATTAGCTTGGCATAAAACTGCCGTTTATCTTTTAATGTAACGATTATTTTTTTCGCATTTTCAATAACATGTGCATTGGTAACAATATAACCATCTCTAGCATCTACAATGATTCCAGAACCTGTCCCCATTCTCTTGCTAGCAGGAGTTTTTTTGCCAAAAAAATGACGATAAACGGGATCTTTATTAACTGCGGCAGTACCCGTTTCAGTAGATATATTAACCACAGCTGGAGTTACCCGCTCTAACATATCCGCTAATGATGGAAGTGATTGCCCATTAACAACTGCTGGTAGCCTTGCACTTGCCAAGTTAAAAGCCCCCAGATAACTAAACATCGTTAATACGATGATAAAAGAGATATTCCTAGAAATTTTCATTATACCGCCCATATTCGCCCTAAAATTACAACTTATGCCATGCACGTTCACCCTAATTGTTACTTCGATTCTTCAAGTGACCATAGATAACACTAGCAAGGCATTGCGATTATAGGAGGTTTAAATTTAAACAGAATACAGGAGATTTCTGAAAATCAAACAACGCTATAGCGATCAATAGCTTGTTCTGTAGTTCTGTAGTTATGTAGTTATGTAGTTATGTAGTTATGTAGTTATGTAGTTATGTAGTTATGTAGTTATGTAGTTATGTAGTTATGTAGTTATGTAGTTATGTAGTTATGTGCTATCACTTATAAATTCGGGGTTTGTGCTTTTTTATTATATAAATATTATAGGCTATAAATTTAAGGAAAACCTGATGAAGTCCAATTATTTTTAGCCTGCTAAATTCTAATCAATTTAATCAGATTTTCCTTAAGACACTGTTCCATTTTAAATTAATAGCTATATTATAAAATATTAGTTCTCAAACAGCCTCCGAGAAGGCTGTTTAAGGACATTTATAGTCCTAACGAGGTGTCCAGTCAAATTTTAAAGACATATCCTGATAAAAGGCTTTCTCATCTTCAGAGTTTGCAGGCGGAGTAACTATTTGCAATACCACATATTGATTGCCTGCTACGCTTCCAGGCAACCCTCTACCTTTGATTCGCATTATTTTTCCTGAGCTTGAATTTTCAGGAATCTTAAGTTTTAACTGCCCTGCCAAAGTATCAATAGTGATACTAGCACCTAAAGCAGCCTCCCACGGTGCGATTGGTAAATCAAGGTAAATATCTTTACCCTCCAAACGGTATTTTGGATGCTTTTTAAAGTTAATTTTTAGATGAATATCTCCACCATTAGCTGCTTTCCCAGCTAAACGAATTTTTTTGCCCTCTTCAAAACCTTTAGGTATTTTAACTTCGATAGTCGATCCATTGGGTAGACGTATTTTCTTTTTTCCACCTGAAAAAATATCTTCAAGATCAACATTAAGGATCATAGTTTTAGCTGGTGGTTTTCTATTTTGCTGTTGCTGGTTAAAACCACTTTGCTGAAATCCAGAGCCTCCAAATAATGACTCAAAAAAATCACTAAATCCCGCTCCACCCGCTGCTCCATGTGCTCCTTGATTAAATTGGTTAAAATCAAACCCACCATCCCAACCTGGAGGAGGATCAAAGTTTTGTCCGTTTTTCCAATTAGCACCTAAGGTATCGTATTGTTCGCGTTTTTTCTCATCACTGAGCACTTCATAGGCTTCATTAACCTCTTTAAAACGCTCCTCTGCATTGGCAACTTTACTCACATCAGGATGATATTTACGCGCAAGCTTACGATAGGCTTTTTTTATTTCAGCTTGGCTGGCAGCTCGATCAACATCGAGAATTTTGTAGTAATCTTTATAATCCATATTATATTCAGGGTTTTAATTTTGTAGCCATTAACATGGTATCTTATCGCGCTGAATTCAAGCAGGAGAAAACAGATTGTGAATAAATTTTTAACCGCTGGCGCATTATTAGGAATGCTTGCCGTCATAGTGGGTGCTTTTGGCGCACATGGATTAGAAAACCTACTTTCTGAACACGCGCTGCAACGCTTTCATACAGGCGTAGAATATCAATTTTATCATGTTGCAGCTTTGCTTGTGGTGGGCATATTATCAACTAATCACAAGCAATCACCTCGATCACTAAGATTTTCTGGGATATTTTTTGTTTCAGGTATTATTCTTTTTTCGGGCAGTTTATATCTCTATGCAATAACAGGAAAAACATTTTTTGGGATCATCACACCCATTGGTGGACTTTGTTTTATTGCAGGTTGGATATCACTAGTCTTCTATGGCGTTAAAGGAAGCCCTGATCAAGTCTAATTATTTTTAGCTTGCCAAATCTATAAAAACACAAAAAGCACACAACTTATCCACAAGCAATAAACTGCTTTTGGTACTATCAACCCACAATGACAATACTTTAAACTATTAGAATGCCAACATCATCCCCCACACCCGTAGATACATTTATTGAAAATAATATAAGTGATGACGATTACCCTCACTTTGAGCAAGAAATTGATAATAGTTATGACCAACTCAAAATCCCTCCTCACTCTATTGAAGCAGAACAATCTGTATTAGGCGGGTTATTACTCGAAAATCGTGCATGGGATAGAGTCGCCGATGTTGTCGATGAGCATGATTTTTATCGGCAAGACCATCGCCTGATCTTTCGTTCAATCGCTGTGCTTGCTGAAAGCGATAAACCACTTGATATTATTACTCTCTCAGAGTGGCTTAAAGATCGTTCTGAACTGGAAAATGCAGGCGGGCTTGCCTACTTAGGTACATTAGCAAAAGATACACCTAGTGCCGCTAATATTCGTGCTTATGCTGAAATTGTTCGTGAAAAATCTGTCTTGCGCCAACTGATCAGTATCGGCTCTGAGATTTCGGAAGATTCCTTCAATGCGGGTGAACGCCCTAGTAAAGAACTGCTGGATGAAGCAGAAAAGAAAATCTTTGAAATAGCAGAGCAAGGTAACCGCCAGCAAGATTTTCAAAATATAAAAACCCTGTTAAAACAAACACTCGCACATATAGATGAGTTAAGTAAATCAGATGCAAAAATCACAGGTGCAGAAACTGGATTTACTGAGTTAGACGATATGACTTCTGGTTTACAAAAAGGGGATTTGGTGATTGTTGCAGGTCGTCCTTCAATGGGTAAAACAACTTTCGCCATGAACTTATCTGAATTTATCGCCATTAATGATAAAAAGCCAGTGGCTATTTTCAGTATGGAAATGCCCGCTGAACAGCTTATCCTGAGAATGTTTGCCTCAATCGGGCGCGTGCCACTAAACGATATTCGTACAGGAAAAATCCGTGAAGAAGACTGGCCTCGCATCGGCATGGCGGTAAAAACCTTTGGTGAAACACAGCTCTTTATTGATGATACTGCTGCGATGTCACCCACCGAAATTCGTGCAAAATGTCGTCGTTTAGCGCGTGAGAATGGAAAACTTGGCGCAGTCATGATTGATTATATCCAACTCATGCAATCAGGTAATAAATCAGATAACCGTGCGGCAGAAATCTCTGAAATATCAAGAGGGTTAAAACAACTAGCTAAAGAAATGGAATGCCCTGTAATCGCCCTTTCACAGCTCAACCGTTCACTAGAGCAACGCCCCAATAAACGCCCGATCATGTCTGACTTGCGTGAATCAGGGGCAATCGAGCAAGATGCGGATGTGATTATGTTTATCTATCGAGATGAAGTCTATAATGAAGATAGCCCCGACAAAGGCATGGCAGAAGTAATTATCGGAAAACAAAGAAATGGTGCAATAGGCAAGGTGCGTTTAACCTTTACGGGTAAATTCACCCGCTTTGATAACTTTATGCCAGATGTCTATGCGCCAGATTTTCAAGGCTAATCTACTAATTTAAACCTGAATCGGTGAAGTCACAAGCAATGAAACGTTCT
>JALSLM010000025.1 GCA_026988295.1 Thiotrichaceae bacterium
GAGCCAGGATCAAACTCTTCAGTTTAAATTGTTTTAAGTCCTTTCGGACTTTAATCTTTAAATTGAAGGTCGAACCTAACATCACGTGTTTAATCGTTGTAACCGAAGTTACATATTACATTTTTTTTACAAAAATTAACGTTCGTTGAGTTCTTGCTTCTTGCGCTAAAACACAAGCTACAAGCACCCACACAAGTTTTTCTGGTTCTCATTTTTTAAATATCAGTTCAAGCCTGTGCCTGAACGAGGATGCGCATTGTATAGATATTATTTTATCCGTCAACCATTATTTTAAATTAATTTGATAAAATTTTTTTGACGACTGCTCACATCATTCAGCCCTCTTTAATATAAAGTATCCTATACTTATGCTTTTCGAGTACAGGATACTATTTTTACAATGCTATCCAGTTATCTTTAAAACCCTTGATGTAACACTATTTAAGCACAAATATACTTGCTAAAATTAGTGAATTTATGTAAACATACTGTCGCATAGTAATTTTGTGCGTTTTCTTATAATTATAGGACTCTAAAATCTTGCATTTACAACAACGGACTAATGTTACTCTTAGCGAAAATAGCTGGAACGACATCGTAAACAAATACAAGCTTCACAGAGAAATGGAAGTTATTATTCGAGAAGAGAATGACCCTTCTCTTAGACCCAATGCCTCTGTTAAAAGCAACCCTCATACTAGCTCTGTCTGGACATACAGGGTATTACTTGTTGCAGGAGCATTCTCTTTAATTGGGAATCTTCCCGTTCAATCTCGCTTGCTTTCTTCTCCAAACCATTCTCATAAAACCTTTGAAATTGCTCTTGAAGAGGAAACTTTCGTTGCTCCAATGGTAGCAAAAGTAATAGCGACAAAGGAGGCACCTAGCATAAATCAAAAAGACCTGTTTGATGACAATGTTACTCCCGACAATACCGACTCTTTAACGACTCAAGCAGAATCACTTGAGTTAACCTTACCCAAACACGCTATTGAAACTTATACAGGTCAAGCTTTAGAAGATACAAATACAAAATGGACAACCTACCACGTAAAATCATACGATAATCTTACTAATATTTTTCATAAGCTTGGACATCAGAAAGCTCTTAGCATCCTTAAGACAGATAAAGTAATTTCCAATGAATTGGATATACTGAAAAAAAGTGGTACTATCGTTCGTGCTAGCTCAAATAGTGAAGGCAAACTCTCTGAACTTGTTTTTACACATGATATTAAAAACAGCTACGTATTATCACTTAAAGATGGCAAGTATTACGGCACTTGGAAAAAGAATATATTTGAGACTCGACAAGCCCGAGCAAGTTTCACAATTAAAAACGGTCTATTTTTTGATGGCAGAAAAGTCGGCATTCAAAATAAAATTATTCGTCAAATTGTAAAGGTTTTTGATTGGGATATAGATTTTTCACATGATATTCGTGTTGGAGATAAAGTCACTGCAGTTTTCGAAGATATTTATCATGATGGCGATAAAGTCGGTAGCAGAAACCTCTTGGCAGCTGAATTTATTAATAAAAAAAGAGTTTTAAGAACCTTACGCTACACATTTAAAGATGGTCGCTCAGATTATTTCACTCCAGATGGACGTGAAATGAAAAAAGCTTTTATTCGTACTCCAGTCGCTCATGCCAGAATTTCATCGCATTTTAACCCAGGTCGTCGTCACCCAGTCTTACACAAAATACGTACCCACAAGGGTACTGACTTTGCTGCCAGAACCGGCACATCAATAATGACAACAGGAAATGGTATTGTTAAGTTTATTGGGCGCAAAGGTGGCTACGGTCGAATGGTGATTATTTCTCACCGAGAAGGCTATGAAACACGTTATGGTCACATGTCACGCTTTAAAAAAGGACTTAAAAAAGGTGATAAAGTCTACCAAAGCGATATTATTGGCTATGTTGGCTCCTCTGGTTTAACTACTGGCCCACATTTGCACTATGAATTTCGTAAAAATGGGATTGCCATGGATTCAATGAAAGCCGATTTACCTAATAGTATTGCTTTAGCACCGCACGAGCTTCAAGACTTTCGTAATAAAGCAATTAATTTGGTATTGCAGCTAAATGTATTACATCGTTTTGTTGAAGCAGATATTGAGATTGATAGTGCTATTGGTGGTTAAAACTATAAATCGTACAATATCAACTATGTTTAAAACCCGCTTAGCCCTATAGAGTATGGCTAAGAATCTGCCTGAACCATACTATTATATCGGATTAATGTCTGGCACCAGCATGGATGGTGTTGATGCTGTTTTGGTAGAGTTCAAAGAAAACAATACTCTTAACCTGATAAAAACACTCTCTCATCCTATCCCCAAAAAACTTCGAACTCGATTAATTAACACCTTAGACCCTAACTGGAAAGGCTCTCTTTCTAATTTTGGTACGCTTCACCAAGAGCTAGGCAAACTCTTTGCTAATGCTACTACCCAACTACTTCTGCAAACAAATTTAGATAAAAATCAAATACACGCTATTGGTAGTCATGGGCAGACACTTTGGCATCAACCTGACGGAGAATATCCTTTTAGCTTGCAACTTGGGGATGCCAATCTCATTGCAGAGTTAACAGGCATCAAAACCGTGGCAGACTTTCGTAACCGAGACATAGCCGCAGGAGGACAAGGTGCACCACTTGTGCCCGCATTCCACCAAGCAATCTTTTCCAGTACGGACAAGTTTCGTGTAATTTTAAATATTGGTGGAATCGCCAATATTACTATTTTACCAGCTTTATTATCAGAAAAAACATCGGTAAGCGGTTTTGATACAGGTCCTGGAAATGCCCTATCAGACGCTTGGATAAAATATATTAAGAAGAAAAATTATGACCATAATGGAGACTGGGCAAATACTGGAAAAATTCACCCTGAAATACTCAGTCTTTTACTCTCTGAACCATACTTCTCACGTTCAACACCCAAAAGCACTGGAAAAGAGCTATTTAATCTTAACTGGCTAAAGAATCGATTGGGAAACATGCTTGATAAGGTCAACGCAGAAGATATACAAGCAACACTTTGTGAGCTAACAGCCAAAACTATTTCAGACAATATTCCAAAGGAATGTGATGAACTATATATTTGTGGTGGCGGCATACACAATCAATTTTTAATCAAGTGCCTACAAAAACATCTACCCAAAATAACTTGTCTCTCAACCCAAATACTAGGTATTGACCCTGACTGGGTAGAAGCGACAGCCTTTGCATGGCTTGCTAAGCAAACTATTAATGAAAAGCCAGGCAATCTTCCTGCTGTCACTGGAGCAACAGGAAAAAGAGTATTAGGGGCTATATACTCCGCAAACTAATACTTCATCAATATTGGTTTGACTGGCTCAGAGAAAACTATAGATACCCATCCCCCCCTTTTTTTGCATTTTTTATAATACAGTATCGGCTTGACGATGCAGGATAAAATACTTTTATAAACAAGAAATCAACTACTTTAAAATATCTGTGATCCTCTTACTCAGCTAAAGGCATTGCATAATAAACAAACTCTGCCTAACCATTAGTCTGATTATCGACGGCATTTCTTGACAGAATCACGGTACAAAAACTAGAATACACGCAATAAATAGTTATTACGGCTCTTAAGTAAAACTAAGAGTCTAGTCGAGAATAAGAATCAAAACGAAAACCACAGAAACATTATAAATATTGAGCTTAGAAAAGAGGCAAATAGTTGTTTTATTTAACGAATTTGATAAGCTAAATTATGATACCTGTGGATATTTTTAATCTATTCTCGAACAAGCTACTAATAATAAAAATCATAACAATAAAGGGCTTATTCATGTCTCATTCAAATAAATTCGTAAAAGTTATCACGCCTCTTGCTCTTGCAATAGCACTAGCTGCTTGTGGTGGTGACGCTTCTTTTGGTTCTGGTGGAGGTGGCAGCGGAGGCGGTGTTGATTCAGAGAAAGAAGCTAGCTCCTTAATACTAACTGCCAGTACTCGACAACTATTATCTGATGGCTCAGAACCTATCACTATTACAGCCATTGCCAAAGATAAAAATAATAATGCAATCCCTGGGGCAAATATTACTTTTTCAGTTGACAATGAAGCCACTATTGATACTGAAGCCTCTTCTGAAACTGAAAGTGGTTCTGTTAAATCCGTTAACTTAACACCAGGAATACCTAAAAATAGATCTATTCATGTTAAAGCCGTATCTGGTACTCAATCAAAAACCTTAGACATTGAAGTGGTTGGAACTACCGTTTCAATAGAAGGACCTGCATCAATACCTCGTGAAAAAGACGTTTCATTTACACTGAAATTGCTTGATAGTGCCAAAAAACCAATTGCCTTTAAAGCTGTAGAACTAACTTCATCAAAAGGTAATACTATTACCGCTGAAAGCGGCTTCCAAACAAATGTTACTGGGGAAATCACCTTTACACTAAAAGGGATTACTGGAGGCATCGACACCCTCTCTGCAAGTGCTCTTGGTGCAAGCATTACAAAAGAAGTAAAAATATCTTCAGATGAATTTGTTCTTACAGGCTCAAGTAATGAAATAATTATCAATACAAAAGAAACAATCAATCTTCTATGGAAAAAAGAAGGGGTAGCGCAACCCAATAAGACGATAAACATAAGTGCTACAAGAGGAGATCTCTCAACAAATCTGATAGAAACCGACTCTAATGGGCGAGCATCATTTACAATTGAGTCCCCTACTGCTGGAATGACTATTATAAAAGCAACTTCTGATGATGAAGATGGCTTATCCACTTC
>JALSLM010000026.1 GCA_026988295.1 Thiotrichaceae bacterium
TGAACAACACCGTATCGCTTTAGGTGAATGGTTTACCTCCCCGCTTCATCCTGTAGAAGGTGATTTATCCGCTTGGCAGTTTGATGCCAAGCAATATCCTGTCGCGACTTATCTTGCCTCGCATGTGGTGAATTTGCCCACAACACCGAAGGATATAAATAGGGTGGTGCGGTTTTTAGAGCGGTATAAAAGGCATGTTGTTAATAGTTAGACTCCAAAATTTTGCTAAATATCCTTTTTAGCAACCCACAACATATCATTCACTAATTTCTGATTAATACGATAACCATGACTAATCGTACTTACTAAAAATTCTTCAGCTTGAGGGATATTTAAGAAGCCTTTTACAATGTTTAGATAAATAATACCCAGTAAACCAATAATTTCTATACCTTGGTTCATGGCTATTTTTCGTCCTTTTTTCTCATCAATAATCAATTTAAGCTTGAGCTCCAAAGCTAAGGCGATTGCTTCACTTTCTCCTTGGTCTAGTAGCATGTTTAAGGTATCAAGTAGTTCGCTATCCTTAGGCTGTTTTACTTCGATAAAGTTTGTTTGCTTGATGGGTCTTTTGAAAGTAATTTCTCGATAGACCGCTTTGGGAATAATGATTTTAGGAAATAGGTTTGAGAGTAAGTCTATTCTGTCAAGGTCAAGCAATATAATCAGCGTAGTACTATCGCTTACGATCATAAAAAACTATCCATATACTTCATATCATCTGCAAAGTCATAATCAATACTATTTACTCCCATTAGTGCGAGCATTTTTAGTGCTTTTTTTGTATGTATGTCTAATGCTTTACTTAATTGTCCTAAACTTAGATAGCCTTTTTGGTATGCATCTATCATTAGAGCTGTTTTTAAGCCTTTATCGATGATTTTTTCGTTAAAAGAGACAGCTAAGCCAATAGGTTTACTACGCTTAGTAATCATTGCGTAGTTATTTGATTCGAGCGAGCGAGTTAATACTGCGGGGTTGATTTGTAGGTCTTTGATACCGATAGTTTGCATTATTTTCTCCTTGGTACTTACGTTAGATAGTATTTAAAGATATTAATCCATGTGTATGTAGTTATCAAGTCTCGCAAAATCGCAATACCATAACTTCTTTCTGGAATATGTCCATGATCACACGGGACCCGACACTTAGGTAAGATGAAAGGCTATCAACTTAAAACGGGACGGTATTTTAATTGAATTGTAGGTTGGGTTAGATTATTGAGCGTAGCGAAATAACGTAACCCAACGATTCAAATTAAATACTGTTGGGTTACGTTACCTCGCCATGCTCGGCAAGCTAAGCCAACCTACAATGAGCTTGTCCCGCCTTAAGTTGGTAGCCAGATGAAACATAGCAAGATTATTTTTGATATTGCTTAAATACATTTTCTAACTAATAATTTCTTAACAATAATTTATATAAGGATACTATTTTGTCATCATTCCTCCCTTTTGCTCTTCCCTTGTTAGGTGAAGATGAAATCACCGAAGTCACAGATACGCTTCGTTCTGGCTGGTTAACAACAGGCCCTAAAACAGCACAGTTTGAAAAAGATTTTGGTGCGTTTATTGGTGCTGATTATGCATTAGCAGTAAATTCAGCAACTTCAGGATTGCATCTTGCCCTTGAGGCGGTTGGTGTTGGTAAAGGTGATAAAGTTATAACGACAACCAATACGTTTACCGCCACCGCTGAGGTAATACGTTATTTAGGTGCTGATCCAATACTCGTTGATATTGATCCAAAAACTTTTAATATTGATCCGAATGAGATTCGTAAAATTGCTGATAAGCATGAAAATATAAAAGCCATTATGCCAGTGCATTTTGCAGGACAGTCTTGTGAAATGGATGCAATTCGAGAGATTGCTAATGAAAATAACTGGAAAATTGTAGAGGATGCTGCTCACGCACTGCCAACAACTTGGCAAGGTAAAATGATTGGTACATTGTCGGATATTACGGTTTATAGTTTCTATGTCACCAAAACCATTGCCACTGGCGAGGGTGGCATGATTGTGAGCAACAATGAAGATTATATTAAACGCATGAAGGTGATGCGTTTGCATGGCATTAGCCGTGATGCGTTTGATCGTTATACCTCAGATAAACCTGCCTGGTTTTATGAAATTATTGCGCCAGGTTATAAATATAATATGACAGATATTGCAGCATCACTTGGTATTCACCAATTAAAAAAGGCACATGCTTTTCAAGAGCGACGTGAGTGGATGGCAAAACAATACAATGAAGCCTTTGCTGATCTTCCCGCCACAACACCTTTTGTTGCACATCCTGATGATATGCATGCTTGGCATTTGTACGTGCTCCAGTTAGAACTTGAATCACTCACCATTAATCGTGACCAGTTTATTGAATTAATGGCAGAAGAAAAAATTGGCACAAGTGTTCATTTTATTCCTCTACACTTGCATCCTTACTGGCGTGATCGTTATGACTTTAAGCCTGATGATTTTCCCGTTGCATTAGATGTATTTAATAGAGCGGTAAGTTTGCCAATTTACCCTAAAATGACGGATGATGATGTAAAACGGGTGATTGATACGGTGACTAAAATTCTAAAGGTGCATACCAAATGATTACAAAGCGTTTGTTTGATTTGTTTTTTGTTATTCCCGGTCTTGTGGTCTTATCGCCCATATTTATTGTGATTGGCTTATTGATTAAACGTGATGACAATGGCCCTGTGTTATTTAAACAGATAAGGGTAGGACTAAATGAAAAGCCATTTAAGGTGCTTAAATTCCGAACAATGGTGATTGATGCCGAAAAACAAGGCGCTAAAGTAACAACCGGTGGCGATTCAAGAATTACCAAAACAGGACAATGGTTGCGAAAATATAAAATAGATGAATTGCCACAGCTCATTAATGTTTTAAAAGGAGAAATGAGTCTGGTTGGTCCTCGCCCTGAAGTGCCTGAATATGTGGCGTTTTATAGTGAAGAACAAAAACAAACCGTTTTATCCGTTCTCCCAGGCATCACTGACCTTGCTTCCATTGAGTTTAGAAATGAAAATGAGTTACTCACAGGCTCACAAGACCCTGTTAAAGATTATCGAGAAAAAGTGCTACCTATTAAACTTACTTATTATAAACAGTACGTAAAAGAACGATCATTGTGGATGGATTTTAAGCTGATAATAAAAACCATCGTCGCCATTGTCACTTGATTGATTTTCGCTTAAATTTATAAAGAAAAGGCCTTTGATGGTACTGGTTTTAAACCAATAGAGGCTTTTCCTGCTGCCAAGACACTAGGAGAAAACAGCCTGATGTTTCTGGTTCACCCGACTTTGACGGGGAAGGAAATTTATAATACCTGTAAGGTCACTAATCTATATTGGCTTGATGGATAAAGAACAAATTTTTAGATACCCATCCCCCCCCTTTTTTTACATTTATTATCACGCAGAGAACTACAGAGTCTTTTATTGTCTCCAGCTGAGAAGGCATAAGCTTGACGATACAGGACAAATCCATTAATTTTTGAGTAACTTTTATAACGGACATCAAAAAGGAATTGCTACTAAAAAATTAATAAATTATTAGCTGTAATCGGTTAAACCAACACAAATAGAAAAGCATTAACGGAATATACTCATGGCAATCATTATCACTGACCCACAGATACTAGGCGGCACACCTATTTTTAATAGTACACGCGTTCCTGCTAGTACGCTGTTTGATTGCCTACTGGCAGGTGATACTATCAAAGATTTTTTGGATGACTTTCCTACCGTTTCATTCAATCAAGTTAAACATGTACCCCTTACAACCCCAAAAAATGCTTATATCGCAATTTAGAGATTTTTAAAAAACATACCTGTACTCATTAGAGTACAGATACTATAATGAGTACCACTCTAAAATAAAAAGGTATTCACATGGATGCGGTTAGCTACACTCATTTCAGAAAGAATTTATCAGGGATACTAGATCAAGTTCATGCAGACCATAGTCCTGTATTAATTACTCGACAGAAAGGTTCGCCAGCCGTGCTGATAAGTCTCGAAGATTATAAGTCTTATGAGGAAACAGCCTACCTCATGCGAAGCCCTGAAAATGCAAAACGATTAAATCGCAGTATCGAAGAGGTTGAAAAGGGTTTGACTGAAGGTCATGAGCTTATTGAAAAATGAATATAGATTGGGCAAAAGATGCTTGGGAAGATTATTTGTATTGGCAAAAAACAGATAAGAAAACTCTAAAACGCATTAATGAACTGATTAAAAATGTCCAAAGAACCCCGACGGAAGGAATTGGTAAGCCAGAACCCTTAAAACATGATTATAGCGGTTATTGGTCAAGGCGTATAAATCAAGAACATCGGTTAGTATACAAGCACACGGAAGAGACACTCTTCATCGTACAGTGTCGTTATCATTATTAAAAATAATCTTATTTTTTGGTCTTTCTTGGCTTGCCGTTTCTTTATTGACTCTAATTATTTTTGTATATATCCTGAATCCGTGGAGTCACTATGGCACAGGACGCAAGCTATTGTCTCCTTGCGTCCATATTACCTGCAACCCTTGCCTTGTCTTGACGCTTAATTCATCAAACTAATGTTGATGGAGTGCTAGGAGGCTGTCTGAGAACTAAGAATTGACTGCAAATACCATAAACATCATAATCTGAACTTATCAAATTCGTTAAATAGAGCAACTATTCGCCTCTTTTGATAAACTCACCTTATAATATTTCTGGCATTTTCGTTTCAATCCTAGTTCTCAGACAGCCTCCTAGG
>JALSLM010000027.1 GCA_026988295.1 Thiotrichaceae bacterium
AAACTATGATGGCTGTTTCATGTGCTCGTTTAAAATCAGAACTAATTATACGAACAGCTGAATCTAGTTTTAAATTTAACCATTCGTCGGAAAGTAAACTCTTTCTGACTTGCTCTTTTCCTTTATCGCTCAAACCATAAGCAACTGAACCATTTTCAGGCTTGCTCACAATCAAACCTTTAATATTCGCCAGACTTTGCCCATGCCTCATCACAAAATAATGATTATTAGTGCTATTTAGTTTTTCCAATTGATTCATTAGTTAAATCTCCAATCAGTTGCAGTATACCTGAATCCGTGAGTCCAATGCGGATAACAGGGCGTAAGATATTGGTTTAGCATGGGATTTGAAAAATCTTAGCTTCACCCGTAGGTTAAGCGGGTATTTTTTAAACCCATGATGAATCAATAGCTTGCGTTCTGTGTCGTAGTGGACTCACGGATTCAGGGTATATCTAATTAATATAAATTGGCTAAAGATAATAAAACACAGAAGCGTGTCTTTTGTTACAATAGTACGATTACGAATTAGAACTAAAGAATTTGGATTAATAATAATGAATCGTATTTTACAATTAACACTGGCATTACTCCTTGTTGCCTCTACTTCAGGCTGTAGTAATCTACAAACTGTTTTAACATCAAGCACAAATACCAAAAACCCTCTCAAGAGCGTCGATGATATAAAAATAGAAAGGTTATTGACTAGTGGCACTTGGAAATATCAATCCCAAGCCGAAGACTGCAATGACACAAGCTGGAAACAGCGCTTCTATCCAAACCGTTATTATTATTCGGTTGGTTCTGCTTGCCAAGTTCCTGATGCTTTTTCGGTAGATGCTGAAAGCTGGTATATAAAAGATCAGTATTTATACATTACAAATCTCTCACCTAAAGAAGCTGATGATATAGTTCTTAAATATAGCGTTGAGTATCTTGATAAAGCTAAATTGATTCTCGGTAGCAATGGCTATAAGTATACTTTTATAAAGTAGTGGCAACTACTAGGAAGCTACTTGAGAACTTGGATTTACAGTCAATTCTTAGTTCTCGGACAACCTCCTACCCCCTCAAATATAAGATATTGCACAATATGGCCAGTTTAATTATTGTACCGCCCAAGAAGTCTCTATTAATCTCTATTCATAAAAATATGCAAAAAAAGGGGGGGATGGGTATTATATGAAATACAAAGACTTGCGTGATTTTATCATTCAACTTGAATCCCTAGGAGAACTGAAACGCATTACTACTGAGGTTGATCCCATCCTTGAAATGACGGAAATATCTGATCGTGTATTGCGTGCCGCTGGACCTGCCTTATTGTTTGAGAACCCTAAAGGCTTTGACACACCCGTTCTAACTAACCTCTTCGGCACACCTGAAAGAGTTGCAATGGGCATGGGAGAGAACTCAGTTTCTGCCTTACGTGAAATTGGCAAACTATTGGCTAGCTTAAAAGAACCCTCGCCACCAAAGGGCATCAAGGATGCCATAAACTCTATTCCAAAATTCAAAAAAGTGCTCGATATGGCACCCAAAAAAATTAAAAAGGCAGCTTGCCAAACTTTTGTTTTGGAAGGTGATGAAATTGATTTAGAGAAGCTTCCCATTCAAACCTGCTGGCCTGGTGATGCCGCTCCTTTGATTACTTGGGGTCTAGTTATCACCAAAGGACCCAATAAATCACGACAAAATCTAGGTATTTATCGCCAGCAAGTACTCGGTAAAAACCGCGTCATTATGCGCTGGTTATCACACCGTGGTGGTGCACTTGATTTTAGAGAGTGGCAAGAAAAATATCCTGGAAAACCTTTCCCTATTGCTGTTGCATTAGGTGCTGACCCTGCAACTATTTTGGGCGCAGTTACCCCCATCCCTGACACTCTATCTGAATATGCTTTTGCTGGCTTATTGCGCGGCTCTCGTACCGAAGTCACTCGATGTATAGGTTCAGATTTACAAGTACCCGCATCTGCTGAATATGTACTAGAAGGTTTTCTTTACCCTGATGATATGGCAAACGAGGGACCTTATGGTGATCACACAGGTTATTATAATGAGGTTGAACGCTTCCCAGTATTCACCATTGAACGTATAACACACCGCAAAAAACCAATTTATCACAGCACCTACACGGGCCGTCCACCAGATGAACCTGCTATGCTTGGCGTAGCTTTGAATGAGGTATTTGTACCTATATTACAAAAGCAATTTCCTGAAATTACAGATTTTTATTTACCGCCAGAAGGCTGCTCCTATCGAATGGCTGTTGTTAGCATGAAAAAACAATATCCTGGACATGCAAAACGAGTAATGATGGGAGTCTGGTCTTTTCTCCGCCAATTTATGTATACAAAATTTGTAATTGTGGTCGACAACGATATTAATACACGTGACTGGAACGACGTTATTTGGGCTATGACTACGCGCATGGATCCCGCAAGAGATACCACCCTAATAGAAAATACACCAATTGACTATCTTGATTTTGCCTCACCTGTTTCTGGCTTAGGCTCAAAAATTGGTTTTGATGCAACTAATAAATGGCAAGGAGAAACTGATCGAGAATGGGGTGAACCAATTATTATGGATGACGCAGTAAAAAAACGTGTGGATGAAATCTGGGATCAATTAGGTATTGGCTAAATTATACCTAAATCCGTGAGTCCAATGCGGATAGCAGGGGATTTAGAAAGCTCTGCATAATTGAGTTCACCATCTGCTAGCGCAGATGGGAAGCTCTCTAAATCTTAGCTTCACCCTTAGGTTAAGCGGGTATTTTTTAAACCCGTGATTAATCAATAGCTTATTTATTGTGCCGTAGTAGTCTCACGGATTCAGGTTATAGATAAATTACTACCTTATCCAAGAACTGTAGATACCCACCCCCCCCTTTTTTTGTATTTTTTATAATACAGAGGAATTACAGAATTTTTTAATCATGCCCAAGCTTTAAGGACGACATCGCCAAACCGATGACTCCTTTAGGGAAATCCTGATTAAGTTCGATTATTTTTAGCTTGCCAAATCTGCCGATATTTCCCACGAAGATCGGTGCAATAGAATGACTATTACGACTCACTTCGTGAAAAATAGCGACAGATTTTTCTGCGCTAAATTCTAATCGACTTAATCAGGTTTTCCTTAGGATACTTCAGGTCTCACAATTTCAAATCCTGATTGATACCAAGAAATAATCCCGCCACGCAAATTAATTGCTTCAATCCCAGCATTTTGCTGAACAAATGCACATGCCTGTGCTGAACGAGCACCACTTCTACAGTAGAATACAATAGTTTTATCTTTATCTAACTCATTTATTTTTAATGGAATTGTATGAAGTGGGGCAAACTCACCACCTTGAATAATACCTTGAGCAAACTCTGCTTGCGAGCGCACATCAAGCAACTGTATTTCGCTATCGCTATCTAACATATTTTTTAACGTAGTTGCATCAACTTCCTTAACACCAAACATTCGTACACAATACCTTTATAAGTAATTTCTAATAAGCTAATATTACCTTTCCCGACAAAACCAGTCAAGAATTAGTATTAAATTCTCACCTGAATCCCTGAGATCAATGCGGATAACAGAGCGTAAGATATTTGTTTAGCACGGGATTTAAAAAGCTCTGCATAATTGAGTTCACCATCTGCTAGGAGGCTGTCTGAGAACTCGGATTGAAACGAAAATGCCAGAAATATTATAAGGTGAGCTTATCAAAAGAGGCGAATAGTCGCTCTATTTAACGAATTTGATAAGCTCAGATTATGATGTTTGTGGGATTTGCAGTCAATTCTTAGTTCTCGGACAGCCTCCTAGCGCAGATGGGAAGCTCACTAAATCTTAGCTTACCCGTAGGTTAAGTGGGTATTTTTTAAACTCGTGATGAATCAATAGTTTGTGTCCTGTGCCGTAGTGACCTCACAGATTTAGACCTCATTCCTAAGATTGGTAGCAGGCTAACCATAACTAATATCTTGCAAACGCTCAACATCACATCGATATGTATTAGGGGTGATTTTGATGAGTAATTTTTCTCTTTTAAAACCTGCAATAGTTCGACTAGCTGTTTCTGTGGTAATTCCTAACATCGCCCCCATGTCTTCACGACCTATCAATGAACAGCTGGAATTTTCATCACCTTTAGCTAGCAATAGAATTAATCGAGCTAACCGTTGTTTAGATGTCCCTGTTGATAATTGTGTTACCCATGAATCAGCTTCATCTAATGCACGCTGCCAGCGAGACATCATTTCGCGATGCAGTTTGGGATTTGTTATTGAGAACTCATGTGCCGCAGCTGCTGGATAACGACATATTTCTGTGTCTTGCAAGGTAATAGCATCATGTTTATAAACAGGACCAAGAACAGCTTCCAAGCCTATTACATCAGATGTTTTCAGTAAGCGAACTATTCGTTGTGTACCATCAGGCAGGTATTGAACAAGTTTTACCAAACCACTTCGAATGGTATACATATACTTAGCCGCACCTCCTGCCCCATAAATTTTACTACCAGATTCCAACTGAAACTGATCAATTGGTTTATGAATAGCTTTAAAATCTTCTTCAGTCAGACCTGCAAACAAGACTGACTGTCGAATTGAACACTGGCTACAATTAGCAACACCTTGCCAAGCCTCTTTATAATTGATAAATCGCATAGACACTCAAATCAAAAAACAGTCATACAAGTATAGTGTATTTAATCAACGATAGGGCTTGATCCGCATAATATATCTATCTTTATTATTT
>JALSLM010000028.1 GCA_026988295.1 Thiotrichaceae bacterium
TTTACTTTACACCTAAGTTTTGTCTTTGTGGCTTTAAGTGAATATTTCCAGTTACATAACAGAGGTTATGCACTTATTATACGAATTCACGAAGCTAAAAATAATTGGACTTGATCAGGGTTTCCTTTAACCCTTGAGTAAGAGTGATAATTCTTCAAATTTCTTTTGCATTTCAATATTCTTAAAAGGTACTATCTCAGGTATCTGGATGTTCATAAGGGCGTTAAAGGATGCTTGATTACTTTTCATTAAGCGAATTAATTCAGCACTGAGCTTTACAGTATCAAAAGTATTTTTAGCGACTAGATAATCTTTGGTTGCCTGATTGAGTGCTTCTTGCACCTTGCGTTTTTGCTTTTGTAGTTGTTGTGCATAGAGTTTAGATACTTTTAGGGTTAACTCCTGTGCTTGCAGATTATTATGCAAAACTTTGCGCTGTGCATTTTGTGTTTCTGTTTTTAGTAGTGCTCTGGTTTCTTGATTGACCTGTAGTGTTTCATTTTTAATATGATCAATTTTAGGCAGGTATTCATTCTCCAGCTTATTAATGTAGCTTTGTTGCATGTTTATGACAAATTTTAATAAGACCACATGCATCCCATAATATTTTCTTGCCTGATTAATATCTTCATTAAACTCTCTAGTTAATTCCATAAGCTGTTTGGTAATATCAGCTAGCACATCGTAGACTACCGACATTCTAATAATATCATCAGAGTCAACCCGCGAGAGTAGTACGCCAATTTGCTCCTGACTGAGCATTAAGCCCATTTCTTGTAAACGTGCCTTTAAATTGCTTTTTTCCTGATTAATGTTGTTTGAATAAGCACTAATATTATTTAGAGATTTTTGAATTTCCTTATCAAGCTTTTCTTTTTGCTCAACTGTGGCAACCACTCTTTTTTCTTTTAATTTGGCAATTTGCAAGCGTTCTTTACTGACTCTTTCTTTCAAGCGCCAAATATTTTGTCTATTCTTTGAAATTGCTGGGCTATCCAGTAGTTTTTCAATTTCACCAAAGACATCAAACTGGTCATTGCTTAAAGACTTTTTATCTGCACCAAACCAGCGAGAAGCAGGTGCTTTGTCAATCTGGGTATTAAGGCTTAAAGCATCATCAAGATTTTCTAATACTTCGGGCCAGATCTTTTTAAGATGCTGAGTATTTTCTTCAATAATAACTTTATGCGTTACACCCTCAATAGGAATTAGTGAGACATCTCCTGATAATGTGTTATACAAATCCTTGCTACCTTGTACAGCCTTATCACTATATTCTTTAGTCTTGTTGATAGTCTTGTCAACGGCATTTTCACTAATATCTTTTGTACTTTGCCAAGTCTCATTAATAGTATCTTTCCAGTCTGCATAGGTAGTAATAAATAGAGGTTGGATTAAGATACAGATGGTTAAGATTAGTTGATATTTTTTCATGATTTGAATGTGTATTTTAGGTTTTTATTCATTATACCGAATAGAGTGAGAAATATGTAAAAAACAGGGGGGATGGGTATTTATGCAAATAATCATGCGTAGGAAGGTGCATGGAATAACTTTTCTGTTTATAAGGTAAATAAGACAAATACGACAAAAGACAAGTTAGAATAGGGTGGTTATATCGTGCCTGTTCCTTAAGTACTAAAAGTACCTTTTATCCTATTCAATCTGATATACTTCGTGGCTGTTTTTGTTTAACCAAAACCTTAATCTGTGAAGTCGATGCGGATTCAGGTAAACCCCACTAAAAAGATTTTCTAAAATATGTCTGAATTTGCGAAAGAAATAATCCCTATTAATCTCGAAGATGAGATGCGTAAATCTTATCTAGAATACGCCATGAGCGTTATTGTCGGACGAGCCTTGCCAGATGTTCGAGATGGTCTAAAGCCAGTGCATCGTCGTGTGTTATTTGCGATGAGCGAGCTTCGCAATGACTTTAATAAACCCTATAAGAAATCAGCACGTATTGTCGGTGATGTTATCGGTAAATATCATCCACACGGTGACACAGCCGTTTACGACACAATGGTTCGAATGGCACAACCATTCTCCATGCGATATATGCTTATTGATGGTCAGGGTAACTTTGGTTCGGTAGATGGTGACTCACCCGCTGCCATGCGTTATACCGAAGTACGTATGTCGAAAATGGCTCATGATTTGATGGCTGATCTTGATAAAGAGACAGTTGATTTTCAAGGCAACTATGATGATTCTGAATTTGAGCCTACTGTTTTCCCGACACGATTACCTAATCTATTATTGAATGGTTCATCAGGTATTGCCGTAGGTATGGCAACCAATATTCCGCCACATAATATTACAGAAGTTATCAATGCCTGTGTTGCTTTAATTGATGATGAAACACTTAGCATCGACGATATTATGCAATACCTACCTGGTCCAGACTTCCCGACTGCGGGCGTGATCAATGGTGCGCATGGTATTAAAAAGGCGTATCACACAGGTAAGGGTAGTGTAAAAATTCGTGCTGTGGCAGATTTTGAAACGGATAAAAATGGTCGTGAAAAAATTGTTGTCACGCAATTGCCGTATCAGGTCAATAAAGCGCGATTAATAGAAAAAATTGCCGAATTAGTCAAAGATAAAAAAATTGAAGGTATTTCAGAGCTACGCGACGAATCTGATAAAGATGGAATGCGCATGGTTGTGGAGCTTAAACGCGGTGAAGTTGCCGAGGTTGTGCTGAACAACCTGTATAAGCAGACACAAATGCAAAATAGCTTTGGCATCAATATGGTGGCGTTGATAGATGGCGCACCTAAGCTATTCAATATTAAAGAAATACTCGAAGCATTTATTCGTCATCGTCGAGAGGTTGTGACACGTCGTACAATTTATTTGCTTCGTAAAGCGCGAGAACGTGCGCACATTTTAGAAGGTCTAGCTGTAGCACTTGGCAATATTGATGAAGTTATCGCATTGATTCGTGCTTCTGCAAATCCAGCCGAAGCAAGACAAGGGTTACTATCGCGTGCATGGAAGGCAGATATAGTGCTTGAAATGCTTGAGCGAGGTGATTCAGATACGGCACGTCCAGAAGACCTTGATCCTCGTTATGGTCTAAAAGAGGACGGCTATTGGTTAACAGAAGTTCAAGTCAAAGCAATTCTTGATCTACAATTACATCGTTTAACAGGTCTTGAAAAAGATAAAATATTAAGTGAATATCGTGAGCTATTAAGCAGAATTATTGATTTGCTTGATATTTTAGGAAGCCCAGAACGTCTATTGCAGGTTATTCGTGAAGAATTACTTGAAATGCTAGAGAAATATGGTGATGTACGTCTAACCAAAATTAATGCAGTGGGTGAAGACTTAGGTGATATTGACTTGATTCCTGAAGAGGATGTAGTCGTAACACTTTCACATGAAGGCTATGCAAAGGCGCAACCAATTGATACTTATCGTGCGCAACGCCGTGGTGGACGTGGAAAATCTGCTACCAAAATGAAAGATGAAGACTTCATTGAAAAACTCTTTGTTGCCAGCACCCATGATACGGTTCTATGCTTCTCATCCAAAGGTAAGGTTTATTGGTTAATGGTTTATCAATTGCCAATGGCAAGTCGTACTTCGCGTGGCAGACCGATTGTTAACTTATTACCATTAGAAGACGGTGAGCGAATTCAGGCCATTTTACCCATTCGTGAATATGTTGATGATAAATTTATCTTCATGGCAACTGAAAATGGCACAGTAAAAAAGACTGACCTAAAAGCCTTTGCAAATCAACGTACCTCAGGGCTTATAGCGCTTAACTTAAAAGATGATAATAAGCTGGTTGACGTAGCACTGACTGAGAAAGATGATGAAGTCATGTTGTTTACTACTCAAGGCAAGGCAATTCGTTTTAAAGAATCTGATGTGCGTGGCATGGGCAGAACAGCTGCTGGTGTTCGTGGCATCAAGATGAAAAAAGGACATAAAGTTAATGCACTGATTGTCTTGCGCGAAGGTCGTCTATTAATGGCAACCGAAAATGGCTATGGAAAACGTACCGAGGTTGAAGAATTTAAAGCTCAGAACCGTGGCGGTTCAGGCGTAATAGCAATTCAAATATCAGAGCGAAATGGTGCTGCAATAGGCGCAGTACAAGTCACTGATGAAAATGAAATTATGCTGATAACCAACGGTGGTATTTTGGTGAGAACCAAAGTGCTTGATATTTCGGTTGTGAGTCGTAATACGCAAGGTGTACGCTTGATTAAACTGGGTAAAGGCGAAAAACTTACTCAGCTTGAACGTATTGAAAGTATTGATGATGACGATGAGGATCTTGATGGTTTAGAGGAGAATCCTGATACAGAATCAGCAGAAGGCTCTGATATGACAGAATCGACACAGGATACTGAAAATAAGGAAGCTGACACTGATAACGATGATACATTGGATGAGTCTGAGTAGTTAGAAGCCTATCGGGTAATACCCCAACAACTTTAGTTTGATGGGGTTGGCGAGTAAAAAGCAACAGGATTTTAAACTGCTTGTCTTCTCATTTGCATTCTTATTTATATTCTCGTTTACAAAGGTACTTTATCCTGCATCATCAAGCTGATGCAGGATTCAAGGTACGTGAATTCGTATAAAAAATGCAAAAAAAGGGGGGGATGGGTATCTATAAGTTTGCTTTAAATCTTGAATCCATCAATACAAAAGCACCTACTGAACTCTTACTCTAAATAAGAATTGGAAGTTAGGTGA
>JALSLM010000029.1 GCA_026988295.1 Thiotrichaceae bacterium
CCTCTGGCTTATCCGTTTGCGGGGTTTCAGCGACAGTTGCAATAGCTCCTGCTGTGGGAGCAAAGAACCGTGATATGGCTTATTCAATTGCTGTTGTACTTATGTTTGGTTTAGCTGCCTTGCTAATTTTTCCTTTTATTGGACAGGCATTTAATATGACAGATGATCAATTTGGTGCTTTTTGTGGTATTGGTATCGTTAACTCTGCGCAAGTTCTTGCGGCGGGCTTTGGCTATAGTGATGGAGCAGGTGTTGTGGCAGGTGTTTATAACATTGGGCGCGTTATTTTCTTACCTTTTGTTGTTTTAATGGTTGCTATCATGGCAACTAGCATGGAAGTTGAAAGGACTGGTAAGAAGGGTAAAGAAATCAATAAGATGAAAATGCTAATTGATAAGTTTCCTCTTTTTGTTGTTGGTTTTCTTATTGTTGTTATGCTAAATACAATGGGTCTTTTTGAGAAGCCAGAAGTTAAGATGATGAAAACTTTTATGAGCTGGGCTTTTTTACTTGGTTTTGCGAGTATAGGGCTTACCACACGCTTAGCAGATCTTAAAGCGGCGGGTATGTCGGGCTTTGTATTAGGATTTGTAGTAGCTTCAATAAAAGCAGGGCTTGCATTGCTAGTTGTTATGACTCTTTTGAGCTAATGTATAGTTACCACTTCAATAAGTTTGATTTGACTCACTAAACCTGTCAAGCCAAACTTGTTGGGGTGCTACAGTTAGAGAATTAAAAAAATAGGAGATTAAAATGTCAAAATCAAGAAAACAAGACCTTGCTGTGATTGCAGTAGGTTTAATACTCGTACTTATAGCCGTTATTATAAAATAGTAATTTTTAAAAATTAAGTTCATGACTGTATTCTGAATAATTCAGGAAATAGTCATGGCTTTTTTTATATCCTGAATCAATAGCTTGCATCCTGTGCCGCATTGACCTCACGGATTCAGGTATATGGGAAATATATTTATGTTTAAGCATATGTTGTTAGCTACAGATGGTTCAGAATCAGCAAAAAATGCGGAAGATTATGCGTTTTACCTTAATGCCAATTGTGGCACAGAGCTAACAGTGCTTCATGTGCTTGATGACAAGCTTTGTCATTATGGAAAAGTTGATACACTTGCACCATTAGAAGCCAGAGAAAGTTTTATTTCTTATGTGCTTGAAGAGCAAAAAGAGGCAAGTAAAGAAATAGTCAAAATGCTTGAAGATAAAGCTAAAGCGATAAATGCCAAGTTTGCACTAAAGATAGAATCAGGTGAGCCTGTAGATATTGTTGCATTGGTTGCCAGTCAAGAAAAGGTAGATTTAATTATTCTTGGCGGTCAACGATCAGAAAGAACACGAGGCTTTAGAGGGCTTAGTTTTGCAGATAAATTAAGTGCTCAAACAGATCATAAGATAATTAAAATGATTTAACCCTCTTTGATGCTTATGCGGTATGAGGGTTAATAACACCTACAGAAATCAAATACAACAGCACTACACCAAACACAATTCGATAAATACCAAAACCTACAAAGGTAAACTTCTCTAAAAATCGAAGAAATAGTTTCATGGTAAAATAAGCAACAATAAACGACACCACAAAGCCAACAGCTAATGACAAATAGTCAGCACTATTAAATTCTTTATAATGTTTTAGAAAATCATAACCACTGGCTGCGGCTAATACGGGCAGAGCGAGTAAGAAAGAAAATTCAGCACTGGCTTTGCGGCTTAAACCAACGATTAATGCACCAACGATGGTCGAACCTGCACGGCTTGTTCCGGGAATTAGTGCGAAAACTTGTGCAATGCCTATTAAGGCGGCTTGTTTATAGCTAACCTCTTCTACTTCTATTGTGTTGGGCGTTCTGTTTTTTTGAAAGTATTCCAATATTAAAAACACGATACCACCAATAATAAACATAGTGGCAACAACTTGAACAGAGAATAGGGCTTTTATTTGATGGCTAAAGAGAAGCCCTATTGCTGCAATTGGCAAAAAGGCAATAAATAATTTTATCCATAGTTGTATATGTTTTGGATGAAATTTGTCTTTGTAATTGGCAATGACTGCAAGAATGGCGGATAACTGGATAATTACTTCAAAGGCTGTATTTGCTTTAGTTTGAGGTAGGCCTAAGAGTTCACTACCGACAATTAAATGCCCTGTTGATGAGATTGGCAAGAATTCGGTGATTCCTTCGATGATGCCAAGTATAACGGCGTGGATAATGTCCATAATATTAATTATTGTATATTATTAAAAGGGTTAGGAGACTGTCTGAGAACTAAGAATTGACTGCAAATCCGAGTTCTCAGACAGCCTCCTAGGATTGTAGCGAAGTTTTTTAGGTATAAATACCCATCCCCCCCCTTTTTTTGCATTTTTTTCTAATCTGAGAATATATAATGGTAGTTACATTGGTGGCGGTGCTATGGTTGCTTTAAGTACTTCCTGATCATTGAGCCAGAACCATTCGTCTTTATAGTCTTTGCCAAACACTGCTTTTGATTCGCCTGTCTGCATATTCCATAGCTTTGAGCGTCCGCCCTGTGGGCAGCTAAAGGCACTGATTACTTTTCCTGCGGCTATTTTTGCGCTTCCAAAACCATTATATTGTTTTAGCTGAGCATAGCGTTTGGTGGGCAGGCCTGGCATATCGGGTTGACAGGCATTAACAGTTGTTAATAGTTCCCCTGTTGAAATATTCCAGCGTTGCACGAATTTCCCCGAAGAAATTAGAATTCCATTGCCTTCGCTGCTGAGTCGGTAGCTAAATCCGAATTTCTCCTTGGTGGGCTCAAGTGTTCTTATTTTATTGCCACTAAGCGCATTCCAAATAATAATGTCATTAAGTCGTGTGGCTACAGCAATTTTATGTTTACTTACAAAAACAGTATTAAACTCTAAGCCGCCTTGTACGAGCTTGTTCATTATATTGATTTTCTGAAGTATTTTTTGTTTTGATAAGCTCCAAATTTCAATCCAGCTTGTCGCGCTCTTTAATGAGTTATCTTTATTTCTAAGTACTTTTTCTACTGAAATAGCGAGTAAATCTCCTCCATTTCCAGTGATGGAAAAAACCTCTTCATGTTTGTTTTCTGTGCGTAAAACATCAATAAAAATTTCTCGTTTGATATTCCAGCGTTGAACGACTTTATTATTGATATTCAAATACATATCACCATTACCAAAAATAATGGGAGCATTTGTATCATTATTTCGATCTAGCAAAGGGATGCTAAATTTATATTGTGATTTTTTTAGATCCCAAATATCAATAATACTGCTACATTCCATACAAGGAGCATAGTGCCCACGGGTGCTACCATAATAAATCACCAGATAACGATCATCAGGGCTGAATGTCAGTGAGCTATGTGACCATGCAAGTTTTGATTGGAATGATTTTACATAAGTATTTTTTTCCAGATCCCATAATGCAAAACTTGATGTACCCTCTCCGCTAAGATTGCCTGCTACTAACCAGCGTCCATTATGGCTCAAGGTATAGTTACCGAAGCTTGGTTTAATATTGGGTTCATGTTTAATGGTATTATTTGCACCCATAAAGACTTCAAATCGATGAATATCTGTTTTTGGAAGTGGGTACTGTTTTGTTATTTTTTGATTAAGTTTTAATGGAACAGTGTGGGCAGGAAAGTGATAAATATTAGGCTTTCTATTGGGGTTTACTGTATCTGACCATAATGCACCTGAATTTTTTAATTCACCCGTTTGTGCATCCAGCCAAAACCAGCGTGCGTTTGAATCTGCTCCAAAATAGGCAACTATATTGCCTGTGGAGTCATGTAGTATCAGCGTCTGATTAAGGTATCGACTATTTTGTTTGATCTTATAGTTGCTGACAATGTGATCAGCATTAATTGCCTGAGTTTTTAGCTCACACTGTATGTCATTTATATTATCCCAGCCTAACTGTGGTGTTGATATTGGGCAGAGCATTTTATTTTTTTGTGCTTGTGCGGTGTGCTGATTTCTCTGTGGTGTCAAATCTTTAATATTTATGCCAGAGTCATCTGCTGTTCTTATCTTTTCAATGGTCATTGTTGATAAATTCAGTTTGGATATTTGTGGCTGAAGATTCAATGATTTAAGACTATAAAAAGCAAGTTGTTGATTATCAATAAAGCCTAATAATCTGCCAGAAGGGTAGTTTCCCTTGTTATTATAAATACTATAAGGAGGGATGTTTTTAGAATAAATGAGCTTTTGAGTTTGTGTATTAAAAACTTTGAGAATGACATCTCTTGATTTTAAGGTAGTTACGGCAATATTACCTTTTGCGCTAACAGCAAAACTACGAATCTCTTCAAAGTTTTCTGCGAATTTCCATTTTGCTTCTTGCAAGCCATTTGATAGATCAAAACGTGCGACTGAATGCCTATCTTTGTCAATGAGATATAGTTTCTGGTTAGCATCAAAAGCTTGATAAGGAGGCAAAAAATAGTTTTTTAAACGAAACAATAAACGGGCTTTTTTCCAATCCCATATATCGGTGGTTTCATTGTTGCCCGCAATTAGAAATTTCTCGTCAGGGCTAAAGGACAAGCGAATATAAGCACTGCCTTTTTCTTCTCCAAGTAGGTAGAGTAATTTTCCCTGTTTTAAATCCCAAAGTTTTAGTGTTGAATCATTGGTGCTATCACCGCCTTGCGCGAGCCAGCGTCCACTATGACTCAATG
>JALSLM010000030.1 GCA_026988295.1 Thiotrichaceae bacterium
ATAAACTAGGAGAAATTAACGGGAAGGATAAACAACTTAAAAGAGCTACGAAGTGGCATCATATATATTAATCAGAGTGTTACCTATGTTGCCGGTTTAAAGTGTTACCTATGTTCCAGTTGTACACATCCCCCCCTGTTTTTTGCATATTTGCAAACAAAAAAAAGACCGCCTAAGCGGTCAAATCACATCGAAGGATTATAATTAAAATTATTCAGGAGAGCCTAAGTACTTCCTTAGGGAAACCCTGATTAAGTCGATTAGAATTTAGCTAGCTAAAAATAATTGGACTTGATTAGGGTTTCCTTAGACTAGGTATACCGAGAATCAGGGCTATTCAGTGCCACTTGATATTTTCTAACCCCTTTAAAAATCGCTTTTGCTAACTTCTCTTGGTAATGCGATGTTTTTAGGCGTTTTTCTTCCATTGGATTGCTAAGAAATGCTGTTTCAACCAGTAAAGAGGGGATGTCAGGAGACTTCAGGACAACAAAAGCAGCACTTTCAACTCTTTCCCGAAGTAGGCGGTTAACACCTCCAAGCTCCTGCAATACATTGCTTGCAAGGTCCAAACTTCGATCTATGGTTTCTGACAAAGATAGGTCTAGCAAAACGGAGGAGACAACCTTGTTCTTATATTGAAGGTGTGTATCAGCCATGTTAGCTTCATAAGAGTTTTCACTTTGTGCTAGCCACTTTGCGGCTGCGCTTGATGCACCACTATCAGACAAAATATAAACTGAAGAGCCAGTGAGTTTACGGTTTGGATTTGCGTCTGCATGGATAGAAACAAAGACATCAGCACGTTTAGTTCTGGCCTTTGCAATACGTTTCTCAAGACGAACATAATAGTCTGCATCTCTGATAAGTACTGCTTTCATACCAGGCTGTTTATTAATACGTTTTTGTAGACGCTTGGCAATTTGTAATGCTATCTTTTTTTCTTTTGTACCCCTTTTGCCTACTGCTCCTGGGTCTCTACCACCATGCCCAGCATCAATAGCAATAATTAATGGTTTACGCTTGGAACGTTGATGCACTGCATTAATGGCTTTTTTCTTTGATTTTTTGGCAATAATTGCTTTTCTATTAACACTGGCATCTATATCAGTGCTTAATTCAAGCTCAAGAAAGACACCTGATTTTCCTGATTTTAGTGTTGTCTTTGCCTTAGTCTGTTTGGCTAAGTCTAAAACAATACGGTAGTCATTATCATTACGTTTTGATTGACGTATTCGCCTAATCAGCTTGAATTGTGAAGTTTTCTTTTTATCTAGCTTTAGTGGTGTCTTTGCGATTCCTGTATTTAAGAAATCGACAACAATACGATCAGGAGACTTTAATGTGAGCGTCTTATGTTTAATGCGTTTATCTAGCTCAAAGACAAGACGCAATTTTCCAGCACCGCTCTTTTTAAGAGCAATAGACTTGATTATCGCAAGCTGTTGCACTGTTTGCTTAGCGAAAACAGATGAGCTTAAACCGCTGGCACCAGCGAGACCCATTGCTTTTCCAAGCTTCAGTACAAAATCTCTACGTTTGTGACTGATATTTTTCATCTTCTTGATATGGTCTACTTTAGGACTCAGGATTGAATATTAAAATTAGTGCATTCTTAGTTAGTGCATTATTTGCGCATTTGACCATTGGACTAAACATAGAAATCCCTTCGTGATTATGTGCTAATTACTTATTTTAACAGGCTTTATACCTATTATCGGTAGTGTAAAACGTCAGCAAATATAATTCAAGTTGTTTTTATGATTATTTAATAAGTTATTGTTTTTATAAATATAGCTAGCTCTTAATAAGAACTCTTCGCTGCTCACCTTTATACAGAATAGTTAGTTGCAAATCAGCCTCAGGCAAATAAGCTAGTGCCTTTTCAGGCCATTCGATCAAGCATAGAGCATCACTATCCCAATAATCTCGCCCACCCATGTATTCAAGTTCTTCGGGATCACCTAAACGATAAAGATCAAAATGATAAATACGTCGATCATTGACTTGATAGGGCTCAACAAGGGTATAGGTAGGACTTTTTACCGTTCCTTCAAAGCCTAAAGAGCGCAACAAACCTCGAACTAGCGTGGTTTTTCCTGCACCAAGATCACCTTTTAACAGGACGATACCACCTTTAGGAAATTGTTTAGCTATCTTACCACCGAGTTGCATCATTGCTTTTTCACTGGGGATTATTATTTCTTCGATATTGCTTTTTTTTTCTTCGCTATTTTTGCTATTTTCACTCATGGGCAACTCGCTCATTCATAAGTTGTCGAATAAAAGGAAAAAGATCACTGGCTAATAAACCACGCTCACCTTTTTGTGCTGCTAAATCTGCTGCTTGTGCATGTATTTGTACGCCTGCTGTGGCAGCATCCAGCAGGCTAAGCCCTTGGGCTATTAATGCCGCTATCACACCTGAAAGCACATCACCCATGCCACCGCTTGCCATTCCTGAGTTTCCAGCGTTACAAACATGGGTTATATTGCCGTCAGACACTAGCGTACCCGCACCTTTTAATATATACCCATCCCCCCCTTTTTTTGCAAGTTTTTGAATGCTTTGATAACGATCTTCCTCAATTTCAGCCGTGCTGACACCGAGTAATCGCGCGGCTTCTGCAGGGTGCGGGGTAAGTATCCAGTTATGGTCATGGTGGTTATTGTGGCTATTGAAGTTATGATTATGCAAGCTTTGCTTAGATAAAACTGAAAGCAAATTCAGTGCATCAGCATCTAACACTTTAGGCTTAGCGGATTCAAGCACTTTTTGTAGAAGCTGTTTTGCCCAGTCTGATTTGCCCAAACCAGGCCCGATAACAATGACGCTAGATTTATCTATTAGGGGTTGCAAATCTTGAGCTTGCTTGATGCCTGTCACCATTAGCTCAGGGCGAGTCAGATTAATAAGATTAGCGTGGGAAGGATCTGTAGCAATACTGACAAGCCCAGCACCCGCACGCAAACCTGCCTCAGCCGCCAAACGAATTGCCCCGCTCATACCCTGTGCGCCACCAACAAAAAGTATATGCCCATGATTGCCTTTATGACTACTACGAAGCCTGGGTTTTAAAATCAGCTGAAGATAGTTTTCGGGGATCAGTTGTTTATTCGGTGGCTTATTTAATTTTTCTGCAAGGTGTTTATAAACAGCCTTTGGTACTTGCAAATCATCAAAATTGATTTTCCCACAATAATCACGCGCCTGACCTGTAAACAGCCCACATTTTAAGCCAATATAAGTAACGGTCAGATCAGCTTTTATGGCTGCCCCCTGTATTCTGCCAGTATCAGCATTAAGACCTGATGGAATATCAACCGCAACAACTTTGGCTTTGCTGGCATTGATCGCATCTATTACTGCCTTCCAGTGCCCACTAATATCCCGACTCAGCCCCGTGCCAAATATGGCATCGACAATAATATCTGCATCCAATAATTTGCTAAAAAGGGGGGGGATGGGTTTTATTGAAGATGAAGATGAAGAAGCAAAGACATTTTTGATGCTTTCGATACTTTCGATGCTTTCAACACTCTCTTCCTCCCCTACTTGCAAATACGCTTCACGGGCAAGCAAAGCATCACCATTGATTGAATCTATATCCCCTAATTGAATCAGATCTACCGTAAAACCAGCTTCAATCGCTAGTGTGGCAATCACATAGCCGTCTCCACCATTATTTCCGCTTCCACAAACGACACACAGCGTTTTTGCCTCTGGATAAGCCATCAAAAAAACATCAAAAGTCGCCTGAGCAGCACGTTTCATTAAAGTAAAACCAGAAATACCAAAATTATTAATAGCAATATAATCAAGCTCTCTTACCTGCGAAGCAGTATATAAATCTAGCGGTAATTTCATTAGCTGGTATTATTTAAAAATATGATTACGAATCGAGAAAAGAAAATTCATTGTATCACGCACGAACGGCTAAATCAGTGGGCAAAAGAACTTGGTTTTGAAAAACTAGGAGTCACCGATATTGATTTAAGCGAGACTGAAGCTTTTTTTAATGAATGGATCAAAGATAAATTTCAAGGGGATATGGAGTGGATGTCACGCCACGGAACAAAGCGCACTCGCCCTGCTGAATTAGTGCCCGATACCATAAGCATTATTAGTGTTCGTATGAATTATCGCCCGCCACAAACACATGATCCGATAATGATTTTAAATCATCCTGAACTTGCCTATATATCACGTTATGCACTGGGGCGAGATTATCATAAAATGATGCGTAAACACCTGCAAAAACTGGCAAATAGAATCAGCGAAGCATTAGCCGATAAAGCCAATGAACAAATGCAATACCGTGTTTTTGTGGATAGCGCACCCGTGATGGAAAAACCCATTGCCGCCAAAGCTGGTTTGGGCTGGCAAGCAAAGCATACAAATATTCTTAGTCGAGATGCTGGCTCGTGGTTTTTCTTGGGTGAGATATACACAAACTTGCCGTTAGCACCTTCACTAGAAGAAGAAAATCATTGCGGCTCTTGTACTGCCTGTATTGATATTTGCCCTACTCAAGCAATTATAAAACCTTATGTTCTTGATGCCAGACGTTGTATTTCTTATTTAACCATTGAGCATAAAGGTGTTAT
>JALSLM010000031.1 GCA_026988295.1 Thiotrichaceae bacterium
TTGGCTTTGGTAAAATATCAAACAGGATTGAATCAAAAGCTAACAAGGGCCATTATTTATTTCTTCGAGGTATAGGGGCTTGGGCGCTTGCCGTTATCCCCATCACGCTAATCGTTTATTACATAGACCATTGGATAGGCGGACTATGGCTTGGCGTGCTTTGTGGCTGGTTGGCTATTGGTTGGCGTAGTTTAATTGATCATGGAATTGCTGTTTTAAAAGCACTTGAAAAAAATAACCTTCAAGAAGCCCGTATAAGAACATCCTATCTAGTAAGCCGTGATACATCCACATTAGATGAAAGCGCACTAAGCAAAGCAACAATCGAATCACTACTAGAAAATGGCAGCGACGCTATCTTTGCACCACTATTTTGGCTAATAGTTTTAGGCCCTGCAGGTGTCGTATTTTATCGACTATCTAATACCCTCGATGCGATGTGGGGCTATCGTAACAACCGTTTTGAATGGTTTGGAAAATTTACCGCGCGTGTAGATGATGTATTAAATATCATACCTGCACGCATCACTGCTGCTCTTTATCTTCTCTTTGGCAAAAGCAAAAAGGCATGGCAAGCATGGAAGACGCAGGGTAAAAACTGGTATAGCCCAAATGCAGGCATTGTAATGGCATCGGGTGCAGGAGCATTAGACTTAAAACTAGGCGGGAATGCTGTTTATCAGGGGAAATTGAAAGAACGATTAGATCTTGGCGCTGGAAATACACCTAAAGCGGATGATATTCAGCATACTATACGGTTAATTAACTTCAGCCTCCTAGGATTCACGATTGTAAGTACGTTATTGACCTTTTTTATCATAATATACAATACCACCCCCCCTCTTTTTCGATGATTTGTACAATTCTGGAGTTAGAATGAAGTTAAAATGGAGCTAAAAATGGCATTCAAAAAGCATAATCATGGAGGTCAACTTCAAGTAGCGAGCAAAAAGTATCAAATCCCTATTGAGGAATGGATAGACCTATCAACAGGAATCAACCCAAACACCTACCCGTTACCTCCTGTGCCTAATAAATGCTGGCAACGCCTGCCTGAAACGGATGATGGCTTAGAAACTGCCGCCACAGCATATTATGGAAGTAAATATCTACTAGCTGTATCAGGCTCACAAGAGGCGATACAGACCCTGCCGTTATTATTTTCAAATACACAACGTGTCGGCATAGTGAAACCCGCTTATCATAGCCATCAACAAGCTTGGGAAGAGGCAGGACACGACGTGGTTGCTTTAAGCTCCAATGAGATTGATGCAAAAATAAACAAGCTAGACATACTCATCATAGTAAACCCAACAAATCCGAGCACCGAATCGTTCACACCAAAAAAACTCCATAACTGGCATCAACAACTCAAACAACATAATGGACTCTTAATTATTGATGAGGCATTTATGGATGCCACACCAGAAAATAGTCTCATTAAAGAAAAACCAGAAGCAGGATTGATGGTATTACGCTCAATTGGTAAATTCTTTGGGTTAGCAGGTATTCGCTTAGGCTTTGTGTGGGCTGAAGAAAATATTCTAATGCAACTTGCAACAAAACAGCATGATTGGTCAGTAAGCCACCCAGCTCGCTGGGCAGGAAAAATCGCCCTAGAAGATAAAAATTGGCAACAGCAACAAAAGAAAGAATTGCTCATACACGCCCAACGCTTGGTGAAACTGTTAGAAGAATACATCTTCACCAAACCACTACAAAGCGGTGGCGTATATTTTAATACCACAAACGAACACGTGCTAAACACACATCTATTCGCCTATTTTCAACACCCACGCGCCAAACATATCCACGAGCAACTAGCGCAACATGGCCTATTAACACGATTGTTTGAAGACCAACCTGCTCTACGATTTGGCCTACCCGCCAATGAAAAAGAATGGGAACGACTTGCCGTTGCTTTGGATGCGATACGGCTTTAATCCGTTTTAATTTATATTAAGCCATTGAAAATATAATAAATTGCCCACCCCCCGCCTTTTTGCCACTTTTGTATTTTGTCTCACGCATTGGGGTGGTGAAGTAGACGCAACCGACCAGTTGCTAAGGATTAGATTCTAGTCTAACTACAACACCCTTCACTGACACCACATTCTGAATTTGATCTTTCTGCTGCCAAACAAGTGGTTTTAATTGTTGATAGGCAAATATTCAGTTCTGTATCACTGACTTGTATTTCACTTACTGCAAACAAACTAAAAACAGGCATATCATGCCAATTTAACTGGTATTCTACCAATACTTCTGTAGCTTTAGGATTTTGTATCGTCCCTATAATTTGTTGGATTTTATTTAAAATTTGATTAGCTATATCAGTAGTTACACGATGATCGTTATCCTTGCCTACCCATAACTGTATGTGTATTTGTTCTTCTATTCGCGTTTGACCGCCACAATCGATCAAATGCTTGTTGATAACTCCTAGGTCAGTAATATGAAAAGAGGCTGGTACAGTCTCCCCATTGGGTAATGTGAAAATAATCAATTTATTAGGGTTATTGGCTAAGATATTTTTTACGTTTTCAAAGTTCATGATTTTCCTATCCTCTCTATTTATTGCAGTATTTACTGTTCAATAATACAGACGTGGTAACCTTGAAAAAGACGCAAATTATTTGCAGATAGTTTAACCTCACATGTTTGACAATTTATGTTTTCTTACTTATTTTTAATCATACTTTCAAGCAATCACAGTCGGATTTTGGCTGATAGTCAATAATATTCTCTTGGCGATCCATTTCAAAAGTGCAACATTCAATAAGCATATTTTTAAGTAGAGCCCTACCTCGTTGTATTCTTGATTTTGCACCAGAAAGAGAAATATTTTGCTTTAATGCGACTTCTTTTTGAGTAAGGCTTTCGATTTCAGACAGCATTATTGCCTCTCTATAATCAGCAGGTAAATTATCGATCAATACACCTAGGCAAGCACTAACCTCTTCTCTTGCCTGTTTAATTTTATCTACTTCTGGTGAAATTATATTTCCGGGTAGTACTTCATATAGTTTTCTTGAGCGGTAATAATCACTAATTGTATTACGAGCAATTTGATACACCCATCCTCGGATTTTTTCTGGTGACTCTAACGTATGTAATTTATTGCTCACTTTGATCATTATATCTTGAACAATATCTTCCGAGAGTGAGGCATCATTGACTCTTTTATTAACAAAATTAATAAGTTTTAGGTGGTATTTTTTCCAAATTTTTTCAAAAGTTTGCATAAAAATTTATTCAGTAGTAGAAATGTAGTAATCAATTCTAGTGTGGCAAGTTCGATAAGTTTACGCCATCCAACCTACCGTGCTCAAGTCGCCTAGCTACAGATTGCCTGAGAAACTTAGAATGAGGGTTCTATTTGCCACCCCCCACCTTTTTGCCACTTTTGTATTTTATCTCACGGGTTGGGTCGGTGAAGTTTATGCAACAGAAAGTTGAGTAACATGAAGCTCATTTCTATGTTTTTCAGCTTGCCAAAGGTCATATTGTGACTGTTGGTTTAGCCAACTTTCAGAAGACGTATTAAAAGCGATAGATAACCGAACAGCCATTTCTGGGCTAATACCAGCCTTGCCATTCAGTATTCTAGAGAGGGTTTTCCTACTCACACCAAGACCTTTTGCAGCATCTGTTACTGTTATCCCCAATGGCTCAATACATAATTCTTTTAATACTTCGCCAGGGTGTGGAGGATTGTGCATTAACATAATTTCACCTTAATGATAGTCTTCATAGTTTACAAGCTCACCATGTACACCCACGAACCGAAAAGTGACACGCCAGTTTCCATTAACTCTTACAGAATACGTTTCAACTCTATCACCTGATAATGTATGAAAGAATAATCCTGGTAAGTTCATATCTTCTGGTGACGTAGAAGCATTTAGGCGACCTAAAATTAATTTTAGACGATTAGCATGGTTAGGTTGAATACCTGACTTACGACCCGTTTCAAAGAATAACTTTAGGCCTTTATGCTTGAAACTCTGTATCATTTACCCACTATAACCTGTAACGTACCAGGTTTCAATTTTATCATTAAAAGGAAGCTCATCCCGCACATAATTAAAGATACTATTAATTTGCCACCCCCCACCTTTTTGCCACTTTTGTAAACGCATATAAACACCATGAAAAAGCTTGCTGTATTTGATCTTGATTCCACTTTGCTTGACGGTGAATCTATTAATGTGATTCTCAATCAGCGACTAAATAATCCAGCGAAAAAGAAAATACTAGAAGAAATTAGGGCGCGAGGAATGGCGGGGGAGCTTGATTTAGAAAGTAGTTTAAAACAACGCATTGCCTTTTTTAGAGGGATTTCTTTGCAAGAGTTAGAAATATATTGCAACGCTATCCCGTGGACAAAAGGCGCTAAAGCAACCATTGCTGAATTAAAAAGAAGGGGCTATCTCACGGTTTGTCTAAGCGGAGGGTTTAGAACAATCACACGGCGTAGCGTGAATGAGCTGGGGGTGGATGCTTATTGCTGTAACCGATTAGCGCATAGCAATGGTGTGCTCACAGGAGAAATTTCTGGCAATTTAATGCACCATAAAAGCA
>JALSLM010000032.1 GCA_026988295.1 Thiotrichaceae bacterium
CTTCGATTAATAATTTCCAATCTTCCGTGTTCCGATACTTGCGCTTAGCCATACTAGCTCCTTTAAAATGGAGCTTAGTTTAATGTTAATCGAGATCTTGGCTAGGTGGGGTTTGCTAGACGTTTACGTTAAAAATAGGGGGGGGGATGGGTTCGTACAGAATTTATTTATATCAACCTGAATCCGTGAAGTTACTACGACATAGGGTGCAAGTTATTGATTCATAACAGGTTTAAAAAATACCTGCTTAACCTATGGGTGAAGCTAATATTTAGTGAGCTTTTTAAATCTCATGCTAAACCAGTCTTACGCCCTGCTATTCACATTGACCTCACGGATTCAGGTATCAAATCTAAAAATATCTTGCAGGTATTTGTACTACGGTATCACTCAGCATTTCAATTTGTTCAGCGTTATTAACTAGAATTCCAAATTTAGCATGGGTATCTTCAATAAAGACATTTAAGGCGGTGAGCCTGCGTTTATCTATCTGATGACCTAGTTTTATTTCGATAGGTATCAAGCCAAAAGGTGCATCAATAATCAAATCAATTTCAGATTTATCACGAGTTCGGTAATAGTTGAAATCAAGACCTGATAACAAGGTGCTTTGAAAACCTCTAATAATTTCTTCAATAACAAAAGCCTCAAAAGAAGTTCCTGCTATTGGGTGTAATAGTAATTCATCAATCGAATTTATTTTTAATTGATGATGCAGAATCCCCTGGTCTCTGAAATAACCCTTTGCCATTTTCTGAACTTTTTTTAAGGTATTTTTTTCATAACTACGTAAATTGCGCCAGATAAAGGTAGCATGAAATATTTCCAGATATTCCTTGATCGTCACCGAACTAACATCTAAAGCACGGGCAAGCTGGGAGTGGTTGATAATACTGCCAGAATAATGAGATAAAGCTTGGATAAACAAACGAAATTTATACACATTAATTCGAGGAAATAGCCGCTGAATATCCCGACGAATATAATCAGAAAAGTATTCATCCATCCATAAACCATAAAACTCAGTTACCTCTAGTGATTTTATACGTGGCTCAGGATACCCGCCAAAAAACCAATGATCATAGAGTTGATTTATATCTAATGAGTTTTGTAGTTGTAAGAGTGGCTCTAGGCTTGATTCTATTTGGGGTAATAATTCATAGATAATCGGTAGTGGTAAATCATAAAACTCTACTGCCTTAAAGGGCCACATTTCGATAGTAGCGATACGACCAGCAAGGCTTTCTGTCAAACCTTTGACAATTTCAGGCGAGCTGGAACCTGTTAATATAAAACGTCCTGCCGCTTGCCTATCTTTATCAATAATACCCCGTAATACCTGAAATATTTCTGGATACTGCTGTGCTTCGTCAATAATTACTCTTTCACTGCGACGGCTGAAAAATCCTAGAGGATCACTGCTGATCAATTGGTAATGATCTGGTCGCTCTAAATCATAGTATGCCCAGTCTGAGCGTATTTTTTTTACCAAAGTAGACTTGCCACATTGCCTTGAGCCAATGATAGCAATAGCAGGAAATAGTTTAAGTAGCTTTTCTGCTTTATCTTCTAATAATCGTTTTTTATCCATCATTTTTAAATACTGCCTTTAAAAATGGTGGGTGTCAATCATTAGAGTCTTATTAGTAGAATAATAAAATATGCACAATATCTGCATATTTTAGCCCTAATGCTTGCACTGTCGTTTGTTCTAATTCCATAATGAAAAATTTTACGGAGCAAGATATGACTAAAACTATATTGGTGGTTGATGATGATCCACATATTCGTGAAGTCATAAATTTTGCGTTAGAAAAAGCTGATATGCAGGTAATTTTGGCAAATGATGGTGTTCAGGCTCTGAATACGTTCAACAAATCTCCTTGTGATTTAATTGTGCTGGATATTAATATGCCTGAAATGGATGGGCTAGAATGTTGTCGTGAGATTCGTAAAACCTCTGAAGTGCCTATTCTCTTTTTGTCTTCTCGTGATGATGAAATAGATCGTATTTTGGGGCTTGAGATTGGTGGTGATGATTATGTGACTAAGCCTTTTAGCCCTCGTGAGTTGGTGGCTCGGATAAATGCCATTTTAAAGCGAACTAAAACAGTCAGTGGAAACAGTGAAATGAACAATGCGTTAAAGTTATCACAGGGTTTATTGCTTCTTGATACTGAGCAACATGCAGTTTGGTGGGATTCTCAAGAAGTTACACTGACAGCTACTGAGTTTTCTATGTTGCTTTTATTAATGAAGCAACCTAAACGTGTTTTTAGTCGTGATGTGATTATGCAGACGGCTTATCAAAATAATGTCTATGTTAGTGATAGAACGATTGATAGTCATATCCGCCATATTCGCCAAAAGTTTTCTGAGATAGGTTGTGATTCGGTGATTGAGACACAGCATGGGGTCGGTTATCGGCTTGGTAAATGTTGTTAGCCTATGTATATAGATGCTAAACAACGTATTAGAAAGCTGTTTCGCCTGCGGACTATTTTGCTGGTGGTGATGCTTTCTATTTTGTTATTGCCACTTATTAGTTTGTTCTTTTTTCGTTTTTATGAGAATGAATTAGTACGCAAAACAGAAAATGAGCTAATTATGCAGTCTGCTGTGTTTGCTAGCGTTTATCGAGAATTATTGGGTCAAAATCAACTTGACCAAGACTTTAAATATACACCAATAGATCCACAGCTTGATTTTGCAAAACATCAGATATTGCCACGCAGGCCTCCTGCTAAAAAAGTGCTTGTTGCTAGAGATATTTTGGCTCAAAAGGCAGGAAGAATGATGCAGAATATTTTGCAAAATACGCAACAGTTTACCTTGGCAGGTATGAGAATACTTGATGAACAGGGAATTGTGGTAGCAGGTCGAGGCGAGCTTAATAAGTCTTTAGCGCATGTTAAAGAGGTGAAAAGTGCCTTGAAAGGAAAATATACATCAGTATTGCGTGAGCGTATTTCTGATGAGCCACCTCCTTCGATTGCTTCTATTAGTCGTGGCACGGGGGTGCGAGTATTTACTGCTTTTCCAATTATAAATACAGAAAAAAATAAGAATAAGGTTCTTGGGGTGGTTTATTTGTCACGCACACCACAGAATATCCTAAAGCATCTTTATGGCATTAAAGAGAAAGTTTTTTTAATTTTACTTTTGCTATTTTCCTTAACTGGCTTAATTGTATTATTTATTTCGTCACGTTTATCACGTCCTATTCGTGAATTAATCGAACAAACTCAGAAGCTGACACGCGGTGAAATTAATACGGTGGAGGTAATCAAGCAACCTGGTACTTATGAGTTGTCTAAGCTTTCTAATAGTTTTGCTGAAATGTCACAGGCACTTTATGAGCGTTCACAATATATTCACCAATTTGCATCGCATGTTTCTCATGAGTTTAAAACGCCATTGACTTCAATGCAGGGGAGTTTAGAGTTATTGCTAGAACATAATGATGATATGCCAGAACAGCAAAGATTGCGTTTTCTTAATAATTTACAAGAAGATACAGAGCGTCTTAAAAGTTTGGTGCAGCGTCTATTAGAGCAGGCTCGTGCGGATGCGCTTCAAGGTGCAACAGAGTCAACGGCTTTATTGCCAATTTTACAAGACCTTCGCTCACGATATATAGATACAAAATTGCAGATTATTTTTGATAGTAAGAATAATTATCTATTAAAGATTTCAGCGGCTTCTTTGCGTAGTGTGTTAAGTAACTTATTTGACAATAGTTTTCAGCATGGTGCTGACAAAGTAGAGATAAATTTGAAAGAGTTTTCAGAAGGGGATACGGGTGAAGCTATAAAGTATTTGCAGATTTGGATTCATGATAATGGTTCAGGTATTTCGGTTGCAAATCGTAAGAAAATATTTGCTCCTTTTTTTACTACTCGGCGTGAAAGTGGTGGCACAGGCTTAGGTTTAGGGATTATTGAGTCAATCTTAGCTGCATCAAATGGAGGCATAGAGAATAGAGAGATAGAGGAAGGGGCTTTATTTGTTATTTCCTTACCGCTTATTGATGTTGTTTCAATTAATTTTAGGTAGAATGCCTGTTATTTACTAATTAGAGGATTATTATGATTTTTACTGCTGAACTTGTGGATGAGATTAATTTATTGTCTCAGTTTAATTTAAAAAATGAACAAGATGGAATCAAGGTGCATCATGAGGCCGCTCCAGAGTTAATTGGTGCTGCTCAGCGTTTGCATGATAAAGGAATCATCACAAAAGATGATGGAGGATATTTAACAGATTTAGGGCGTAAAGCCGCTGAACATGCGCAAGATTTGCAGATAATTTTGAAGTGATTTTATTTTTTGTTTCTTGGATAGCAAGCTAAGATGGGAGGCAATATTGTAGCTCCTTTAAAACTGCACAACTTGTCATAAAATTTTCATAAAGTAGCACACTATTTACAAATCCTGTTTGTATGCTGATACCTCTACTAACAAGAGGATGTAAGCATGGATATTCTTATTGGTTTGCTTGGAGTGTTGTTTTTTATCTCAATCTTGGCTGGAGCTTTATTTTTTGCCATATTTATGGCGCGTAAAATTGGTTTGATTAAGGCTTCGGATTCTGATGATGGAGAAATAGGGGCAAGTGGTTTTATAAAGAGCTACCTCAGTGATATTAAGAAGCTGAGTGATTCTCTACTATTTCGGTTTATTATCATTGCTGTTCTTATTGGAGTGATGACAATTCCACTGAGCATGGTAAATGATATTGTTCGTGAACGAAGCTCCCTCTATAACCAAGTTCTTAATGATATTGCAAATACATGGGGGCATGAACAGAAGCTTCAGGGACCAGCCTTATTTGTTCCTTATACTGAAAAATTTATTACTGAAATTGTTAAAACAGATAAGGATGGTAATGAACGTAAGGTAAACCGAGTTCACTATGAACAACGTACCGCTATTGTTTTGCCGAATGATCTGAAAATTGATGTTAATTTGCATGGGCAAACACGTAAACGAAGTATTTATAAATCACTGGTTTACACCGCTGATTTAAAAATAAACGGCTATTTTAAGTCTCCTGATATTAAAGGGCTTTCTAGTCATGTTGATAAAATCCACTGGGATCGAGCATGGTTAGCATTGGGAATCTCAGACACTCAGGCAATCAATAAAGTCTCAGGCTTACGCTGGAATGTCAGTGGAGATAATAATCAAAGCATTGGCCATTCATCTGCTCAGTTAATTGATTTTGAGCCTGGAACAAAAGTAACAAGTACATTGAAAAATGGCTTTCATGCACCGTTAAATTTATCTTCAGGATCATCTGCAAAACCATCTGATAAGGAGTCAGGAAAGCCTCTTGATACGAAAACCTATTTATTTAGTCTGGATATTAATATTAATGGGAGCCAAGGCTTTTATTTTAGCCCATTTGGTAAAACAACCAATGTTTATGTTAAGTCTGATTGGCCGCACCCCAGTTTTCAGGGAAGCGTGTTACCTGATCAACATAAAGTGAGTGAAAATGGTTTTCAGGCAAACTGGTCTGTGCCTCATCTAGCAAGAAATTACCCACAACTCTGGACGCTTGAAACGCAAATGTTCAATATTCATGAGTTTACGGCAGGTGTGAATCTTTTTGAGACGGTTTCACTTTACTCAAAAATCACGCGGGCAATAAAATATGGCGTATTATTTTTTGCGCTAACCTATATCACTTTCCTTATCTTTGAGCTGGGTATAGGTAGAAAGCTACATGTTGTGCAATATGGCATGATAGGTTTAGCACTTTCTATGTTTTATCTTACCTTGCTTTCGATGGCAGAGCATACTGGTTTTGTGACAGCCTATATTTCAGCCGCAAGTATTATTATATTAATGATAAGTTTATATGCTTTTGCATCCATCCGAAAACTCTCAAGGACAGGGATTATTAGTCTGTTATTGATTGGTTTGTATACAATGCTTTATTCATTATTAAAACTTGAAGACTATGCGCTATTAGCGGGGACAGCACTACTTCTGTTGATTCTTGGCGTTATGATGTATTTAACCCGTAATCTTAATAGATCAGACAGTGAACCTGTCGAGAACTAAATTTAAAAAATGTAAAAAACAGGGGGGATGGGTAGTAGACTCTTTTATTGAATTTCATGGTATTGATAAGCATATCAACATTGAGTTATTACAATGTATAAAGCTGTATAACCCATCCCCCTTTATTTTTACAATATTATTTGTCATCGTTCTTGTTTTTATCTTCACTCTCGACTTCACTAACAGGTTTGTGAAAAATCAAATGACTGACATCGACACGTTGACCATATTTTTCTTTAATGGCTTTAATGGCTCTAGTGCGCTTATCAAAGAAGTGTTCTTCACCAATAGCATCATATAAACCTGAGCGTTTTAACGCATCAATGACTTTAAACTTGGCACGAGAAATACAAAACTCGATGCCTGCTTCTGATAGACGATCTGACATGTGTCTTAGCATTTCTTCACCAGTGACATCAATTTGATCAACCGCTTCTAAATCTAATACAATGACTTTTAATTCGGGTTTGCCTGCAACAGCATTTAATAATTTTCGTTCAAGATAACCTGCGTTGGCAAAATAGAGATCACCGTCATAACGGTAAAATGCAACTGTTTGGCTGGTTTCAAGGTGTAATATTTCAGCGTCACGATAAGTGCCTTCTTCGGATAAGGCGAGTTCGGCAAAGTGTGGGGTCATGGTGCGGTATAAATAGAAAGCTAATGAGAGTGCGACACCAATAAAAATCCCCCATTCTAAATGTGGAGCAAAATATAGGGTTGAAACAAACACGGATAGCGCAACAAAGCCATCATGTGGGTTGACCTTCCAAGCATGTTCAAATGGTTGAAAATGAAATAGACCAATAACTGCAATAATAATGACAGCTGCTAATGTGGCTACGGGTAAATGATATAAAAGAGGGGTTAAAAATAATAAGGTAATACCGACAATAATTCCCGATACAATTGCTGCAAAACCTGTTTTTGCACCCGCATCAAATGCCACGGCAGTACGCGAGAATGAACCAGAAACAGCATAACCTTGAGTTACACCTGCTATTAAGTTTGCCAGTCCTTTGCCGACCATTTCTTGATCAGCGGAGAGATGCTGACGTGTTTTAGAGGCTACTGCTTTAGCGATAGAAAAGGCTTCGACAAAGCTCAATAGAGCAATCATGAAAGCAGGTAATATTAAGGATGAAAAATGTTCGGGGTTAATTGTAGGTGTTTTAAATGAAGGTAAGCCACTGTTTATCTTGGCAACAACCTTTCCTCCTATTGTTTCGTAGCCGATTAACCAAGAAATCAAGATAGTAATGATAACAGTGAGTAAAATTCCAGGGAGCTTTGGAGTATACTTTTTTAATAGAACTAACAGTAATAATGAAAAAATACCCATAAATAAAGTGGGAAAGTGCGTCTTTTCAGGTATAGCTAGCAATAAATTCCAGAGTGTTTCATAGAGGTGATTGCCTGATTTGACATTTATTCCCAGAAGTTTGCCAAGCTGTAAGCTACTAATAACGATAGCAGCCGCATTTGTGAAACCAATCACAACGGGATGAGATAAAAAATCTACTAAAACACCCATACGCAACAAACCTAGCACTACTTGCATGACTCCAGCCATAATTGCAATCATGGCAGCGTACATAACATACTGTTCTACGGCTAGGTTTAAAGGGAGTAGTGCTGCCGCCGTCATTAGCGATATAATTGCAACAGGTCCATTTTGTAGTTGCCGTGAAGAGCCAAATAAAGCGGCAACGATTGGCACTAAAAAAGAGGCATATAAGCCCATTTGAGGAGGTAAGCCAGCTAATTGAGCATAGGCCATTGATTGTGGAATCAATATAAGAGCAACTGTAATGCCTGCTATAATATCTGATTTTAGAATTTCAGGGTTTTTAAGCTCATGAATCCAATCGAGAAATGGCACAAAACGACCTTTTCCATCTTTTACTAATTGTAATAAATAATTAGACACAGTTTGTCCTCAAAAATGATACTTAGATGCTCAGAGCATATCTTAAAAAAGATCAATGGCAATGTGTTATTTTTTATTTGTTTATTTATTTTATGAAGAGGATGCTCTATTGGAAAAATATGTAAAAAAAGGGGGGATGGGTATGACTCAAAAAGTATTAGTGCAAGATGCTGATTTTATAGGAAAAAATAAAGATCATCTTAAATGGATGCAATATGCCCTTAAATTAGCAGAACGCTCTCGTGATGAAGGTGAAGTCCCTGTGGGTGCTGTTATCATCAAAGATGAAAAGCTGATTGCTGAAGGCTGGAATCAGCCAATTGACAGAAATGATGCTACTGCACATGCAGAAATTATGGCAATTCGTGCGGCAGGTGAAGTGCTAAATAATTATCGGTTACCTGATACAACACTTTATGTCACCTTGGAGCCTTGTACAATGTGCGTTGGGGCTATTATTCACGCACGTATCGCCAATGTTATTTTTGGTGCGCCTGATCCTAAAACAGGGGCTGCGGGAAGTGTAGTGGATGTATTTTCAGCTGATTGCCATAATCATCAGGTACGAGTTAATGGGGGCGTAATGATGAATGACTGTGGTCAGATTCTTAGAGAATTTTTTAGAGAAAGAAGAGCCTCTAAAGATTAGGACTAAATAAAACCTGAATCCGTGAGATCACTACGGCAAAGAATGCAAGCTATTGATTCATCATGGGTTTAAAAAATACCCGCTTAACCTATGGGTGGACTCAATTATGCAGAGCTTTTTAAATCCCGTGCTAAATCAATATACAACGCCCTGTTATTCACATTGAACTCATGGATTCAGGTAAAAGTTATCCCCAACTGGCGTATATTTCCGATAGTCGGTTGAAATACCGATAGAATGACTGATTTCTGTGATGGGCTATGGATGGTGAGCTAATTAAAACTGATAAAATTCTGAATGAGACAGAGCTTGTTGATGCGTATCCCTAAGCTCTAAATTACCTTATTCAGGAAAGAAGCATGGAAGCAGAAGCAGTAAAAAATCTATTTAAGCTCAGTAGCCAAGCATTTATTGCGGTGCTAGTGGGTATATCAACTCCACTTGTTGCTCAGCCTAGTAATTCAATTGATAAAATCTTTGAAACAGTGGCAGGTTCTTCCATTTCATCGTATACAGATAGCAATGGTGTTGAGTTAGATGACTGGTCACTAAGCTATGAATACGATTCTAAGGAGGCTTTTAAAGCTAAGGTAAGTGCTCGTCACCATTATGTTACTGCTGGGACCAAGAGAGATAAATATGATGGCAATGAAATTACAGCTAAGTTTGGCAAGAAGTTGGCTAATTCAATAGAAACAGAGGTAAATGTAGGAGCTATCTATCTGGATAATCACCGTACTGATAAGCGTACAAATCATACATCATATAAAGCCAAAATAATGACTAAGCCAAGTACTAATTCAACAATCTCTGTTGAATATGGTGATGAGCTATTGTTTAGAGAAGCTATTATTGAAGATGATAATGGCCGCTTGCTTTCTGGAAAAACAACAAAACTAGCAGGCACATGGCGTGTTGCAAAAAGATTTATTGCTGAAGCAAGTACTCAACACAGAAAATTAAGTGATGGTAATGCTTCGAATCATCATCGTGCTGCAGTTTTATATGGTATATCACCAGATACCCCGTGGATTTGGGCAGGTGTAGAGGCTCAGTCTTTGTCATACGATCAAACTAAGACGAATTATTGGTCTCCAGCTGAATATAAGGCGTATGCCTTAATTGCTAATGCTAATTATAAAGTCTCTAAAAATTTGAGTGTAAATGTAAACGGAAATATTAATCGCACCAAAGAAGAAAATCGTGACTGGGCATCAGGTTACTCAGCTGGTGTAGGAGCTGATTATGCACTAAGTGAAAATGCTCATATTAAGGCTGATGCTATCTATCTTCAATCCACAAGAGAAAATGTTGACTGGGATAGTCGTCGTATTGGTGCTTCTCTTGAGGTTTCTCATTATTAGTTGAGCCTAATAGCATCGGTTTCGTAGTCTATTTATCCATGATTCTATGCCTTTAATCGTGTATTCACTATTTCATTTAGTTTTCTTGGAGTCTAATACCTCTTGGTACTCAATACTTAGTTAGTGCTCAATAAATTAAGCAAGCTCACAAATTTAATAAATATACTATTTCGATGAAAGTTAGTGGTTTTTTTGCCATAGGCTGTCGTGTGCTTAAACGTGGATTAATATCTTGAATCCGTGACATCTCGGATTTAGCTAATATAGAAAATACTGGAGAACCTGACCTGTGACTGGATTACTCAAACACCCTGTTGTAGCTGTATTTGTTGTAGCGGTAGCTGTGATAATAAGTTTATCGTGGACTGTATCCTCAATTGCAGAAGTTGTAGATAAGAATATGAAGCAACAAGCTGATTCTAAAAAGCTAACTGACTCAACGGCTTTAAGTGCTACTTTAAGCAATATTCCTGCGAATAAAAGTACGGCTATTTTTTATGGTACAAATCTCCCGAGTGATATTTTATCTCAATATAGTCGCATTATTGTTGAGTCTGATAATGTGAAGCCAGAGGAGCTAAAGGCTCTAAAATCAAAAGGCTCTTATGTATACGCATACGTCAGTATTGGAGAGGTGTCACCAACAAGAAAATGGTTTAAAAAAATCAAAAAGAAATGGATTCTTGGTGATAATAAAGTCTGGGATAGTAAAGTTATGGATCTTGCTTCTCCTGGTTGGCAAGATTTTATCTTGGATTCGGTAGTAACACCACTTTGGGAAAAGGGTTATCGTGGTTTGTTTCTTGATACGATGGATAGCTTTTACCTTTTTGCTAAAGATGAAAAGCAACGCAAGCAACAGGCTGATGCACTTGCAGAATTACTGAAAAAAATACATCAGCGTTATCCTGATATGCGCTTTATTTCTAACCGTGGTTTTGAGGTTGTTTCAAGCATAGGCGATCAATTAGAGGCAGTTCTGGCAGAATCCTTATTTGCAAGTTGGGATAATGTCAAAAAGGTTTATAAAGAGACTTCAGAAAATGATCAGGAATGGTTAATTAATAAATTAAATAGCATAAAAAAAGAATTAGCTATTGATATTATTGTTATTGATTATGCTGATCCCAGTGATTCTAAAAAGATGAAAGAGTTGGCTATTAAAATAGCAAAAGAAGGTTTTATTCCTTGGATTTCAATAGTGTCACTAGATATTGCTGGTCTTGGTAGTTTAGATATTAATCCTGATACACACCTATTATTAACTAATAGTAGTACTGATTTAAAAAATAGCTCACTTAAGAATAAATATAAAACCCTTTTCAATAATATTAAAGATAAAAATGAGAAAATAAAAATTCATAATATTAAATCAGGATTTCCAATCGGTCATACCACTAGACGCTTTATTAGCATTATGACAGCACTACCTTTTCAGAAGCAATCAGATGCTTATAAAAAGTGGTTAAAAAAGCAGATTGAAGAAGGTACAAAGTTTATTCCACTAACGAAAGATGCAAAGATTTAAACCTGAATCTGTGAATCCAATGCGGATAGCTTATTCACTGTGCCGTAGTGGACTCACGGATTCAGGTTAACTATAAATGATTGTTATATAACCTGTTGTCCGTATTAATAATTTCACCCACGGATTTCAGAAAAATTTAAAAATAAACCAAAGGAGAATGACTCATGGAAGAGGTTATTTTTCCTAAGAAACTGTTTAAACCTCAAATATTGTTATTAATTTCAGTAATAGTAGCACTCTTGTTGGTTGTACTTTTTCCATGGAAGACAGCTCATTATTTGAATAGTTATGAAGCAAGCGTGCTAAAAGAGCAGTTTTCTAGTACGCTTAAAACAAAGTATTATCAAATATTAAGTAAAAATAAAACTCCTGTTCCAGAAGTTCTTTTGCTTGCACAAAATTTATCAAATAAAGGCTTATGGGTATTCTCAAGAAATTTACTTTCTAATAAGCTAGCTGTAAATCAATTAGATAATGATCAGCTCAAAGATTATGAGTTAGTTGCTTTAAATAATAATATTGGTTTATTTTTTGAGTCAAAGAATGACAAGGAAAAAAAGAAACTAAAACAAAGTATTCGCCAGCAGTTGCTGACAATAACTAGATTTAATAATTTTTCTTCGACTGCATTGTTGCACTTAGCAAGATACAGCACTATATTTGAGTTAAACCCACAAGCTTCAGAGTTATATAAGAAATTAGCAGATAGGAATTTACCATTAAAACCTCAATGGTTTGCACAAGCAGGAAAGTTAGCCATTCAAAGTGGCGATGATGTTACGGCAGTTAAACTGTTTAAGAATGCTTTGGAATCAACTAAAGCTGTAAAAAACTTAAATCTATATACAAAAAATTGGCTGTCAGCACTGACTCGAGCTGGGCAGTTTTCCACGATAAAAGAGTTTCTAGATGTTGTTAAAGATAATCCTAATAAATATTGGTATAGCCTTGAAGCAATCGCAAAAGTAAGTGCAGAATCGGGCTATCCAGCAATTTCCTCCTATTTATTTCAGTATTTAGGAGGGCATGATAAACATTCAAAACAACAGTCACGTTGGTATGAAAAAGCCTCTCATTGGGCTGCTGTTACAGAAAATCATGAGGATGCAATAACCTTCTTACTAAAAGCTAAAAAAATAACAACGGATGAGAATAATTTATGGTCTATCAAGTATCGCCTTGTTGATCTCTATATTAAAGATGATAATGCTGATGCGGCACTAGCTATTGTTCTCGATACTTTGCAGGATTCTCCCGATGATGTGCGTCTAATCAATAAGGCTGTCGAGATTTCTTTAGTATTTGGTAAGCTTGAAATGGCTAGAAAAATTAATCTAGCTTATTTAGAGCAACATCCTGACTCTATTGATACTTTATTGCGACAGGCCAGAATTGAATCTGCAACTAATAAATATAGCAAGGCAATTAATTATATTCAGCAAGCCATTAAAATTTCCCCTGATAATTTAGATTCACAAATAGTATGGGCTGATATAGAGGAGTCCCATAAAAAATATGATTTAGCACTTGAACGCTGGATATGGATTTATGCGCAAGATGATAATAAGCGATATAGACAAAGGCTAATCAATATAGCTCAAGCAAATATTGATGGAAAAGGTTTGGATATTTTACAAAAGCTTAGTGAAACGGGGGAGTTGCCACGGCAAGCAGTATTTGATGTTTTTTACCACCTTGTTGATAAAAAGGAAGAAAAGTCTGCTTTGAGTTTTCTGCAATCTTATCTATCAACTCATAAGCCAGATAAAGAGCTCTATATAACACTTGCTAAGTGGCAAAGCTCTCTAAAGCATTACACTGCATCTTTAGCGACATGGAAAAAACTGGAAAAGCACTATGGAAATAGCAGGCTAGCTAGTTTAAGTCAGCTTGAGCTTTTGTGGTTGCTACGCAAAAAGAAAACAGCTTACCGTTTATGGCTTAAAAATAGGACTTCATGGGGTAAAAAAGTTGATACTAAATATTTGTCAATTATGGCAGAAATTGCATGGCAACATAAATATAGAAAATCTGCATTAAGCTATTATTCGACCTTATTAAAAAGAAAATATAAGCGATCAAGGCGTACCCTAGCATTTCAATATATGCGTATAAGTGAACTTCAATCAAAATTAGGACGTGAAAACTTGGCTTTATCAACATTAAGAAAAGGATTCTTAAGAACAGGAGATAGTCAATTATTAATCGGGGGTTTGCAACGTAGTTTTGATTTTTATGATGATGCTAGCTTTACCCGTTTTGCTTCATTGGTGAAGATGCGACGAACAAATGTAACAAAGAAATCACGATATTGGGTCTTACTAGGTGCTTACAATCAACGCAATGGGAGATTGTCAAGCTCCTTGAAATATTACAAACGCGCTTTAGCAATCAATCCAAACTCTAGGGATGCAAAAATTGGCATTAATGCAATTAGAAAGGCAGGTAAATCATGATCGTGGATAGAAGAGTACAACTAATGCCCCAAAATAACAATCAAACTAGGGGTGATTACAGGAAAGAGTCTAATTTTATTAATAAGCTTATCAAAAGAAAGCAACAGTTTGCCTTTTCTTTAAATCCATTTTTAGAAGCTGTTTTATTGCCTTTAATTATACCTGGCTTGTTATGGCTTTTAGGTTCTCAAGATATATTGTTATTAGAAACAGCATTTCCATGGTTAATTATAATACCTATAATCATTGCTGCTCGATATGGTACTTGGTATGCATTATTAAGTCTTTCTATACTTTCTATATTATCAATAGCTTATACGATTTTTTATCAGAGTAATTTATTTGATAAGAACCTTCAAGTTTTAGCAGGAAGCTTGTTAGTTGTTATTTTTGTTGGAGAGATGTTGCATTACTGGAAGCAAAAATACACTAAGATGAGTCAGGAGCTTTTAGACAATAATCAAACGAGAGATAGAACAGAGCAAGAGCTACAACTTCTACATATAGGGTATAGCCAGTTGGAGGAGAGTTTTGTTACAACAACACAGTCATTGAGTAACTCTTTACGTTTAATTGAATTATCATTGTTACCACCTTTAGATAATAAGCAGCAGTTTAAGCAGGCAATAGATAAACTTAATGATACTTTAAAAGAATATACATGGCTTGAAGAATCAGTTTTTTATTATGTTGATAAAAATAACCAAATAAATCCCAAACCACTGGCAAGTAAAAATAACTTCATGAAAAACTTGCATAATGACATTTTAATACAAGAAGCAATAAAAACTAAACGAACGGTAAGAATTAAGGATTGTCATTCACTTGAAAATCGAGCGATGACCCAGCTTAAGGTTGCCATTCCGCTTGTTGATAGTCGTAAGCGTTTATGGGGGGTTATGGCTGTTGTCCGTATAACACCCTCTATTTTTCAGTATCAACATCTTAATTTGTTAAATTTGTTATGTAGTTATATTGCTAATCTGCTGAGTGCTTCACAGCATCCTATTACGAGTGCAGAGCGCTTATTCCTTGAGACATCGACTGCCATAAACATTGTTTTAAATTCTGTGAGATCGGTTTCTTTAATAAGAATAACAATTCCATTGTCCGTTGAGCACAACAAGTACAAGGAGTTTTTCAATAATAAAATCAATGGTATTAGTCGTATATGGCAATTACAAAAAAAGGATGGCGTAGTGCTTGTTATGCTAGTTCCGCTATTTAAAGAGAGTAATGCTTCGGCTTGGCAAAAGAAACTAGAAGATAGTTTTTATAAACAATTTTTAGTGAATATTAAAGAGATGAATATTGAATTATCTATTCAGCATTTTCAAAGGAAAATATCAAGTTAATAGGCTGTTAATATGAGTAAATCATTTCTAAACTATTTTATTTTTTTTACTGCAGAAGCATTTGTGTTAGTCATGCTTTTGCCACCAGTTTCATTAAAGTGGAGTATAGCACTAGCTATTCATTGTTTGATTGCACTTGTAGCATCAATTTGGATTAGTAAAAGCCATTACTCCAAGTTCAAGAGTAAAAATAGTCTATTTACTGTGTTATTTGTTGTTATTCTTTTTACGCCTGTATTTAGTGCAATTATTCTATGGTTACTTGATAACAAAGATTTATTGAGGGCTAGGTATAAGCAGAAAATACAGACGGAAAGAACGCTAATAGATAATCAGCAAATTTTTGATTATCTTGAGGAGTCTAAATTATCAAACAATAGTAATAAATCTAAAAATACACATACCTTACTTTCAACATTAAATGATGAAGAATACCTTAAACTACTGATTGCATCTCGTCACTTACCCGATAAAGAAGCGTATATTTTGCTACGAAAAGCTTTAGAAAGTCCTTTTGAAAGTGCTCGTTTAATGGCTTTTAGTTTAAAGGGAAAATTAGAGCAACGCTTGCAAGATACGTTGCAGAAAAATTTAGCATTATTAAAGAGCCTTCCTGAAAACAAACAGGCTGAACAGCATCTTATTGTAGCAAAAGAGTATTTACATTTATTGGATATCGGGATGTTATCAAAAGATAAGGAGAAGCTATTGCAAGAAGCAACTCATCATTGTACTCAGTCAATTAAAATAAATAAAAAATCAGCTTATCCTTATTTGATATTGAGTAAGATTTTTTCTTATCAAGGAGAAATAAAGAAATCTTCTCAGGCAAAGAAAATCGCTTATTTACTGCAAAATGCGTAGTGATGGCTAATAGGGCTGGTAAAGATAAAATATGAAAAAAATTAAACAAAATCTATCTATAGAAACTTTAAATAACTCAACACAACAGGCAGATATTTGTTTGTTATTAGAGGGTTCATATCCCTTTATACAGGGAGGTGTGTCGAGCTGGGTTCATCAATTAATAGAAGGACATCCTAACTATCAGTTTTCAATAATATTTCTTGGTGCTGATAGAGAGAATTACTCTAAAATACGTTATCAGCTTCCTTCAAATGTTTGTCATTTTGAAGTGCATTATCTTAATGAAAGCTTAGAACTTGATACTCCTAGTCCTCGCCATATAGATAAGAAGCTTGTCAATGCTTTAATAAAAATTTATGAGGATATAAAAGGTACAGGGCGCGTTCCCAATATTGATAAATTAAGTAGTCATTGTTCATTGCTATTAAATGATCTGAATATCAATGATTTCTTTTATAGTGAGGAAGCATGGAATTTAATCGAAGATATCTATAATGAAACCTGTCCAGAGCAAGCATTCAATGAGTTTTTCTGGGCTATTAGAGCAATGTATTCACCCTTGCTGTCATTGATAAAGATATCCAAGCATATTCCAGATGCTAAGTGTTATCACACGATATCAACGGGCTATGCTGGTGTTTTGGGGATGTTTTTACAGCAACAAAAAAAGCGCCCTTTAATTTTGACAGAGCATGGAATTTATACAAAAGAGAGGCAGCTTGATCTTTATCAGGCGGATTGGATAAAGGAAATAAACCGAGAATACTGCGCTGGTCTTGATGATCGTACAAGTGCTTTGCGTCAGCTATGGATTGTTTATTTTGAGATATTGGGAAGGCTTACCTATAGTGCATGTTCTTATACGATCACCTTGTATGAACAAAATCGTCAAAAACAAATAGAATTAGGGGCAAATCCATCAAATGCTATTGTGATTCACAACGGTGTAAAATATACGCACTATAGAAAGCTAATATCTCGGCGTAGCCAAGAAATACCGCAAGTTGTTTGCTTGTTAGGGCGTGTTGTACCCATAAAGGACATAAAAACATTTATCTATAGTATTGATGAATTATGCAAAATTCTTCCAGAGGCAGAGGGCTGGATTGTTGGACCTGAAGATGAAGACGAAGGATATGCAAAGGAATGCCATGAACTCGTTTCTCAACTTAAGTTAGAAAAGAAAGTTAAGTTTCTTGGCTTTCAAAAAATTGATGATATTTTGCCTAAAATAGGCTTGATCATTTTGAGTTCGATTAGTGAAGCACAGCCTTTGGTTATTTTAGAAGGATTTTCTGCGGGTGTTCCTGCGATTTCAACCGATGTTGGTTTCAGTCGAGGGATGATCGAAGGTAAAAATGCCGAAGATAAAGCATTGGGAATGGCAGGAGCGGTTGTACCAATAGCAAATCCTAAAGCACTGGCTACTGCTGCCGCATCATTATTAAAAGATAAAAAAAGGTGGTATGCCGCCCAAAAAACAGGCATTCAACGTGTGGAGCGTCTTTATCGAGAGAGCCTCTTTCTCGAAAGCTACCAAGAATTATATCAAAAGGTGATTAAAGATGGCAGGAATAGGGTTTGAGTTAAAAAAACTTCTCAAAAATGATAGTTGGCTGGGTTTGCTTAAAACCTATGCCTATGCTGGTGCATTAAGTTCTGGACCTTGGGTGCTATCAATAGTAGGGGTTTTATTTGTAAGTATTATTGGTGTGATAATAAACCCCTTAGCCAATCATTGGATTAATGAGCTATTGGTTTCTATTACATGGTTGATGTCCTTCTCTTTGGTGTTGAGTAGTGTGTTTCAGCTTGTATTTATACGCTTTATGGCCGATCAAATTTACTTAAAAAACAATGCTGTGGTTTTACCAAACTTTATCAGTTTACTTGCTTTATGCACGATTGTTAGTGGTTTTATTGGTTTGTTTTTATGGCTTGTTTTTTTTAGGGAGCTTGATTTTATTTATACACTACTGATGTTTCTTAATTTTATAGTGCTCTGTAATGTCTGGCTGGTTGTTATATTTGTTGCAGGCATGAAGCGATACCATGCTATTTTATCAGTGTTTTTTATTGCTTATTTGAGCATTGTTTTACTTTCATTATTATTAAATTCATTGGGTATTAAAGCTCTCCTTTTTTCTTTTTTACTTGGTCATGTTATTTTATTTTTATCGCTATTTGTAATGATTCTCCAAGAATTTGAAGCAAAGAATCTATTCCAATTTGAGCTTTTTCAGCGCAAAAATGTTTTCCTAATTTTAATTCCTATTGGTGTTCTTTTTAATCTGGGTGTATGGGTAGATAAATGGGTTTTCTGGTTCGCTCCTTCAACATCAGATAGTGTCAATGGTGTGTTACGTGCCTCCATTGTTTATGATATGCCGATTTTCCTCGCCTATATTTCAATTATTCCTGGCATGGCAAGTCTTCTTTTACGAATAGAAACGGACTTCGTTGATAAATATAAATCTTATTATGCCGCAGTTAATGGGAGTGCGACACTAACAGAAATAAAATCTCTGCGTGATGACATGATACAAAGTATTTATCATGCTTATTTGGAAATTATTAAAATACAAGGTGTAACATTGATACTATTCATCTTGGTGGCTAACGGTCTTTTTAAATGGTTAGATTTATCACCGCTTTATCTGCATATTTTTTATATCGACCTCTTGTCAACAGCAATCCTCGTATTGTTTTTGGCAACACTAAATTTATTTTTCTACTTTAACTTATTAAAACAAGCCTTCTGGCTGACGTTAAGTTTATTTATTCTAAATACCTTATTTTCAGTGATGAGTATTTTTCTAGGGCCCGCATTTTATGGTTATGGTTTTTCCTTAGCAGTCATTATCAGTAGCATTTTAGGTATGTACATCTTATCGGAAAAAATCAACCGTTTGGAATACATTACATTTATGTTGCAGCGTTAAAGGAAGAAAATTCACCCGCTTATCATTTTAACCTGATTAAGTCGATTAGAGTCTAGGAGTCTGTCTGAGAACTAGGATTGAAACGAAAATGCCAGAAATATTATAAGGTGGGCTTATCAAAAGAGGCGAATAGTTGTTCTATTTAACGAATTTGATAAGCTCAGATTATGATGTTATGGGATTTGCAGTCAATTCCTAGTTCTCGGACAGCCTCCTAGCATAGTGTTTTAACACGGTGGTCGTGCAACAATCATTCAACAACAATCTAATTTGATATAAAAGTATATTACCCATCCCCCCCCTATTTTTACACTTTTTTAGTAAAACAAGGGGTGGGTGGGTAATATATAGGAATATGTAGATAAAGAATGTGCACGTTCTTAAGTATAACCTGAATCCGTGAGCCCACTACGGCACAGTGAATAAGCTATTGATTCATCACGGGTTTAAAAAATACCCGCTTAACATAAGGGTGAAGCTAAGATTTTTTAAATCCCGTGCTAAACCAATATCTTATCCCCTGCTATCCGCATTGGACTCACGGATTCAGGTATAAGCTCTAAATAACTCCTAACGTAATTACTTTACAAACTTCACTGGATAGTGGTCAGCCCCCCCTAATTTCATCTTTAGAGTTCCTTAGGGTAATGGATTTGCTGATTTAAATTATAAATATCTATGGATGGATATTATTATGAAAAAACTCAATACGCTTGCCAAGATATGCTTGCAATTCTTGGCTATAACTCTACTGGTATCGCTAAGTAGCTTAAAAGCTGCGCCCATTAATATTGACGGCAACCTATCTGATTGGTCGCAGGCAGATCGGATAGATACCACAGTTGTCGCAGGATACGAACTGTATGGTCGCCATGATGCTAATAGCTACAAACTTGCGATACATCAAAGTACTGGCACTATTGGTCATAATACGACGATATGGTTAGATACCGATAAAAACTCTAGTACTGGCTACCTAATCTGGGGTTTTGCGGCAGGTGCTGAATATAATGTCAATATTGCCGCCGATGGAAAACCTTATCTTTATACAGGATCAAGCGGACAAACATTAGTCTCAGGACCTTTAACATATAGCATTATTTCTGATGGTGGCTCAGGAACTAATATGGAAATAGCCATTCCTGATAACTTGCTAGTAAACCCAGAAGAAATTCATGTTTTTATAGATATTAATGATAGTGTCTTCTTGCCATCAAGTTACTATCCTGCAAGTAATAGCTACACAGTTTCTTCTGCTGTACAGCAAGGAATAATACTGGATGGTGATTTATCCGACTGGAAAACAGAAGATAGAATAGAAACCAGTGAAACTAGCGTTTCTGGTTATGAGTTGTATGGTCGTTATGAAAATGGTCAATATAAGTTCGCTGTTAATAATCTAGCGGGTAGTATTTCTACAGGAACAACAATCTGGTTGGATACCGATCAAAACCAGAATACCGGCTATAAAATATACGGAAATGTTGGTGGCCATGAGTTTAATATTAATATTTCTACCGATGGGAAACCCTATCTATATAAAGATGCAGATGGTCAAACACTTGTTTCTGCGTTAGATTTTTTTATTGCTAATAATGCTTCATCAGGACAAATATTAGAGTTAGCGATTCCAGAAGCACTATTGAATACGCCCACTGCAAATGGAATAGATATACTTGCAGATATTAATAACAGCGTCTTTCTTCCAAGTGATTATAATAAACATTACACCTTACATAAAATACCATTATCAGAGATTGGTAAAATCAAAATTGATGGCAATAAATCAGACTGGTCTAATGATGATCGTTTAGATCTCGGTTCAAATAATGTCACTAATGCTGAGCTATATGGACGCTATGAAGATGGTAAATACAAACTACTGCTCCATAGCTTATCGCAAGCGATTAGCGTTAATACCACAATTTGGCTAAACACAGATCAGAACGCATCTACAGCTTATCAAATATGGGGTTTTGCAGGGGGGGCAGAATATAATATTAATATTGATGCTAATGGTAAGCCCTCATTGTATCACAATGGCGCAGGAGAAACTTTTGTTACTGGTTCTATCAATTATGCTAATGTCGCTGATGGTACGGGCGGATCTATTCTTGAATTGGAAATCCCTGAGAGCTTAATTAATACTCCAGCAGGTGAAGGAATAAACCTTTTACTTGATATTAACGATAGCGTGTTTATGCCATCGTCATATTCACCTGCAAGCAACCAATATATTTTAGCCAAACAAACTGCTTCTGCACCTATTGCGATTGTTTATTCTAAAACGACTGAGGCTCGCTTCTTCAATAAAAAGGCCTATGCTCAATTATTTATGAGTGTTCAGTCTCAGGCAATGATGGCTGGTCTGCCATTTGATCTGCTCTCAGAAACAGATTTACTCGATATCAATAAAATCAATAAATACAAAACACTGGTCTTTCCTTCTTTTTCCAATGTGAAGGTAGCCGATCTTTCCACCATTGAGCTGAATCTAAGAATTGCTGTTGAGCAGTATGGTATTGGTATTATCACGGCTGGAAACTTTCTAACCAATGATGAAACAGGAGCAAGCTTACCTGGTGATGCATACTCGCGTATGAAATTACTAATGGGTGTCACTCGAACTTCGGGTGCCGGTCCAGTTAATGTGAAATATATTGTGAGTAATAACAGCCATCCTGTCACATCTAATGAATATAATTTAAATGAAATAATTCATGAATATACTGGTGTTTATACGGATTACTTTATAGCAACAGGTCAATATCCAAGTGATATTCTTGCGACACAGCTTGTTAATAATACGACAAGTAAAAATGCGCTGATAGCTGTTAATCATGTAGGACGACATGCAGTTTTTGCAACAGTCAGTCAGATGGTTGATGTTAACCTACTCTGGGCTACCATGCAGTGGAGTGTATATGGCGACAAAGCCCCTGTTTCATTACAGATGGGACGTGAAAATGCTATTTTCGTTTCACGTAATGATATGGATCAGAGCATGTTTAGTGATGAGGTTGCTCTAGTGGATGGGCAGTTACTCAGCGTCTTACAAACATGGAAGGCTAACTATAATTTTGTCGGTTCTTATTATCTTAATGTGGGAAATAATCCAGCCAATCAAGAAGAAACAAACTGGAGTTACTCTGCTCCTTTGTATCAGTCGTATATGAACTTGGGTAGTGAAATTGGAACACACTCTTATACTCATCCACATAACACCAGTATTCTAACTGATGCACAAATACAGTTTGAATTTGCTGATTCACGTAGTGTTATTGAGCAAAATCTTGGTCTCACTAATATAGGTGGAGCTGTTCCTGGTGCGCCCGAATCTTTAGCAACCTCACTCAATATTATTCAATATGTTGACTATTTATCAGGTGGTTATTCAAGTACTGGAGCAGGTTATAGAAATGCTTTTGGATTTTTAACGCCAAGCATAAGTAAAGTCTATCTTAGTCCAAATATGTCTTTTGATTTTACCCTCGTTGGTTTTCAGCACCATACAGCGGAGGAAGCGAAACAAATATGGCTTAATGAATTTGATTCATTGGTTAGTCACAATAATCAAGCCATTATTCACTGGCCTTGGCATGATTATGGACCTAATGATACAGGGAATGAAGGTTACAACATGGATATGTTCAATAGCTTAATTGCTAGAGCTTATAATTATGGTGCTGAATTTATCACAGGTAAAGATCTTACTAACCGTATTAAAACAATGGCAGAAGCCAAAATATCCGTAACACAAAATGGTAATACACTTGTTGCTAAAGTAACGGCAAATAATGCGGGTCAATTTGCCTTAAAAGTACCAAAAAATACAACAATAGCCTCAGTTGAAAACTGGTATGCCTATGACGACAAGAAAGTCTTTATTGATAATGATGCAGGTAATTATACAATTCATGTAAACAATCCTAATGCAAGCCCTGTAACTCATATTACAAAACTACCTAGTCGTAGCCAGTTGCTAAGCCTAAGCGGTAATGGCACTAATTTGCAGTTCAAACTTAAAGGTGAAGGAAAGGTTCGGGTCAAGCTCAAATGTGCAACCACTAATGTTACTGTCAGTGGTGCGATTAATACTTATGAGACAATTTCTGCCAATGAAATTAGTCTGAATTTCCCTAATATTGCGGCGCATCCAATAACAAATCTTGCAATAGATTGTTCTAGCACTCCGCCTCCTTCAACACTTAAGGCTAACAATGACGAAGCATCCGTCACTGCTGGTACAACGACAACTATTGATGTATTAGCAAATGATACAGGAACAGGCCTAACACTTAGCTGGTTCGATGAACCAGCTAATGGATCTTTAGCTATTTCAAATAATAAATTGGTCTATACAGCTAATTCTAACTTTTCAGGAGAAGAAGATATTTGGTATGAAGTGACAGACTCTTCAGGAGAAACAGATTGGGGAAACCTGATTATTACTGTTACATCAAATGGTAATACAACCTTGAAAGCCAATAATGACACAGCAACAGTAAAGTTAGGTGAAACGGTGACTGTTAATGCGCTAGCAAATGATACAGGTAATAGTATAGAAGTCTATGAAGTAGATGAGGTTTGGACAGGATCAATTTCTATTGTCAATGGCAAAGTAGCATACACAGCCAGCGGTAATTACACTGGTACGATAGAAGCTTGGTATGGGATCATAGATTCTAATGGAGATGATGACTGGGCAATGATAGCAATCACAATCACCCCTTAATGCACCAGCAATGGTTAAAAACTGTTGTTATACAATGAAATTTGTACCTTGCTACTGAGCTTGTGAAGCCCAACAACTCTTACAATGTTGGGCTTCGTGCCTCAGCCACAATCTACAGAACTTTATTGCTATTTGCCTACATATTTAACCCGTCACCAATGCGTCTTACTCCTTAAAATTAATATAAACAATATCCTGAATCCCGCTATGCCATAAAGAATGCTTGGATTCAGGGGTAAACCCACTCGCAGACTCAGGTTTAGCCCTGAGTCTTTAAGGAAACCCTGATCAAGTCCAATTGTTTCTAGCTTGCAAAATCTGCCGATATTTTCCACGAAGTTCGGCGGAATAGAATAACTATTACGTCTCACTTCATGAAAAATAGCGACAGATTTTTCTGCGCTAAATTCTAATCGACTTAATCAGGATTTCCTTAATCATTATGGAAGATCATCATGAATAGCAAATCCCCCCTTAAATTAATTTTCTTTTTCTTATTACTTTTTCAAATAATATTTCAAAGTATTTTTTACAGTGCTTTTGCTGCTCAACCGAGTGCTTTTAATAATTGGGCAAAAACAGCCAAAATAGCAGGCGCAGCCGTTTCGATAGGTATATCTGATGTAGAAATTACTCAGATGCTTGACAATATGGTTGCACAAAAAGTAACTGTTATTGAGGCTGATTCAGATCTTTCTAATTATCAAAGTGATTCACAATTTGGACTAGAACTTGATTTAATTAAGAAATTCTCAAATGCCGCCCATAAGCGTGGTTTACGAGTTGTTTGGTATATCCCCGCTCTTGAGGCGATTACTATAAATGGTAAAAATATCCCACATACAATGGCCAAGGATCATCCTGATTGGGTGCAAAAAGGCATAAATGGTTTGTCCAATGTTTTTTATGGTGGAGGAGGGCAGGTCTTTTGGGTTCCTACAGATGCCGAAAGCGCGTGGATGTCGCCTAGCTCAACGGGCTATCGTCAATACTTTTTTAATCGTATCAAAAAATTAGTAAAAA
>JALSLM010000033.1 GCA_026988295.1 Thiotrichaceae bacterium
CCGTAAAAACGACGAAAACAAGCTAAAAACACGCCATTTTGTGATTAAAAAATAATCATTTGTTTTTTAAGAAAATAAAGGGCTTTTGATGATTGCAGAAGTGATTGTTCTCAGACAGCCTCCTAGGCACAGATTAATAAGCAATGCCTTTGTAACGTAAATAAGTTTCTGCTTTCATGCAAAATGGACTGGCGTTTGGCATCCCCCAGAAAGGGCGAAATTGGTGTAATTTAATCATGGCTGTGGAGTATAAGGATATCACCTAGAAATGAATTGATTTTTATTAATAAAATCTGATAAGCCGTTTAGGAGCGCACATGAAATAACTTAAACAATGCACGTTAGTTACGGATTACCCATCCCCCCTTGTTTTTACATCTTTTGTCATGCAGAGCGTTGCAGTGCTTACGTTACTTGCGAAGTATACCCTGTGTTATGCCTGTTAACTGCTTGTCTTTTACGGTTTTATAGACATTTTTTACCACTGTTGCATTTGCATCTCGCCCGAAGATGTAGCTTTGTTTGTCTACAATGGTTTTATAGGCTTTATTGAGCTTTAAAGCACGTTGTTTGCTTGGGAATAGTAAGATTGAAATATCTTGATGGAGTTGTTTAAAGCTGCTTTTATTGGCTGTTCCATCTTTGTTAAAGAATTTTTGGATGACTTCTTGGTTGTCTCTAAACTCATTGCCTGAATGATTATTTTGCAAATAAAAGCTGTATTCATATTGCTCGCCATAATCTTTATAGCTCACTTTGGGTTCTGATATTGCGATTAAACCTTTTTGTGACCAGTGATTCCAGCCGTAATCTTGTTGATTAGGTGCAACGCCTGTAAATTTTCGGGGAAAGGCAAAAACGGAGTCGGTGGTTGCCCCTAAATGTGAATGACAGCCCATGCAGGCTATGGTTTCTTCATGTGTTTGAGGGCGTAAATCACCTTTTTTATCTTCGATAAAGCCTTGATAAACCCATGAGTTTGGATTATTGAGACCCTGTTCATAATTCCCTCTAAAGGTAACAAGTTGTGCTTTGGTGCTATCTAGTGCGTCAATCTCCCATAATTCTGATTTTGCCATTCTGTTTATCTGACTATAACTGCTCCAGCCGATTTTTTTTGCATAGCGCAATTCTTTCATACGTGCAGATAGCATGATGTGCTCCTGTGCATCATCCCAATCAAGATAGCGAACGGAATGTAAAAATTCTGTATTTTCAGGGAATAACCCTGGCGCAAGGTGTATCTTCTCATTAGCTAAGTCTTTTTTGGCTTGCCCTATATAGGATTGTATTTTTGCTGAGATTATTTTAGCCTTGTCTAAATGACCATTGTGATTGAGATCAACCCCATAGTCTTGTTCATTGATTGCCTGAGAAAGTGGAATATCTTTTTGTTTAATCAATGCTTCAACAATACTCAAGTTGAGCTTATAAAAGCTTAGATCAAATTGCCCATTATTGTTAATAGCAAAGCGTTTATCGAGTCGAATTAAGACATCATCCGTTGATCCATTACTTGGCCAAAATGTGCCTAGAAAAGGATAATAGCGAAATGCTCGCCATCCTGTGATTTGACCTTCTGTGCTTTTATCAAAGCCTTCTTGATCAAAATTAAAATAGCAGTCAGGGCGGTAGCCTGCCCAGTTTTTTGGTAATTTTTCTGCTAGTTCAATTTTTCCTTGTGGATCAAAGTAGTTGCTTTGCCTAATATATTTCAGAATGGATGAGTCTGAAATTGCTGTAATATCAGCGGTTTTGTCTTTAAATAGATTGCTGTAGGGATTTTTTGTGAGTTCTTTGGGGAAGTTATATTCAAACTGTAAATTGGTGTCATTATAATAATTTGGCAAAATCCCTTTGGTATGACAGCTGTAACAGGGATTATACGTTTTGCCCGTATCATCATCATAGGTTTTGGTATAACACATTGAAGTGACATAAGCCCCTCGGCTGTGGGTGATTTTACTATACTGTATGCCATTCTCTGCTTCTAACTGCTTAATATAGGCATTAGTTGATTGCGTTTTTAATGAAAACCCATCCCCCCCCTTTTTTATATATTTTTGACTATCTGCTAAAGAAGTTTGGTTAAAACTGAGTGAAAGGATTAATAGACAAGGAATCATTCTATTGGCTAAATTTATATTTTTGCTCATATTAACCTTCTAGCCTTATAAAGCTCTTTATAAGCTGAATTCATGTATAGAAAAACGCATACACTCAATGGCATTTTTCTATGTATAAATTCTGCATGGACTGTATAGATTCTCAATAAATAGCACTTCATAAACAGCTGAAGTGCTATTTGTGATCAGTCTATCATCTTATAATTACTTAAAAATACCTGTTGGTAGACCATCAATATAGCCAATATATGCTTTTAGCTGGTCGTCCGTTGCTGCTTCTAATAAGGCTGAGTTAGGTTTTTTGCTTTCAGCATTTTTAGGGTTATCTTTAAACGGATGTTGTGCATTGATAATTAACAGTGATTTATTGCCGATAGAGCCAGTATCAACACCAGTCACTTCTGCGCCAATCGGTAACGAGGCAATACGTGTTTTTTGATTGGTTTTAGTGTTATACGCCCATGTCATATTATTTACATGCTTGGTAGTATCTTCACTAATCAAAAGGGTGTCGTGTCCAATGTAAGTCATATTATCAGGGTTAGCAATCTCATCAGGATGGCAATACCACTCATCAGCGTATTTCTCACCTTTTTTAAGCGGCTTGCCGACCACTAATGCGTGCATTTTAGTGCCACTAAATTGATCATTCAAAGTCACTTCATAAACGCCACCACAGGCATTTTTAGGCAGTTGAATATCATCGCCACTGGCTTCCATACCCTTGTAGTTTTTCTCCATGCTCTTTTTGATTTCACTCATGGCAACATAAAGCACGTTTTTATCAGGATTGTAGGTTAAACCTTCTTCCTTTCTAAACTCAATGGTTGCACCTAGATAAGCGGCATATTTGCGTGTTTCAAGAAAAGCAGCTTGCTTCTCTTTACCAGCAATCAGCTTTAAACACTCGATTTTGCTATCTTCATGAATGGCTTTGTAATCCGCAGGACAAGATTTATCTTTGGATTGAGTAATTTTGAATATATCAGTTAATTTAGGTTTGGCATCAATCATTGCCTGAATTTCACTGTCTTTAGCATGACCTAATTGAACCCAACTTAAATCAAATGCTCCCCCATTCTCGGCAGATGTTTGCTTGACTTTAGCGGCATATAATGTGCCTTCCCAATCTTTGGTAAAGCCTTCGATTTTCTTATCAGAGACAAATTTCCAAAAGCCTTTAAAGGTACCATCATCTGACATATAAACGGTTTTATTGTCTGGCATCATAGCGGCAAGTTCTGGTGTATAGCGTCCTGTTACATGATGCTTGGCAACTTTTGTTGAGCCGTCTGCTTGAGGTTGAACTTCAACAATTTTTCCATAGTTATAGAGAGAGAATGATTCACCGCTATAGCCATTTTTAGGATCAATTTTGCCATCATTCAGATACTTGGCAAGACCATCAACATAAGCACAGAATGATGATGTTTCACCCTTAGCATTTGTGCCATTACCATCTAGCGTACATTTCTGATAAAAAGGTGAAGCCATATCCGCTGCACGTGAGTTTAAAGAATAATCTTCTTCACCGCCTAAATGACTGCCATAATTTGTTTTTGTGCTGGCACAGTTAATAATAGTTCCAGCAATATCTTTTAGATCAACAGGTGCAGTATCAACTGTCTTGATTTCATTATTAAGCAGTTTTAATTCAGTCTTATAAAGCTCGCCTGGGCGTTCTTCCATATGTGTAATAAGAAAATATTTATCACCCACTTTAATCAGTGAGTTACCATCAGGGCCATCTGAAATATCAACTGAACCATCTGCTTTTTTAATCATTTTACCATTGATGTCCGTGATTAAACCGATGGTTCCATGACCAATTTTATCCCCCATTTTGGCTAAAATTTTATAACTGAGTGGATAATCCTTTTTGCTATTATCCGAAAATGTTAGCGTTAGTTTTGGCGAAACACGCATAACAGATTTTTCAGCATTATTCTGTGCTAATGAGACAGGTGAAAACTGTAGTGAAGTAATTTGTGCATTTTCAGCGTAACAACTCGCAGAAAAAATACTTGAAGCGAGTGTTAGCATAAAAAGATGCGTTTGAGGACGGAGTTTCATATTTCTATAACCTTTATCTTTGTAAAAGAAAAATCCATGAATAAAGGGTGTTTCATACCTGAATCCGCATTGGACTCACGGATTCAGGTCTTATTCATGGATCACTTCATATGATTCTAGGTAAGAAAAATGACAATTTGATGACAGCTAAAGATTGAAGATGATTTACAGTGCTGACTTATCAACCAAAGTGAGAATAGTAGATTTATTATTACATCGTTTCTGAGGTCAAATTAGGCTTTTATACTTTAGTTTCTAGGAGGCTGTCCGAGAACTCGG
>JALSLM010000034.1 GCA_026988295.1 Thiotrichaceae bacterium
TTCTCTGTAACTTCCCTGTGTTATAAAAAATGCAAAAAAAGGGGGGGATGGGTATCTAAAAACCTACTTTAAACCCATCAAACCAATGTTGATGGAGCACAAGATTTACGCAAGTAACTAACCACTGAAACCAGCTCTTCATTATTTTTATTGATATTTGTAGGGATTCTTATACAGGGAGTGATAAAGGCTTGAGGGATCTCTTTGGTAGTAATAAAAAGTGTAAGTTCCTTCCTTGCTCTTGTCATAGCCATTGTGATTAAGCGTGTGTTTTCTATATACCTAGATTGGTGTATAACTATAACTTTTTCAGCTTTTTTCTCCCTATCAAAAAGCTGCTTTAGACCAAATACAAACACATACGAAGCATTTAAACCTTGCGCTTCTAAATAGTTGCAAATACCCAAACCAGTTCTTTGCCTATGACTTTTAAAATAAAAGTCATTCAAGCAATCCACAGAAACATTTAAGGTTTCAGCAATAAGCCTTGAAAGCCGAGCAATTTCACTATCATTACTAATTATTAAAATTTCTTGAGGATCACAACCACTATGAAGCAGTTTTTTAACCTCGTTTAATAAACGATTTTGCTCATCTGCTTCAGAGTGAAAGTGAAGCAAACGAGGCAAAAGTGCTTCTTCTGAGTCTTTAATATCTTGCACGACAATCTGATCACAAGCATCTGGAAATCGGTTTAGAAAAAATGCATTTGAGGCATTTATGATTTGAGGGTTTATATGATAGGAATTTAGCAAGCGAGTATTACGACCACGAAGATCAAGCTTAGCTTCTTTCCATAACAGACTTGGATTAAGAATTTCCTGATTTATATTTCGAGTTACAAATATCTGCCCACTTTCTGGTTTTAGCACTTTTTTAAAAGTTTCAAAAGCAATGGGCGGCAACAAATGTGCATCATCAACCAAGATGTGATCATAATCTATAGTTAACAACTGCTCTTCTAGCCTATCCCATAACAACTGAGGGATTCGAGCAGGTAACAACCAGTTTTTCTGAGAAAATTCATTTTTTAGTAGTAAAACTGATCTCCATATTTGACTAAATTGTGCAGGATTTAAATGATAAGTCCTTGCCATATTTTGAGTTGACAAGTAATCATTCTCATAATAAATCTTACGCCCATAAATAAAATCAAGCTCACAAAGAAAAACAAATTGACTAATATTTTCTTCTTCCAGATTCTTCTTTAGCCGTGCTTCAATAGTATTCACTAGCTCTGAATGACTTGCTAAATGCTCAGATGGCTTTAGCTGTTGCTTACTCCATTCATTAAACGAAAAAATCTCAACAGGCTTATCACTATTCACAAAGCCATCACGCTCTCTAAGTCTTGCTTGAGAAGCGCAGTTTGCAGTAATTATTAGCACTCGACTATCAGGCTCTAACTGCTTAATTAGTTTTGCACGTTGAAATAAAGTTTCTGTTTTTCCACTGGCTACACAACCAGTCACACCCGTTAAATTATAGCTATCACTTCGATAATTATGTGAATGCAATACAATATTTTCTTTTAAGCCTCGCTCTTGATTTTCATCTAGCAGACTCTCTTTAAGCGATACAAAGCTCGCGTCACCCGCATCATTAACACTATCAATCGTATTTTTACTAATAATTAGTTCAGGATTAAATACATGACGCATATATTGATAAAGCAAGTCAGAGCCTGTCATCCCAAGCAGCTGGTAAACCAACTTACCAAGTGTATTACTTTTTATTAGTTCCTTACCCGAGAAATATAAACCTAAAGATTTTAATGTCAGATGACTATTGGGCTTATTACCCGCGTAAGGATTAATTATAAGAAAAGGGGCAAGTTTACTGCGATGTAGACACAATGCACTAGGCAAAAGTTGCTGTTGTAATGCCAATAATTGAGACACTTCCTTATTTTTTAACAAATCCTCAAAATCTACATTATCTCGCTCAATACTATCCAGATTAACGCTATTCTCAACCGAGTTCAGCAAATAGATAAATAAGGATTGCCTACGATGTTGCACCCAAAACAATGAACCCGAAAGATCAACTTTTGGAACTAAGTATTGAACCACACGGTCAGTACTTCCAAGTTGTATTTTTAAGTTTTTATAAAGCACTTGTGCAATAGGACAGACATCAACACAGTTACTAGGAATCATTATTGTCATAGTATGAGATTATAACGACCTTTAGAATTTTTGCCCAATATTCTGAATTCCTATTCAAGTCCAATTATTTTTAACCTGCCAGCGTGACTTCTACCTGAATCCGTGAGGTCAATGCGCATAACAGGGCGTAGATATTGTTTTAGCATGGGATTTAAAAATTTTAGCGTCACCCGTAGGTTAAGCAGATATTTTTAACCCCCCCATAAATCAACAGCTTGCATCCTGCGCCGTAGTGACCTCACGGATTCAGGTTCTAGTAATACAGCAATATAAAACAGGGATATTTTAAATATGAAGAGTATATATTTTAATCACAAAAAAAAAAGAGTAAGATCAGCAAATAGAATTTACAAATAAGAAATATGGCTATATATGCAATAGGGGATGTGCAAGGTTGTTATGATTCATTACAACGCCTGCTCGAAAAATTGGATTTTTCCCCAGAAAATGATCAACTATGGTTTGCAGGTGACTTAGTAAACCGAGGTAAAAAATCATTAAAAACCATTCGCTTTATTAAAAGCTTAGGAGATTCAGCTACAGTCGTTTTAGGCAATCATGATATTACCTTACTGGCAATGTATTATGGTGTATTGCGCCCAAACAACTCTTTAAAAAAAATCCTAAAAGCCCCAGAAAGTGAAGACTTAATTAATTGGTTGCGTAGCCAAGAAATTATGCACATTGATGAATCTTTAGGGTTTTGCATGGTACATGCGGGCATCTCACCTATCTGGACACTACCCGAAGCCAAGCAATATGCTCAGGAAATTGAAGCATCCTTACGCGGAGATAACATCAAAGAATGGCTTTCCAATATTTATGGTAATAAACCGCGTCGTTGGTCAAATGATTTAAAGTCTTATGCGCGTGACCGTTATATTCTAAATTCATTTACGCGGATGCGTTATGTTGACCGAAAAGATGCCGCTTTTAATTTTAGCTTAAACAATCCCCCCGTTTATAAATCTAAATTAAAAAAACGCAATAAGAAAGTGCCTTGGTTTCATTGGAAAAAGCGTAAAAATATTCCACTACGTATAGTCTTCGGTCACTGGTCTAGCTTAGGTTACTATCACGACGATCACGTTATTGCACTTGACACAGGATGTGTCTGGAGCGGACAGTTAACTGCTGTCAGACTGGATGATAAAGTAATCGCTGCTTTCAGCCAACCTTGCAAAAATAAAGTATAAGCTAAATCCGTGGAGTCAATATAGATTCAGGGTTATACTTCACAATACCATAACTTCGCATTCTCAAACTTAGTACTCCAACCCATGCTCCCGTGTATTTAGTTATACCGCTGCAAAAAATGCAAAAAACAAGGGGGATGGGTATAAACTTTTTAGCAATCATTATGGCATTGCTAAGCATAGGTATTAACTAATTCATGACAGATAAATCAAGTAGTGACAAACAAGACACGTATACACTACCAGTAACAGTGTCTGGTGGTGGCTCATCATACTTTAAAATCAAAAATGAAGAGTATCAGGTTACTGTTGTACGCCCTTCCCCCAGTGTTTCGGCGGTCGAGCTTAAAATATCTTTAGAGCGTAATCGTAAGATGCTAGCTCAAAGTGCCAAAGATATGGAAAAACTCAAACCCTGTAAAAAGAAAGTTGATGATTTATCATCACCAACACGCAATGCCCTACTTGCCCGAGCAAATATTGACCTGCTTGTTCCATTAATCAATATGAAAGGTGGTGAAGCTCGCTTCGAGGGAAAAGAAGCCCTACTAATCGAAAAACATATTGAAAAAATACGTGATGATGCCGCTAAAAAGGTAAAAAAGCAGATTGATAAAGAAGAATGGCCCTGCTTTTGGAAAGCACAAGGAAACAACCCTTTAATTTTTATTATGGTTATTGTTATTCTTACGCTGATCTTTTTGACACTACTGTATTTATTAGGTTTTATAGACAGCAATAAATGATAGCTAATTACCCAACAACGCCTCTACAAAAAATTCTAATGATGGAAAAACTGAAATGCTTTTTTGCTCCGCTTCATTTAGGCTTTTAAAGGTGCTTTCTCCTTTCCCTGTTTTCATCAAAACAAAATTCATATTAGCAGCCTTTGCCGCTTGCCTATCAGAGGCAGTATCACCAATAAAAATAACTTCCTCTGCGGGCTGATTAAAGTTTTTAGCTATTTCTAGCAACATTCCTGGTCTAGGTTTTCGGCAAAAACAATTATCATCAGGCGTGTGCGGACAAAAACGAATATAATCTACTTTAGCATTTATCTCCGCTAG
>JALSLM010000035.1 GCA_026988295.1 Thiotrichaceae bacterium
GCGTTAAACCAAGAATCAATAGTTAGAAGTAATGCTGTGCGTTCAATTGTAGTAAAAAAAGGTGAAACACTTTGGAGTATTGCAAAAAGAGCCTATGGAGACGGCAAATACTATAAAAAAATATTAGCGGCTAATCCTCAAATCAGAAGAAATAAAACAGTACGGCTCGTCATTGGTCAAGTTATCCGAGTTCCAAAATAAGGACTCTGGATAGTGCTTAAACCTATAGTTTATACGATTAACTTGTAGGTTAGTCTGAGCTCCTCAGTACCAACCTACATACCTACCTTTTCAGCTTCTACTTTCTACATGGAAACGCTATCAACAGAGACTGTTCAACTAAATAATAAGCAGGCTCACTGCGCTTTGCAGGGTTGTCATTAAGATATTTAGCGACTACTTCGGCTATCTGCCCTGTCTGCACATTCTTAAAGCAAATTCTTTTTCGTAAACTTAAAGAATCAAAAATCCCAATAACATAGCTTCTATATTCTACTGCATCCTGATAGTTTGCAGACGGGTCAGACTTGATTGCCTTTTCAAACTCTCTCATTTTTAAAACGAGTAAGTTACCATCCTTAAAAAAAGCATGAGCATCAAAAACAAATAAACTTAAAATTAAAGCGGTGATAATGTTCATAACAAAATCTTTCTTTATAAAAAAATGATCCAATCCTTAAGGAAACCCTGATTAAGTTGATTAGAACCTGAATCCGTCGCTATTTTTCATGAAGTGAGACGCAATAGTTATTCTATTGCGCCGAGCTTCGTGGAAAATATCGGCGGATTTGACGAAGCTATAAATAATTGGACTTGATCAGGTCTTCCTTAACTATATCCTGAATCCGTGAGGCTAATGCGGATATGAGGGATAAGGTATTGGTTTCACAGTGGAATTAAAAAATCTTAGCTTCACCCATAGGTTAAGCGGGTATTTTTTAAACCGCTGTGGAATCAATAACTTGTTCATCATGCCGTAGTAGCCTCACGGATTCAGGTATATATTATGAAAAAGGACACATTCCTTAGCTTTTCATAATGAGTAACTCATTACGTTTGGATGCCTGTTTGAGGCGCGGCAGTATATTCAACTAAAACCGAATACTTAATTAATAAACAACGCTTAACAAAAGTATTTCACTAAAAAATTATACTTACATTTATATAAGTCAATATATATAAAATAAAATTCATAATTAACAAATAATATTGTTGTACCAGACTAACTTGTAACTGAATCTCCTTTTTTGTCATTATAGTCTACAATATATACATCACCCTTTGCGGCTTCTTATTTATGTATTTAGAACTATATTTAAAACCATGTACTTATTATTCTTTTTAGTGAAACAACTTTTCTCTTTTATCTTTATTTCATTACTTATTTTTACTTGCTCACAGCTTGCAAGTGCAGAGGATGAATACCCTGTTCGACTGACCGAAAAACTTGCTTTCGTTAACATCATGCACCAAGGCACAAAAATAAAAATTAAGCGTATCCAAGATACTAAAAATCGTCTTATTGATGATTTCTCAAAAACATCTCGTCCTTGCCCTCCATTCTGTATTCATCCTATGTCTGCTGCCCCAGGAGTAGAAACTATAGGGGAACTTGAATTATTAGATTTTATGAAAGAAAAAGTTAATACTGATAAAGGACTTCTCATAGATGCCAGAATGCCACGTTTTTTTAACACAGAAACTATTCCAGGCTCAATAAATATACCTTTTATCCTGTTTACTAGTAACAAGATCAGTAAGGTTCTTGAATTACTAGGAGTAAAAAATAATAATGGAAAGATAGACTTTTCAGAAACAATAGAGTTGTGTCTTTTCTGTAATGGTCCTTGGTGTGACCAATCACCCCGAGCAATTCGGGCATTGATCAAAGCGGGCTATCCACCTAATAAGTTAAAATACTACCGTGGTGGAATGCAACTATGGAAAATATTCAGCCTTACAACAGTATTACCTCAATCTAATATTGTGGGAGAACAAAAGAAAGATATAGAAGGAAACAATTGAAAATCAATATTCCATCAGATTAGTGATAGTGCAATTTAACAAGTATCACGTCAGATTTTTCTTAGCTTTTTTATTTTCCCTCAATTTTCTAAATAACCAACCAGCAGGAAGGTCTTCTCCTGACAATACAGATTCTAGTAGATTAATATTATTTACAACATGGAGCATTTGTTGATGTGCCTCTTTTGTTCCACACATTAAAAAACGGTCATTTTCACGAATAATACGATTTTTTTCGGGCAATAAAACATTCCCTTTTCCACGTTTCAAAAAAAGTGCTAAAGCAATACTATGTTTACTTTTATCACATTCTGCAATAGCCACCCCACAAAGAATATCAGCAACAAGTATCTGCTGTTTTTTTACCACTTCAAATAGAGCTGGAGCATCTTTTTCATTGATACAGATTTCCCATAATTCAGGAGTATCATCATAAACCACACCAATAATTCGACTCACTAATTCGTTTGCCTTATCATTTTTAAAACGCGAAACAATACGCAAAAAATCTCCTAACATAGGAGTCTTTATAAAAGCAAAAATAGTATTAGAAATGACTGTCCCTCGTTGCATCAACATATCCAAGTTAGCAGACTGAAATAGATGTGCATTTTTACTCTGATTCTCACGAGCGATACAGAATATACTAGGATTTATCTCTTCAGCCGTCATTATAATAGATAGGTTATTGGCATCCTCATTAGTGGCAGCTATAATGCCTGATGCCTCTTCAATACCAGCTCTCGTCAGTGCTAATGCTTCTGTTGGTCTACCTATTATCGAGCCTGAAGGCAAATCTCTAATTTCTCTATCTTGCTCAATCACCCGAAGTGATATGCCTTCATCATCAAGATGATCATAAAGAGTTCGCCCAAACCGACCAAAACCACAAATAATCCATTTACCTGCTTTTGGCACAGGGGGTTCTCGCATCTTCATTCCAGATGGACTTGTCATCCAATCATAGAGACAATAAAGCCCCGGAGATTTAAGAGCCAAAGCCAAACGTGATGCAAATGTCTCAAAGGGGTTAATTACTTCATTCGCACCAAATGAAAGAATATTTGCCTCTGCTTCTGGGGTTTCTGCCTGAGAAATAAGTCGTAAATCAGGGTTAAGCAACTCAGCAATAACTGCTACCGTCAAATTAACAGTATCATCATTGGCAAGAGTTATAATACCTAAACACCAAGGATGTGTAACTCCTGCATTTTCTAAAACTTCTGATAACGACACATCAGCACAAAGACTAATAGGAGGAACTAAAAAATCATCTGCTTCTAATTCATTAATACGATCTTCGTTTGAATCTATAACAACTGATAAAATTCCTGCACTTGCTAGAGCATGTGTTAATTGCGAGCCGGTATCACCATAACCACAAATAATATAAAAAGGTTCTCGAATATTTTTTATGCGACGATTAAACGCATGAGTCTTTAATGATCTAAGGAAAGCTTTGTCCTGAAAGACACTTAATAATACCCCAACGCCATACAACCAAGCGACAACAGTTGCATACATGGTAAGTAATGCCCAAAAGCGTTGAGCATCAGTAAAAGCATAGGGAATTTCACCAAAACCAATGGTTGTTCCCATAAAACTAACAAAATAAAAAGCATGGAAAAAGGACATTTTCCAAGGGTTTCCCTGATCATCAATGCCAGGGATCAGCACAAAGCCAATAATTGAAACAGCATAAACAATGATCAGTGTGATTAAAGGTAAGCGTAAGCGTCTAAATAAAACAAAGATCAGATTTTGCACACAGATATCCTCAGTAACTTATTAGCGTTAACGACGTACCATCATAGTTTCAGCTACCAGTAAAACAACAGAAATTATATTTGCCAATAAGGCTCCACCAGATAAGGATATAACAGTCGCAAGCGCATGACCTTGAAGAGCCTCACCAATGACATGAGCAGTAAACCCCCAAACAACTGCTGCTGCAATTAATTGTAAATCTGCCACCAGACTAGTTGCGAGAAAAACAGCTCCCAGATGAGTACGGTCACCAACTTTAAGAATCGTCGAAACAAGACTTATAACAATTGCTGCAAATAGCTCATAAATATTATGGTGTGCAGCATTATCCATACCTCCTAGAAAAAAACCAAAATTAAGCGTCAGTGCTAATACAATAAAAAATGCAAAGATGACTTTTTCTGAATTCATTTGTTAGTTCCTTTTTTGCTTTAGTTTTAATCCGCTCAAACAGTCTCTTAGGAAGCTGTCTATCTGTGAACAAACTCCTAATACTACTATTGGAACAAAATGTACAGCTATTTAAAGAAAACCTGATTAAGTCGATTAGAATTTAGC
>JALSLM010000036.1 GCA_026988295.1 Thiotrichaceae bacterium
CCCTGTGTTTCATTAGCTGCTTTTAAGCCCAATATTTCACATTCAATAATATCATTGCCCGACATCATAACAATCCAATGCACTGGACGTACAAATTCTATATCACTATCACCCCAGCGCATACGCTTGGGAATTGGTAATTTAGCCAGTGACTGAGTGACTATTTCAGGCAGTAGCTCTGTTGTTTTCTTACCTGCAAGCTCTTGTTTAAATACCAGCCAAGTCCCTTTAGGTGTTTCAATTTCATCTAGCTCTTGCGGGCTAACTCCACATGAACGCGCAAAACCTTCGACGGCTTTAGTTGGGTTACCGTCAGCATCAAAGGCTGCTTTTTTCGCAGGGCCTTTGCGCTCAACCACCTGATCACCCTGTTTAACAGGCACTGCTTTTAATAAAACAGCTAAACGACGAGGTGCTGCATAAGCCACCACTTCTTCTGCTTGCAACGAAGCATCTTTTAAACCATCAACTACGCCTTTAGTAAATGCATCAGATAGAATGCGTAATGCTTTAGGGGGAAGCTCTTCTGTACCAATCTCGATTAATATATCTTTAGTATCAGACACTTTATTTTTAGACTCGCTATTTTTAGACATTATGCGCCCTCCTCCTTGTTATTCTTCTCTTGCTTCTCCTTCACGAGTGGAAAACCTAAAGCCTCACGCGAATCATAATAAGCCTGTGCAATCGCACGCGATAATGAACGCACCCGCAACATATAGCGTTGACGCTCAGTGACTGAGATAGCATGACGTGAATCAAGCAAATTAAAGGCATGAGAAGCATTCAACATTTGCTCGTAGGCAGGCAATGGCAAACCAGCTTCAATCAAAGCCTGACTTTCTTTTTCTGCTGCATCAAAGTGATGAAAAAGCTCTTCGACATTAGCCAATTCAAAATTATACTTTGACTGCTCAACCTCATTACGATGATAAACATCACCATAAGTAACCTTATTACCCGCAGGATCAATCGCCCAAACCAGATCATAGACCACTTCAACATTCTGTAAATACATCGCAAGACGTTCAAGCCCATAGGCGATTTCACCCATAACAGGTTTACAATCCAGCCCACCAAGTTGCTGAAAGTAGGTGAATTGCGTCACCTCCATACCATTTAACCAGACCTCCCAACCTAAGCCCCATGCGCCCAGAGTTGGTGACTCCCAGTTATCTTCCACAAAACGAATATCATGCTCCAGCGGATCAAAGCCCATTGCCTTAAGAGAGCCTAAATACAACTCCTGAATATTCAGCGGTGAAGGTTTCATAATGACTTGAAACTGATAAAAACGCTGCAAACGATTTGGGTTATCCCCATATCGACCATCAGTCGGACGACGCGAAGGCTGCACAAAAGCCGCATTCCAAGGCTCAGGCCCTATTGCACGTAAAAAGGTATTAGGGTTATCCGTACCAGCACCCATTGGCATATCATACGGTTGTAAAATTGCACAACCCTGTTTTGCCCAATAATCTTGTAAAGCGAAAATCAAACCTTGAAAAGTAGACGTATCGTATTGCTCTGACATAAGCAGAAAAGCCCATAAATCGAATAAAAACGGGATTATACCCACCCCCCCCCGTTTTTTACACTTTTTATTCGGAGATAAAGCTTTAGCAGCATAAATTTAATGAGAAATATATAAGAATAAATAGCTTGGGCTTCGTGTCCTTTATGGTAATAAAAAGGGTTGTAGATTGAGAATTAGCTTATGGATTGATTTTTTTAAATGCTCTACACTTATAACTTAACCTAAGAGTTCTCCATCAATCAATCAATCAATCAATCAAGGTAGATTATGAAAAAAATATTATTCGTTTGTGTAGAAAATTCATGCCGAAGCCAAATGGCTGAGGCATTTGCAAAAATATATGGGAAAGATGTAATAAAGTCTTATAGTGCGGGTTCACGCGCTTCAGGTAAAGTTAATAAGAAGGCGATAAAATCAATGCTGGAGGTTGGTTATGATTTAGATGATCATAAATCAAAGTTTCTCGATAATATTCCTGATATTGAATATGATTTTGCCATTACCATGGGATGTGGTGATGAATGCCCTAATGTTGTTGCAAAACAAAGGCAGGATTGGGCTATTCCAGACCCTAAAAATATGAATGAGCAAGACTTCAATAAAGTAAGGGATTTGATTAAAGAAAAAGTTTTATTACTTATGGAAACCCTGGTCAAATCTAATTAGTTTTAGCTTGCCAATTCTTCCAATATTTTCCATGAAGATCGATGCAATAGAATAACTATTACGACTCACTTCATGAAAAATAGCGAAAGATTTTTCTGCGCTAAATTCTAATCGACTTATTCAGGTTTTACCTTAGGTGATTACTGTTGGCTCATGGCGGTCGGTATAGCCAATAATATTGGCGAGCAATTCTGCGGTTTCTATTAGATCATAGAGTGCTTCTTGGGTGTCCAGATCATGTTCATTTATGTCTTTTACATAGCGTTCTATATAAACCCTGAGTGTTGCGCCTTCTGTGCCTGTGCCTGAGAGTCGGTAGATAATTCTTGAGCCATCATCAAAGATAATTCGCACCCCTTGATTATTGCTTTGTGAGTTATCGACAGGGTCAAGGTAGCTAAAATTATCTGCAATAAAAATGGTACGGTTATTAAAGATTCGCCCCATTAATGTCCCTAAATTAGCTTGCAGGGTGGTAAATAACTTATTTGCTGCTTCGATTGGTATATTTTCGTAATCATGCCGAGTGTAATAGTTACGCCCATATTCTGCCCAATGTTGGCGCACGATGTCTTCGACACTTTGCTTTCTTTCTGCGAGTATATTCAGCCAGCAAAGCACTGCCCATAAGCCGTCTTTTTCACGGATATGGTCTGAGCCTGTACCAAAGCTTTCTTCACCACAAAGTGTGATGCGTTTATCATCCAGAAGATTGCCAAAAAATTTCCAGCCTGTAGGGGTCTCATAGCTGGGTATAGCAAGTTTTTCAGCTACCAGATCAGCCGCTTGGCTAGTTGGCATAGAACGTCCTATGCCTTTTAAGCCATCTTTATAAGCAGGAATGAGATGTGCGTTGGCTGCGATCACTGCTAATGAGTCGCTGGGTGTGACATAAAAATAGTCACCCATAATCATATTACGATCACCATCACCATCAGATGCTGCACCAAAGTTTGGCGCACTACCTGTTTCTTCGACATCAAACATAATATCAACAAGTTGTTTGGCATGTATCAAGTTTGGGTCAGGGTGACCGCCACCAAAGTTTGGTAAACAGTCAGAACGAATTACTGAACCTGCTTCTGCACCTAATATTTCTTCAAATATTCGTATCGCATAAGGTCCTGTCACTGCATACATAGCATCAAAGCATAATTTAAAATTATCTGATGCAATCAGTGCTTTAATTTTGTCAAAATCAAATAGCGTTGCCATAAGCTCGGCATAATCATTAACCGAGTCAATCACTTCTATTTCCATTTCATCTAGGGTGTAAGTACCTAATATATCAAGAGGTATGCCTTTGATGGGACCGATATGATATTGAGTGATTTCTAGCGATTCTGCATATACCGCATCGGTGAATTCTTCAGGAGCAGGGCCACCGTTGCTGATATTAAATTTTATGCCAAAATCACCATCCATCCCTGCTGGATTGTGACTGGCTGAGAGAATGATTCCACCTAGTGCTTTATGTTTGCGGATAAGATGCGAAACAGCGGGTGTTGAAAAAATACCACCCTGCCCTAATATGATTTTTTTTACACCATTGGCGGCAGCCATACGAATAATAATCTGTATGGATTCTCGGTTGTAGTAGCGCCCGTCTCCTCCAAGAATTAGTGTTGATCCAACTAGATCAGGCAAACAATTAAATATTGACTGAACAAAATTTTGCAAATAGTCCATTTGCTGAAAAACTTTTACTTTTTTTCGTAAACCTGATGTACCTGGTTTTTGATCATTATAGGCTTGTGTTTTAACAGGCTGAATTTTTATCTGACTATTTTTTAGCATATCAAATGAATCTCGACGTAGTGGTTTATTTTCTGCCCATATTCTAAGAGCTTATAAAAGAATAGCAACTGTTAAAATAGCGAAATATTCAAACCTAAGTCTGATCAACTTAATCAGGTTCTCCTTAACTTATTCAAACCCAAGTCTTTAGATGCTAAAGTATAGCAATGATATTAAAAAACCAAAAAACACAATCATTCAACCCTCGACCACGTTCATTTATTTTCCACGCGCAAGGTTAAAACCTTCGCCTTTAGGCGAACAGATTTCATCTATGATTATGGTAGTACTTTCAAATTTAGGAGATGTCAAAGATGAAATATCGTTATGGTAGTCACACAAA
>JALSLM010000037.1 GCA_026988295.1 Thiotrichaceae bacterium
ATTTTACCAGAAGATTTTTTGGTGCTTTTATTGCCAGCTGGGGTTTGAGCTTGGCGAATATGTTCTAGTAGCTTTAATTTATCGGTATCACTAATGCTGTCATCAGCACTTGATGCACTGATTCCCGCATCTTGTAATTGCAGTAATAAGGTTTCAACAGGAGCCCCGATTAAGTCGGCGAGTTGTTTTATACTTGTTTCTGACATCTGATTTATCTCCTGTTGGTTTACGCATTTGAAGCAGATTCTGCGGCTTCAGCTTCCGCTTCGGCAAACCACGGCTCACGTGCAGTCATGATTAGCTTTGCCGCTAATTCTTCATCAATCCCATCTAATTCGATGAGTTCATCGGTAGCTTGCTCGGCAAGATCTTCCATAGTGCAGATTCCATGACTGGCTAACAGTTGAGCCAGTGCATTATTCATACCTTTCATTTCAAGCAGATCTTGAGCAGGTTTACCACCTTCTCCAGTAATGGCAAGTGCTAGTAGCGCATTTCGAGCACGGCTTCTAAGCTCCTCAACAATTTCTTCGTCAAACTCTTCAATTTTGAGGAACTCTTCTGTTGGCACATAAGCTACCTCATCAAGGCTAGTAAAGCCTTCCTCCACAAGAATGCTAGCAACTTCTTCATCGACATCCAGCTTTTCAGCAAAGAGTGAGACAAGAATATTCTGCTCACTTCGACTTTTGTTATCGGCTTCTTCTTCACTCATTACATTGAGTGTCCAGCCCGTCAATTGGCTGGCAAGACGTACATTTTGTCCGCCTTTACCGATGGCCTGTGCAAGCATTTCTTCATCAACGCCAATATCCATGCTCTTCTTTTCTTCGTCAATGACAATGGACAAGACTTCGGCAGGTTGCATGGAATTAATGACAAAACGGGCTATATCATCGTCCCAAGGTATAATATCTACACGCTCATTATTTAATTCATTGGTAACAGTTTGGATACGTGAACCACGCATACCAACACAAGCACCAACAGGGTCAAGGTTTGGTACATTGGCGCGTACTGCTATTTTTGAACGAGAGCCAGGATCACGGGCTGCCGCCATAATATCAATTAACTCCTGACCAATTTCAGGCACTTCAAGTTTGACAAGTTCAACTAAGAACTCTTCATCAACTCGCGACACGATCATCTTTGGACCGCCACGTCCTTCATCATCAATTTCTTGAAGAATACCTCGCATACGATCACCCATACGCGCTATTTCACGAGGGATCATCATCTCGCGTGGAATAATGGCTTCGCAGTTATCTCCAAGGTCAAGGACAATACCACGTCTATCAACACGTTTTACTGTGCCGAGTACAATTTTTCCTACACTATCGCGAAAACCCTCAGCCATTTTGTGGCGTTCAGCTTGACGAACCTTTTGCATAATAACTTGTTTTGCAATCTGCGCTGTGATGCGACCAAATTCAATAGACTCAACCTGCTCTTCAAGATATTCGCCTATTTCAAGCCCTAGATTTCTATTATCAGCATAGCTTTTTAGAATATGTCTTTCAGGGGATTCAAAATCAGGGTCTTCATCATCCATGATTTCCCAGCGACGAAAAGTATCATAGTCGCCAGTTTCACGATTAATATCAACACGAAAGTCTTGTTCCATGCCGTATCGCTTACGAGAAGCGGTGGCTATTGCTGTTTCTACGGCTTCAAAAATATCCTCTGGGTCAAGATTTTTTTCGTTGGATACCGCATCTACAACATATAGTATTTCTTTGCTCATGGTTTAGACCTTGTAACTATCATTTGCGATCAGTCCAGAACTAGTCTGGCGCGATCAATGGATTCAAATGGAATCTCAAATTCCTGATTATCTACTTTAATGGTGACAATAGAGTCGCTGGTTTGTAAGAGTGCTCCCTTAAAATTTCTTCTATCTTCGATAGGAGTGCGTGTGCGTATCTTGATAGTTTCACCTAGATAATTCTGATATTGATCTGGGGTAAATAAAACTCTATCCATACCAGGAGACGAAACTTCTAAAATATAGGCAACTGGAATAATATTCTCAACATCAAGTACAGCACCCATTTGACGACTTACTGAAGCGCAGTCCTCAATGCTGATACCACCTTCTTTCTCAATGAATATACGCAGCAGAGCACTTTCGCTATGCGGACGATATTCATAACCCCAAAGTTGGAAACCCAAGCCTTTAACGGTGTTTTTAATGAGATTATCTAACGCTGTTTGCAATAGTTGTATTCCTAATTTGTCTATTTTTAGATAATAAAAAAGCCCCGTTAATACGGGGCTTTTTTATTTGAAAGCACGGAGCAGATGTGCCTTCTTTTATATTTGGTAGCGGGGGCAGGATTCGAACCTACGACCTTCGGGTTATGAGCCCGACGAGCTGCCAGACTGCTCCACCCCGCATCAGAGGTGGCGTATTATAGAGATGCTTTTTTGTAATATCAAGTGAATTAAAAAATAATTCAAATAAATATCCATCCCCCCTTTTTTTTACATTTTTTTGTATCGCGAATACGGTAGGTTGGGCTGACGTTAGGAGGACCAACAAAAGATAGAGTGTGATTTTTGTTGGGCTTCGTACCTCAGCCCAACCTACAATGAGGCTGTTCGAGACGCGGATTGGAACGAAAATTTCAGAAGTGTTATAAGGTGAGCTTATCAAGCTGGTTGTTTCCATTCTTGCAATGCGGTTTGCGTGGTAATTTCACAGCGAATCTTTACGATGGTAGAGCTTGCAAGTATTTCTTATTTAAAAACAAAAGAATATCTATAACTTTATCAGCAATAATTAGATGGATGTTTTTTCATGGAATAGAAAAGAGTTTGGCTGAGTGTGACAAGGCGGAGCGGGAAATGTCGGTTTGTTAACTTTGCAAGGTGTTGATTTTTTTAATTTGATCTTTGGGTTATTTGAGCCTAAAAACTCGCTTTAATTGCACCCAAGTAAAGCGTTTTAATGAATATAAATCAAAACGTGGTATTTCCATGTCTCCAACGATAATGTCGTGGTCTTGATTATAGGTATGAAAGCTAAAGGCGGGGAAATCGGCTTTAAGTGTTTCTATTGTTTCTTCTTTGTAGCCTCCTTCTATTTGTAATACTTTGTTGATATTGGCTTGATGACCATAGCGTTTGCCGCAGTTTTGTGCGATACGAAAAATATCATCATTTTGCTGAATAAAATGCCCACCCATTCTGGCATTGTTAACATCACAAATCACGGGTTCAGCATAGAGTTTTTTAAAAGGCTGGGTTAATAAATCATCTGATTTATAAATAGATAGCTCGTCATTGCAAGATGTGCCTTTTACTACTTCTGTGGTAAATAAATACCAGCCTTGTGGTGTTTTTAAAGGTGTGGAATCGACTGCTTGAATATTATTAAGCAGTGTTTTGTTTTTCTTCCATTGATATGGGAATAGGGTGCATTCATAAAGATCAACGGTATTTCCCTCACCACTTTCAGGGATCATGTAATAGGTGTTATTTTCTTTAAAAACACTGGGATAGGATAGGTGGTAGTCTTTTTTTAGGATGACTTTTTCATTGATTAGGCAGGCATTTTCAAGATCAAGTTCTGCAACCATTAAATAACCGTGCCAATCTTCAAACTTTAACTCTTCATAAAAAATATAATATTTATTATCTTTAAATATGATAAAGGGGTCAGCTTGAAAAACTTTGGAGTCAGGGATTATTTTTTTCCATTTTTGATCGCCTTTGTTTTTATAAACAATTATCCATTGTACAGGGATAAAAGCATCGAGCAGTTTTCTCCCAAGAGATAAAACTTTATAGGCTAGTTTTTCTGCTTTGTTTAATTCAGAACGGTCATATTCAAGTTGCTGCTCCTCAATACCTAGGCGCTGACAAAATAAAGAGATTTTCTCTTGGGTGCTCTGCAAGGTGTTTGCAAGAGCTGTTTGTCCAGCGGAGAGGCTGGCAGTTTTTATTAGCTCTTGATCTTTGTAGAACGCTAATTCAACCTTGTCTTTAAAAATTGCAGCCTGATGCAGGCCTCGTTGTAGATGAGACTGTCCTGCAATTTTTAGAGAGAATTTTTGTGGCATTTGTGTAATATTCTTGTGCTGTTAAGAACTAGCTTGGGCTTGATCAAGATGAGGGTTTCCCTGAAGATTTGCTTGGTGTAATACTTTGTATAAATCTTCATGCTGCTGAACTTGTTGTTCTAGTGTAAAGTTATCTAAACAACGCTGTCTGGCGGCTTTGCCAAGTTGGATGAAATCATCTTTTTTCATTTCAACCATTTTTTGCCAAGCATCAGCCATCGCTTTATCATCATTGACAGGTGTGATGATGCCAG